>JBKDAN010000014.1:0-73290 GCA_046316615.1 Phycisphaerae bacterium
GCGAAGGACGCTGAGAAGCGGACGATCGTGCGGCGGGATTTTCAGGGGAAGCTGGAACGGCTTGACGAGCGGCCTGAGATTGCGGCGGTGAGAATGCTGCCGCTTGATGAGGCGACGCGCGCCGCGGTGGACACGATCATCGCGGAGCGAGCGGTGACGGTGTCGCAGATCACGCAGGAGCACTACGACTTGTTTGCGAAGTTTCAGGGCGCGTTTGCGGCGGGGCCTGTGAGCGCGGAGACGCGGCGCGAGCGGGTTGCGCTGGTGCGTGAGTTGCGTGAGGTGGCGAAGGCATTGTTTGAGCCGGCGTTTGTCGAGACGCTGGCGAAGGCGATGCCGGAAGAGCATGGCAACGAGCTGCGCGAGATGGTGGGGGCGTATCGCGAGGCGGTGATGGCGAGTGATGCGGCGGAGCGCGGTGGGCAGACGGAGACGCGCGATGAGACGATGATGAGCGGCGAAGCGGAGGGTGCAAAGGCGGCGGATGAAGAGAAGTCGCCGACGGAAGGGCGGCGCGGCGGACGCGGCGATCGCATGCGGCGTGCCATTGATGCGCAGGTATACGAGGTGCGGCTGGTAGGCCGCGAGATGGGGAAGTCGTTTCAGACGTTTATCGCGGATAAGCAGCAGCGGGCGGAAGACTTGTACGCGCTAGTGGATGTGACACCGGAGCAGCGAGCGAAGATCGATGCGATTGTGCGCAAGGATGGGGAGGCTGCGGCGCTGATGCCGACAGAGGCGCAGCGGCGCGAGCGGTTTGCGAAGATTTTGGCGGTGTTGACGCCTGAACAGCGGAAGAAGGTTGTGAGCGAGCTGCGGAAGTGACGAAGTGATCGGGTGAAATGCAAAGAGACGGAGTTTGGCGGGAGTGCCGCAAAACTCCGTCTCTTTGTTGCTTCATTGCTTAAGTACTTCGCTTCGGTACTTCTCTCAGCACATCGTCATGCCGCCATCGACGGCGATGGTTTGGCCCGTGAGGAAGCCTGCTTCGTCGCTGGTCACGTAGGCGACGGCGGCGGCGATGTCTTCGGGCGTGCCCAGACGCTTGATCGCCATCATGGCAGTGACGCCTTCCTTGACCTGGTCGGGCAGGTTGGCGGTCATGTCGGTCTGGATGAAGCCGGGGGCGATGCAGTTGCAGGTCACGCCCTTGCTGCCCAGTTCGCGTGCGATGGTTTTGCTGAGGCCCATGAGGCCGGCCTTGGCGGCTGCGTAGTTGGCCTGACCGGCGTTGCCGACGACGCCGCTGGTACTGCCGATGTTCACGATGCGGCCAAAGCGGCCCTTCATCATCGCGCGGGCGGCGGCGCGGCTGGCGACGAAGGCGCTCTTGAGATTGGTGTCGAGGACGCTGTCCCAATCTTCATCGCTCATGCGGAGGATGAGCGTGTCCTTGGTGATGCCGGCGTTGTTGACGAGGATGTCGAGTCGACCGTGCTTGGTCGCGACACCTTCCACTGCGGCGGCGAAGGCCTTGGCGTCGCCCACGTCGACCGCGAGCACGTCGGCGGTGCCGCCAGCGGATTCGATGGCGGCTTTGACTTCGTTGAGTGGACCTTCGCTGCGGCTGACGAGAACCACGTGGCGACCGTCTTTCGCAAGACGGAGTGAGATGGCTTTGCCGATGCCGCGTGAGGCGCCGGTGACGAAGGCTACACGTTTGTCAGTCATGGTCAGTTACCGAGGGGATGCAGAGGCGGAACCAGCAGGTGAACGAGACGAACTCAGCCGCCGACGGAGGTCGGACCCTTTGGGGCGGAACTGCCGCCACCACCGAGCATGGCTTCGAGAGCGGCTTTGTCCATGCCGAGGACGGCGGCGAGTGCAGTGATGATTTCGTCACGCGACTTGCCGGTCGCCTGCAAGCCTTGGATGAGTGCATTCAGTGAGGCTGCATCAGGACGCTTGCCTGCGTCGAACGCGGCTTTGCCTTTGTCCATGGCCGTCTGCATCTCGGTTGGAAGCGGAGGCAGTGGCAGGCCGAGCTTCTTGGTCGTTTCGCTGCTGATCCACATGGCCAGCAACTGCTCATCGGGCAGGGATGCCAGCGCGGCCATGTTGCCAGCGAGCATGCCTGCGAGCGCATCGTCGCGGGGAGCGGCAGCGGGTGCGCTGCTTGCAACGATCGCGGTCAGCTCGCTGTCGCTGAGACTGGCGAAGTCCTGCGCGCGGGGGCGTGTGGCGTTGGTGGCGGGTGCGCCGTCGAACTTCCATGAGCCGCCTGCGGCGTTGATGGCGTTCCAACCGAGGACGTACGCGCTGCCGGGCTCTTGCACGGCGATCCACACGGTGGCATCGTTCATGGCTTGCGTGCCGGTGGGGGCGTTGTCGCGGATGCGGAGGACGCGGGCGCCTTCGATCTTGCCGGTGGCGTCGTCCCATTCGCCGCTGTTGACGAGGCCATCGAGTGTGACCTGAGCGTCGCCTGAGAGGAGTGCGCGCACGGCGTCGCTATCGCCCTTGACGATGGCGTTGGCGAGCGTGATGACAGCCTTGGCGAGCGACTCGTCGACGGGCGCGGCTTCCTGCGGGAACTGGACGCGCGGGTCGGGCTTGAGGTCGCTCAAGACCTTGCTGACGGTGACGGGTTCTGGTGCCGGGGGCGCGGGCGGCGGCGGCGGCGGTGGTGGGGGCGGCGGCGGCGGCTTGGGCTTTTCGCAACCTGCCAGAGTCACCATTGTGCCTGTGGCCATAACCAGCGCGGCGGCCGGCGCAAGCGTCAACGCGCCAGCCACCAACCCCGCTCCCAATCGCTTCGCAGCATTCACCATGCGTGGAGGATAGGTGGAAGAAGGGAGAAAGGCACGGAGGCACCGGGGCACGAAGTGAAGAGAGGGGAAATGAAAAAACGCTCCGGTTGCCCGGAGCGTTTTCGTGTGTTGAGTGTCACGTGTGTCCGTGACAGATCATCAATCGCTTAGGCGCGACGACGACGAGCGGCGACGAGGCCACCGATGCCGACGAGAGCGAGCGCGCCGGGGGTGGGGATCGTGTAGCTGGCGAAGGTGCCGGAGTCAGAGGCAACGCTCCAGTCGGTGGTGGCGAGGCCGGCCACGCTGAGGTGGTCGACGCCGGGATCGCTGCCGCCGCCGCCTGAGCTCATGACATCGAAGCGGAAGGTGTCATTGCCGGTGAGGCCCAAGGCCGCGCGGCTGAGGGTGATGGTCTGCTTGAAGTTGCTGGTGCTGCCGCCGATGAGCAGGCCCGTGGTGTAGGTGGCGTCGAGGAGAGCGCCGCCCGGCTGGCTGCGGAGTTCGCCGCCCATGCCGTAGCCGCCGTTGTCAGCCCAGGTGCCGACCCAGAAGTCGATACCTTGGCCGCCGGTCCAGTTGATGGGGCGGGTCCAGCCGTTGTCGGAAGCGCCACCAGCTGCGCCGGTGTCGATACCGATCATGTACTTGCCCCAGCTCGAACCGCCGGCGCCGGGGTCCATTGCGCCACGCACGTTGATTTCGAACGTGATCGTCGTGGCAGTGTGGCTGACATCAACGCTGGTGATGTCGAGGTGGCTAAAGCCGTTGTTGAACAGGTCGTTCTGCGAGTCGGTGTAGGTGACCGACGCGCTGGCAGCGCTGGCGAGACCAGCAACGGCGAGCAGAGCAAAAATCTTCTTCATCTCAATCTCCTCCAAAAGGAACTCTCTCTGGCCGTGCGCGGGCGCAAAGTCCCGCGAGGTGAAACCCACACGACCAATCTTGTCTCTGGCACAATACTACCGCGCGGTCCAAATCTTCACAACCCTTTCAGAGGGCCTTGATGGAGAAAATCGCATTCAATAGGGTGTTTCCCCAGTAAAAAACGCCCGAAAACGGGCGTTTATGTGGTGTATCTTGGACGCTATCCCGGTCGGGACTTGGTGTTATTCGGGTGTTTCGGGGCGGGGGCTGGCGGGGACGCCCAGGTAGGTCAGTGAGCGTTCGAGCACGCGGCGAGCGACGGGGCCTGCGGCAGCGGAGCCGTAGCGTTCAGCGCGGGCGCGACCTTCGGCGGTGCCGGGGTCATCGATGATGGCGATGAGAACGAGCTGCGGATTCTCGACGGGCGCACCGGCGATGAAACTGCTGATGAATTGATTCTCGTAGTAGCCGCCAGCGCCGCGCGGAGCGCGCATGCCTGGTGGCGGCGCGCCGAGGGGAATCTTGGCGGTGCCTGACTTGCCGAACATGGTGTAGCGCCAGCCGCCTTCGGGCGTTTCCTTTTTCATCCAGCGGTCTTCGATGACGCTGGCGACGCCGACGAGTGTTTCGCGCGTGACCTTGGCGACGCCGGCGGGAAGCACGCGGTAGGTGACGGGCGGGGCTTCGTCAGATTCGACAGCGGTGAGGCGGAGTGTGGGGAGCGTGCCAGCAAGCTCGCCCGTGCGGGCGAACGCGCTGTAGGCGCGGACCATTTGCACCGGAGTCACAGCGATTTCGTGGCCATAGCTGACGCTGATCTGCGTATAGCCCTTCCAATTTGCCATGGATGTGACAATGCCGCCTGATTCACCGGGCAGACCGATGTTGGTCTTGCTGCCGAAGCCGAAGCGGGTGACGAGGCGATGCATCTGCTCGTGGCTGAGACGCTGGCCGGCCTTGACCATGCCGATGTTGCTGGAGTTGACGAGCACCAGGGGCCAGGTCATGGTGTCGCGCTTGGTGACGTCTTCGAGATAGCGGTTGTCGGGAGCGTTCCAGCGGCCGCCTTCGGTGTCGAAGACTTCGTTCATTCGCGCCAGGCCCAGCTCGGTGACGACGGACCAGACGAAGGGCTTGAAGGTGGAGCCGGGTTCGTAGACATCTTCGACGTTGCGATTGCGAGCGAGGGCAGGGTGAATCTTGCGGCGCTCGTCGCCTGTGAGCACGTGGTAGCGGATGCTGGGTTTGAAGATGTTGCTGCCATCGTTGATGGCGCGGCCCTTTTCATCAACCGGTGACCATGGGAAGTCGATGGCGTTGGGAACATCGCGGACGATGTCGACGAGGGCGAGAATTTCGCCGGTCTGGGGGTTGGCCATGACGAGGCGGCCGCCCGCGGCGTTCATGAATTCGACCTGCTTCAGGACTTCGTCGTAGGCGATGCGCTGGAGCTCGAGGTCGATGGAGAGCTTGATGTTGTGGCCGTTCTTGGGCTCGATGATGGCGCCTTGCTCGATCCAGAGCGGGCGGCCTGAGCGGTCGCGCATGTAGGCGATCTGACCGGCTTCGCCTTGCAGTTCCCTTTCGAGGCGGTACTCGGCTCCCATGAGGCCCACGTGGCCGAAGCCGACTTTGCCGACGACGCCGGCGATTTCATCGCCCGCGACAAACTCGCGCACGGGGACGCGCTCGAGGAGAACGCCTGTGAGCTGCTTGAGCGCGCCTTCGGGACGCTTGCCTTTGGCGATCAAGGCGCGGACAGCTTCTTCCTGCCCGTCGCTGAGGACATCGCCGATGGGCAGGTAGCGGATGGGCTTGGGAGGCTGAACTTCTTCGGGCTTCTTTGCGAGTTCCTTGGCGAGTTCGCTGGGGGGCGTTTCGCCGGCGAGGATGGCTTTCTCATCGGCGTACTCGGTCTTGGTCATGGCGAAGGGATCGTCCTTGCCAAGGGGGGGCACGGCGTAGTTTTCCTTCTTGATCGCGGGCTCGGCGGTGGCGTTGGGATCAGTCACCGGGGCGATCTTGCCGCCTTGTGCATCGGGGGCGGCGATCTCGGCTGCGCCAGCGCCGGGGAGGAGCGCGGGCGCGGGTGCCGGGGCGGTTGCATCGGGTGACTCGGCGGCTTGGCGGGCCTGGGCTTTGGCCTTGAGTTCGGCGATCCATGCATCGCGCGTGGCGGGCCAGGCTTTGGCGATGGCTTCGCGGCGCTGATTCTCGGTGATGGCGTCCTTGATGCGCTTGGTGATTTCACCTTCGGGCTGGCCTGTGGCCTGCGCGAGGGCGACGATCGCGCCGTCGAGGGTTTCGTGCGTCATGAAGATGCTGGGGTCGATGACGACACGACGCGCGAACTTGGTGCTGGCGAGGAGGCGGCCTCGGCGGTCGAGAATGTCGCCACGCAGCGGGAGATCTTCGCGTGCGGTGACGCGCGGGGACATTTCGTCCTGCAACTGCGGGCTGGGGGCGACTTGCAACTGGATGACGCGGCCCAGGGTGGCGAGCAGCAGCATGGTGATGCCGCCTGCGACCACGAGGGCGACGAAGTTGAAGCTATCTATATTGCGCCACGCGGAGCGGAGCGAGCGGGCCGGCTGCGAAGCGGCGGAGGACGGGAAGGTTGTCATGGGGAGGCTCCAATCGCGGCGGAGTGTGCGATCATTCGGGCCGGGTGGCGTAGCGCGAGGGGCTGCTGCTCGGCTTGTTCTGCTTGCGAGGCTTCGACGGGCTCGCGGGTTTGGCGGGTTTGCCGTCCGTGGGCTTGGCGGCGGGCTTCTTGGTCTCTTCGGGCGGGGGCGCGAAGTTGCCTTGCTGGTCGAGGCCCGTCAGCTCGTTGGACGTCAGCTCGCCTGGAATGTCGTTGGTGGCGGGGCGCAGGCCGCCGGCGTCCATGGCGAGTTTTTCGACCTGCTGGGGCGT
The DNA here is from genome assembly GCA_046316615.1 of Phycisphaerae bacterium. GTDB lineage: Bacteria > Planctomycetota > Phycisphaerae > Phycisphaerales > UBA1924 > BJHL01. The sequence goes on from JBKDAN010000014.1 coordinate 6,534, forward strand.
GATGCGGGCAGCGACCATGGAGCGCAGTTCAAACAGGCGCTCGTCTGCCGCGCGAATGCGCAGCTGGGCTTGTGCCATTTCGCTGGCGGCCTGAAGGCGCTGCTGGCGCAGGGCGAGCAGTGAGCAGCCCACGATGCCCAGCGAGATGATGAGGAATGTGAGCTTGGAGAACATGCCGCGCTTCCCACCTGCGAACTACCGCGATTCACCGCAAATGCCGACACGCCCTGTCGGACGTGTCGGCGTAGAGAGTCGTGATGCGGCGGCGTTCTTGCGAACGCATCGCCGCGGAAAGACAGAGACGAATCACTTGGCGGGGAGCGTGAGCTTCATGCCTTCGCGGATGCTGCTCGCGTTCTTGAGCTTGTTGAGCTTGACGATTTCTTCCACGCGCTTGCTGGTGCCCAGTTCACGCTGGGAGATCTGACCCAGGGTGTCGCCCTTCTTGACGGTGTAGGTGCGGGCTGCGGTGGTTGCGGGCTTGGAGGTCTTGTCGGCCTGCTGGGTTTCGGTCTTGGTCGTGGGCTTGGTGGACTTGTCAGCCTGCTTGGTGGCGGGAGCGTCCTTGATGCCCAGCTTGCTGGCATCGGGGATCTTGACGCGGACGCCTACGCGGAGGTTGCCGTCCTTGCCGATGCGGTCGCCGTTGTAGGCTTGGAGCTGCTTCCAGTATTCGCCCTTGCCGTAGAACTTCTTGGCGATCTTGAAGGCGCTGTCGCCCTGAGCGATGGTGTACCACTGATCGTCGCTGGCCTTGGTTTCGAGCTTGGGGGGCGGGGTGTTGGTGGGCGCGGGCAGGACGGTCACGCCGTTGCCAGCGACGCGGACGGTCTCACCGCCGCCGAAGGGCTTGACTTCGACGCCTTGGGCGTTGTCGATCTGGGTCTTGATGCTGGTGTTGTCGGGCGAGGACTGCTGGTTGCCGCGGAGGGTGTCCTGACCGACGATCTGGTCGGGCGTGGGGCCTTGGCTGATGGTGACGGGGCCGCTGACCTTGATGGTGTCGAGCATGGGGGGCGGGACGATTTCGCCCGCGCGGTCGGCGACGACGGTCATGGCATCGCCCGTGACGGGCTGGCCACCCGGGGTGGTGATGGGGCCGGTGGTGGTGTCAGCGGCGAACTTGATGCCGCCGTTCTGGCCTTGCTCGATGGTCACCACGGGCTCCAGCGGGGTGGGCGCGGGGGCGATGACGGGAGCGATGGCGGGGTTGGCGGAGACCGTGGAGCTGAGCTCGGCCTTGCGAGCGCTGGAGAGGTGATCAGCGATGAGCACCGAGACCAGCAGCACCAGGAGGAAACCGACGATAAGGGCAAGTTTGAGTTCGCGAGTCACGGCGTGCGTCCTTGCAGGCTGATTGCGCGGGGCGAGCAGGCGGCGCGCGGGGGCGAAGCGAGAAGTGAATCTCGCGGGCCTCCGTGCCCGAGCAGCGCGTCACGCGTGCATCTTGTAGCGAGCGGTCCTGCCGCATCCATGCGACGGTGCCGATCGCTTGAGTTCAATGAAGCTGGTGCGAGAGGCGGGAGCCTGTCGACCGGAAGTGCGGGGCGTGATCGTTGCCGCGCGGTGGTGGGTGTCAACTGATTTGCGGTGCGGGCAGCGCGAGAGCACGCAATTTCGCGCTGCGGGCACGTGGGTTGGCGGCGGCTTCGGCTTCGTCGGCGGTCAGGCAGCCTTTGGTGAGGTCGGTGCAGCCGGCATTGGTGAAGCGGGCGAAGGCTTGCTTGACGGCGCGATCTTCCAGCGAGTGGAAACTGATGATCGCGATACGTGCCCCGGGCCGCAGCCAACTGACTTTCCCCAGTGAGACTTGCTTGATGCCATCTGCAATCGCCATGAGCAGCGCCTCCAGGCTGCCCAGTTCATCATTGACTGCGATCCGCAACGCCTGGAAGGTGCGGGTGGCGGGATCGATGCCACCTTTGGCTGGGTTCACGGGGACGACAGAGCGCACCAGATCCGCCAGTTGACCAGTGGTGAGTATCGGCGAGCGCTTGCGCGTCTCCACAAGTTTCCGCGCGATGATTCGCGCGGCGCGCTCTTCGCCGTATTCGAGCAGGATGCGCGTCAATTCAGCTTCGCTGAGTGAGGCAAGAAGTTGGGCGGCGGTAGGGCCTTCGTGCACATTCATGCGCATATCGAGGGGGCCGTCGCGCTTGAAGCTGAAGCCGCGGGACGCTTCGTCGACGTGATTGCTGGCGAAGCCCAGGTCGGCGAGGAGCATGTCGGCGGGCGTGCGCCAGGCTTCGAGGGCGTGGCTGACGGCGGCGAAGTTGCCGTGGTGGGTGCGAACGGTTGTTTGGGGGGCGGCCTGCGCGACGTGGGCTTGGGCCAAGGCAAGGTTGGCGGCGTCGGCGTCGTTGAGGATGATGGTGCTGCCGGGCTGGGTGCGTGCGGCGATGGCAGCGGCGTGGCCCCCGAGGCCTGCGGTGCAGTCGAGGTATGTTTCGTTGGGCTGCGAGCCGGGTGCAAGGACGGTGATGCAGTGGGTGAGCAGGACCGGTGTGTGGGCGGGGTTGTGGGCGGGGGTGGACGGGGCGGGCACGGGGGGAGGGTACGGGGGGGGACGGTGAACGACATGCGAAAGACGGGCGACGCGAGGGCGGGGCGCGTCCGTATCCTGCGGGGCACGGATGCGAACGCATGTTGCCATTGCGAGTGAGCTGGAGGCCAAGCCGGGGGGGGCTGGTGATGTGGTGCGCGGGTTGTGCAGCGTGTGGTCGGCGCGGGCGGAAGTTGCGCGGGGGGCGGGGCTGGTGCAGCGGGTGCTGGCGGCGCGGGGGGTGTTGAGCGGGGAGGCGGCGGAGGCTTTTCTCAATCCGAAGTTGAGCGCAATGCATGGTCCGTCGCTGATGCCGGGGCTGGATGTGGCGGCGGAGCGGTTGCTGCGAGCGGCGATGAGTGGCGAGGCGATTGTCATTTACGGCGATTATGACGTGGATGGCATTTCGGCGTCGGCGATTCTGTTTCATGCTCTGCGGGCGGTTGCGCCGCAGGCGCAGGTGCAGACGTATGTGCCGCATCGGTTGGAAGAGGGATATGGACTCAACGGCGAGAGTCTGCAGGAGCTGATGCGTCAGGGTGCGGACCTGATCGTGAGTGTGGACTGCGGCATTACGGCGGTGGAGCCGGCGCGGGTGGTGAAGCAGGCGGTGAAGGATCTGATCATTACGGATCACCACAACCTTCCTGCAGAGGGCGCGGCGGGATTGCCTGACGCGTATGCGCTGGTGCATCCGCGCTTGCCTGGCAGCGCGTATCCGTTTGGCGAGTTGTGCGGCGCGGGGGTGGCGTTCAAGCTGGCGTGGCGCGTGATGACGATGGCGGCGGGGACGAACAAACTGCCTGAACACTTGCGTGACACGCTGCTGGAACTGCTGGGGCTGACGAGTCTGGGTGTGATCGCGGATGTGGTGCCGTTGGTGGATGAGAACCGCGTGATTGCGCGGTGGGGGCTCTCGCGCATCAAGCACAGCAAGCTGGAGGGCTTGCGTGCGCTGGTCGAGGCGAGTGACTTGGCGGGCGAGAACGTGAAAGCCGAGGATGTGGGCTTTAAGCTGGGGCCGCGGCTGAACGCGTGCGGGCGCATGGGGCATGCGCGCGAGGCGGTGGAACTGCTCACGACGGCGACGGGGGCGCGGGCGATTGCGATTGCGGAGCAGCTTTCACAGCAGAATGATCAGCGGCGCGCAACGGAGCGGGCGATCTTTCAACAGGCGCTGGAGCTTGCGGAAGCCAGCGGCATGACGCAGAGCGATCGTCGAGCGATTGTGCTGGCGCACGCGGATTGGCATCCGGGTGTGGTGGGCATTGTGTGTTCGCGGCTGGTCGAGAAGTTTCATCGCCCGGTGATTCTGATGCGCGAGCATGAGGGCGTGTGTCATGGATCGGGGCGGAGCATTGATGGGTTCAGTCTGCATGCGGGGTTGCAGGCGTGCGCGGCGCACTTGACCAAGTTCGGCGGGCATGACATGGCGGCGGGGCTGGCACTTTCGCGCGAGTCGCTCGAAGCCTTCACGCAGGCGTTCACAGAGCATGCGAATGGCGTGATCACAGAGAGTGATCTGATCGCGAAGCATCGCTACGACACGGTGGCGAGTGTCGACGAGCTCAGTGTGCAGGCAGTTGCGCAGCTGGAGAGGCTTGCGCCGTTTGGGCGGGGCAATCCGCAGGTTCGGGTGCGGGTGCAGGGAGCGAAGGTAAACATGCGGCCTCAACTGATGGGGTCGGCGGGGAAGCACTTGTCATTTTCGATCGCGGCGTGCGCTGATGCGGCGCGAGAAAAGTCGATACGTTGCGTGGCGTGGAACTGGGGTGAGCGGGTGACGCAGATTCCGCAGGGGGCGACGATTGATGTGCTGGCGACCCCAGGCATCAACACGTGGCAGGGGCGGACGAATGTGGAGCTGGAAGTGGTGGATGTGGCGGGCGTTTGAAGGCTCGCGAGGGTGGGGCGGCTGACTTGCGGGGAGAGTGAAATTTCGTCGCGGCGGTTGGGGGTTTGTGGGAATGAGGCTGGTTGTTTCGCCGATATCGTCCGGTATGCCACACGCTGCGCCTTATCCGCTTGTGTTTGAACCGATGCTCTACGCGAAGGTGTGGGGCGGTGATGCACTGGCGCGAGTGGGCAAGGCTGTGAAGCCGGGCGAGAAGATCGGCGAGAGCTGGGAGATCGCGGACTTGGCGGCGACGAGCGCGAGCGGCGCGGGTGGTGGTGCGGCACGCAGCGTGATTCGCAATGGCGCGATGGCGGGGAAGACGCTGCATCAGGCGATCGGGGCGTGGGGGCCTGGGCTGATGGGCGATGTGGTGCCGACTTCGTCGGGCGGATTTCCGCTGCTGATCAAGTTTCTGGATGCGCGCGAGAACTTGTCGGTGCAGGTGCACCCGAGTCCGGCGTACTGCAGGATGTATCCGCATGCGCACCTGAAGACGGAGTGCTGGTACATCTTAAGTGCGGAGAAGGGCGCCAAGATCTACAAGGGCGTGAAGCCCGGCGTCACGAAGATTGAATTCGCGGATGCGATGAGTGAGAACAACGGTGCGGGCGTTGTTGATCTGCTTGAAGCGGTGGATGCAGTGCCCGGGGAGTGTCACAACTTGCCCAGCGGCACGGTGCATGCGCTGGGTGCGGGCGTGCTGGTGGCGGAAGTGCAGACGCCCAGTGATACAACGTTTCGCGTGTATGACTGGGGTCGCAGCGGGCGTGAACTGCATCTTGAGCAGAGCCTGATGTGCATTCAGTGGGAACAGGCGCGTGATGCAACAAAGTTCAAGGCGGGATCGGCGCACACGCGGCTGGTGACGACCGGGTACTTTGACTTGGATGAGATGCGTCCGTCGAGCGGGCAGGCTGCACCGCTGCAACTAGAGCCACCTGCGAAGCGGCCTTTGGTGCTGATGCTGGTGTGCGGCAGCGGGGAACTGCGCGGCGAGAACTTTGATCCGGTGGCGATCAAGACCGGTGACACGGTGCTGCTGCCCGTGGCCAATGTGCAAGGCACCACGTTTGTCGCTCGTGAGGACAGTGCGTTGCTGCGTGCGGCTCCGCGGTGAGCGGGCTTATGCCGAGAGCTTGCGGTTGAGCGGGAAGCAGTAGTTGATGAGATTGACGCAGAGACGATCGCTGAGGCGGGCGTACTCGTCGTACTTCTGATCGAGCTGCACTCGCAGTTCGCTTTCGGTGACGCCTGCGCCGCTGAGCAGATCCTTGCTCTCGGCGAAGAGCTTCTCGACGCCTGACTTGTCGCACTCAAAGTGGAAGACGCTGGCGAAGGTGCGGATGCCAGCCTTGAAGGCGACGTGCTTGGTGTGCTTGCTGGTGGCGAGCAGCGTTGCACCAGCGGGGAGGGTCTTGATTTCCTGGCCGCAACTGAAGAGCTGGTCGTGATTCCAGTGGATACCGGCGAGCAGCGGGTCGGTGTGAGCGACGGGCGTGAGGCTCATGGGATAGAAGCCGACGGCGGGCTTCTCGCGCGGGGCGACGGTGCCACCCAAGGCGTGAGCGATGAGCTGGGCGCCGAGGCAGATGCCGATGATGGGCAACTCGCGGGCGTGGGCCTGCTTGATGAGCTCGACCTCGTGCTTCATCCAGTCGTACTTCTCGATGTCGGTGACGTTTTGCGGGCCGCCCATGATGATGAGGCCGTGCACGTTGTCGAGATCGCGCGGCGCGCCGCCTGCGCCGATGCCGTGCAGGTCGGGGCGGCGGATGTCCAGCGCGAAGCCATGGTCACGCAGCGACGCGGCGAGGCGAGCGGGAGCACCGACAACAGAATGCTGGAGAATGGTGATGGGCATAGGGGCGCAAGGATAGCGGCGGAGGGCCGGAAGTCCTCAGGCTCTATGTGCGACCCGTGAGCGATCAGGGCTTGAAGGCCTTGAGCAGCGCCTGCTCCTGCTCGGGACGGAGGCCGGCACGCATGGCAGTCAGTTGGTCGATGGTGCCCGGGGCCGGACGACCGGCGGCTGTGGCATCTTCGATCATCTTGTTGCCCACGCGTGTGCGGCGCTCGACTTCCTTGGGCCACCAAGTGAGAGCATCGGTGCAGGTATCGGCGGGCGGACGGAAGGTGAGGCCTGCGGCGATCGCCTTGGCGCAGTTGCGGCTGGCGAAGCCGGCCGTTTCGCCATCGTTGGGCACGAGGATGCCGAAGTTGACGGGCTGGTTCTGCTCACCGATGAACTGCCAGGGGGCGTAGGTGACCGTGGCAGCTTCCTTGCCGGTCGCTTTGGCGGCGGCGGCGCAGGCGGTCATGAACTCGCCCTGCGTGAGCAGCTTGTCGGTCTTGTCGTTGGGGCCGGTAGCATTGAAGATGCCGACGGTCTTGCGCTCGATGCAGTGGATGACGAACTTGGCAAGGTCGCGCACGTCGATGAACTGGACGGGGGTGTTGGCGTCGCCCGGGACGAGCATCTCGCCACCTTGGGCTGCGCGCCAGGGCCAGTAGATGAAGCGGTCGGTGGGATCGCCGGGGCCGACGATGAAGCCGGGGCGAATGTTGGTGACTTTGCCGGGCATGGCGGCTTCGGCGGCTTGTTCGCACAGGGCTTTGAGCGGGCCGTACTGCTCGTTGGTCACCTGCTCGCTGTCGGGCGTGGTGGTGGTGGCGATTGCGCCTGATTCATCTTCGTTGGCGATGCTGTTGTTGGCGTAGACGGAGATGGTGCTGATGAAGACGTATTGATCGCTGGCTTTGCTGAGCAGTTCCCCGCTGGCGCGAACGATGCGGGGCACGTAACCGCTGGTGTCGACGATGGCGTCCCAGCGTGTGCCGGCGGCGATGGCGTCGGCGATTTGCGACAGGCCCTTGGGGCTGGAGTCGTCGGTTTCTTCGCTGTGCTTGTCGGGGTCGCGGTTGCCGAAGAGCTTCTCAACGCCGTCGATTTCGCCGATGCGCTTTTCGGTCTTGCCGCGGTTGAAGAGCGTGAGACTGTGGCCGCGAGCTTTGGCTGCTTCGACAACGGCGGGGCCCAGGAAGCCCGTGCCGCCCAGGATGAGGATGCGGAGCGACTTGCCTGCGGGTGCAGGCTTTGCGTCGTCAACGGGGAGAGCGAAGGCGGAGCCGGCGGTGCTCATGATGAGTGCTCCGGCGGCGAGGCCAGCGGTGGTTGCAAGGAAGCTGCGACGAGTGGAAGCGGCGCTGTCGGAGAAGTTCATGGCGACTGCTACGCGCGGCGGCGAGGGCACGTTTCATGTAACTGCAGGATTTTGCGCGCGAACAATGTGAGCCATGAAGAGCGTGACGCGTCGGATGGTGGGTGCGGCCGGGGTTGTGATGGTGATGGCGGCGTGCGCATGCGCGCAGCAAGTAGACGGGGCGGCGCAGACAACAGGTGATGCGGCGAGCGCGAGCGTTCCAGTTGCGCCCGTGACGTATGCGACGCTGGAAGATGCCATCGCGGCAATCAAGCGGCCAGGCACGGTGTTGTCGGCGGAGCAAGTGGCGGAAGCGACGCGTGTGATCAGTGCGGCGCGGGAGGCGGGCGAGGCGTCGCACCGTGTGATCTACGCGGACGCGCTGCTGGCGGCGCGGCAGAACAATTATCCCAAGGCTCGCGACTTGATGCGCGAAGTCGTGAAGCTTGCGCCCGATGACGCGGTGTATCGCATGACACATGCGGGCAATGCGTTCATGAGCATCAGCACGGCGGGGACGCTGGACAAGATGAGTCTGGCTGAAGAAGGGCGCGATGCGTATCTCGAAGCGCTGCGGATTGACAACTCGCTGCTGGAGCCGCGTATCGGGCTTGCGGAGTACTACATCCAGGCGCCGGGAATTGCGGGCGGGAGTTGGAAGAAGGCCGGTGAACACGCGCAGGCGCTGATTGATCTGCCTGAGGGGCGTGGTGAGTTCATGGGCTACATGCTCAAGGCTCGCATCGCGATGGAGCGCGAGCAGTGGAAGACGATGAGCGAGCACTTCACGAAGGCTGAGACGGCGCGGGGCGAGAACGCGAGCCAGTTCGTGGCGATCATTTCGCACGCGAATGCGCTGCTTGATAAGAAGGAAGATGCGAAGGCGGCGCTGGCGCAGGCGGAGCGAGCGGTGCCGATGGCTGCGGCAAGTGACGCGATGGCGCTGGTGGTGGTGGGGCGATGCAAGCAGGAACTGAAGGACTGGCAAGGCGCGGTGGACACGTATGCGCAGGTGCTCGCGCTGCGACCGGATGCGAAGTTGAGCCGGTTGGGATATGCGACGAGCCTAGAGAAGCTGGGGCGTCAGGTGGAAGCGCTGCAGCAGTTTCACGAGTTCACGAAGCGATTCCCGGAGGACCCGCTGGCGGAGAAGGCGTACGCGGGTATCGCGCGGTTGAATCGCGCGGGCGTGCGATAAGTGATGCAGTTTGATGCGATCAGGCCTGCTGCGGCTTGTTGGCGCGGGCTTCGTTCATCACGCGTTCGCACTGGGCGTTGGACATGAGCCCGATGCGCGACTTGCCGGTTTGCACTGCAACGTGGATGTAAGGCACGCACATGCCGCAGCCGTGGCCCGCGCTGGTGGCGTCCTGGAGTTTTTCGACATCGCAGCCCAGATGCTTGCTGAGTTCGATGAGATGCTTGAAGGTGACGTTGCGGCAGATGCAGCGGTCAACACTCATGCGGCACCTCCGCGAATGTTCACCATTCGCGCCAGTCGGGGACGTAGTGCGATTCGAGTGCGGTCGTGGTTGCGCCGCCCACAGAACCGATGAGGCCGGGCGTCATCCATGCGGGTTCGCCGCGCGTCGCGCGGACACTGCTGTCGGCGCGTGCAGTCACTGTCGCACCAATGACATTGCGCGACACGTTCCCGCCGTGGCGGAAGGACGTGGTTGGTGAACCGTTGATGTCCCATCCCGAGACACCATCATAAAGCAAAGGCGGATCGAGCAAAGCGCAGTTGCGAGGACCTTGCAGGAAAATCATGGTGTCAGCGAAGACGAAAAGCGACGAAGGGATGCGGATATCGGAGAGTTTTCGCCACGGTCGCTTGGCGATGGAGCTGGCCCAGCCAGGTGTGCGCGATGGCGAAAGGAAGTAGCCGTTGTAGCCGAAAGTGCTTGTCGGCTGGGGCGCGCCTTGTGCGCGGTAGCTGCCCCAAGGTTGGGCTGGGCATTCGAAGACACTTGTTTTGGTGAGATCGGCATCGATGAAGTCGGCGATGAAGCCAGCGCGGTGATCGACGTATGCGGACGCGTTGCTGTCGGCGTCGACGCGACCCCACCAGTAGGTTGCGCCGCTGCCGGCGTCTTCCTCGGCGAAGCTGGCGGCGGGCATCGCGAAGTCGCGGTAGGTGTTGGCGTACATCGTCCATGCGGTAATGAGCTGGCGCTGGTTGCTGGTGCAGACGGTCTGGCGAGCGGCTGTGCGTGCGGCACCGAGTGAAGGCAGCAGCAGACCAATGAGCAGCGCGATGATGGCGATGACGATGAGCAGCTCGATGAGCGTGAAGGCGCGGCGTTGTCTGGAGGCGGGGAGCATCATCGTGGTTCCTCCAGGATGCGTGGTTCGTCGCTGCGGAGCAGGGCGCGGAGCGCGTCGCGGTCGGCGGTGGTGATGAGGCCGTCGCCGGTCACATCACGCTGGCCTGTGCTGGCTTCCCATGCGTACAGATCGTCGATGGTGCGGCGCGAGTCGGTGTCGACATCGAAGCGAGCGGGCACGCGGCCGAAGGCGGCGAGACCTGCGGAGCCGATGCTGTAGGCGTTGGCGCCAGCGAGGGAGACGCTGCCGCCTGCGAAGGTGGTTTGCTGGCGGATGAAGCTTGGCTGCGTGGCGGGGAAGGAAGGATCGATGATGCTGAGGGACGCGCCGGCGGAGACGGTGGTGCCTGCGACTTGAATGGTGGGCACAAGCAGGCGCGGGATTCCGGCGAAGATACTCGCGGCGGGCTGGGCGTTGTAGCCGCTCACGCGGAGGTACTCGCCCAGGTCGTAGCGACCATCACCATCGCTGTCGATCCAGGTGTCGTGGGCGGAGTTGATGAGTGTGGCGGCCGGGCCGAGTGAACCATCGAGCCAGAAGAAGCTGGGCGCGCTGTTGAAGCCGCCCAGGCCAGTGGCGAGCGCGATGCGGCGCGAGGCGAGGACGATGGGGTTGGCATTGGTGCGGTTTGTGGGGGTTTCGGCGAGGAGCACGCCGGTTGCGGCATCAAGGCGAACGGTGTTGGCGCTGGTGATGGTGCCACTGAAGGCGTAGGACGCGGCTGTGACTTCCAGGCGACCACTTGCGCCGATAGCTATGGTGCAGCCGCCAAAGAAGCCTTGCGGGCGTGTGTTGGTGAAGACCCAGAGGGGCGCGGGCTGTGTGGTGGATGCGGCGGGAAAGGCCATGATCTCGCCGGGCGTGATGTCCGCGTTGCCGATCGTGGCGACGACGATGGTGTCGTTGCCGCCGAGACTGCGCGGGAGCATGGCGGCGGTGTTGCCGCTGGTGGGACCGATGGGCACGCTCCACACGAGTTCGCCGGGTTGCCAAGGGTTGAGCTGCGCGTCGAAGGGATCAACGTTGATGCAGGCGAGTTCGCCGGGCTGGATGTTGGGGCTGAAGGTGGTGATGAAGGCGCGGTTGCGCGGGGCGGCGTCGGTTGTGACGAGCGGGCTGGCGTTGACGAGTTGCTGGGGTAGCAGGAGCGACCAGCGCTGCGAACCGGTGGTCAGGTCGTAGGCGATGAGTGTGCTACCCGCGGCAACGATGATGGTGTTGTTGCGCGAGTCGATTGCGGGAGAGGACTGACTTTCGAAGGCGGGGGACTGGGGCAGGGGGGCGCGCCAGGAGACTTGGCCGGTGTTGCGCGAGACGGCGAAGAGGGCGAACTCGCGCGGTTGGCCGGCGGGCTGGGTGCTGCCCAGCGCAAAGACATGTGATGCGCTGGCGACTGGCGTGACCTGCGGGATCCAGATGATCGAGAGGCCTTGATACTGGTTGAGCGTCCACGTGGGCACGGAGAGGTCGGGCAGGGCGTGGCGCGAGAGGGCGTTGCGTGCGTTGGTGCCTGCGAAGGTGGGCCATGTGCCGGCGGGGTCGTGCGGCTGCGCGAGGGCAGCGCAGGCGATGGCCATGGCAGCGAGGCTTGAGAGGGCACGGCGTTGGAGCGGACGTATCGGCAAAGTCTCGCGCTGCGCTGTCGCGCGGCGCGAGATGGTTGATTAGCGGCGACGACGCAGGACAGTCATGCTTGCGAGCAGCAGGCCAGCCACGCCGGGGGCGGGAATGGCGGTGACGTCGCTGAAGGCGTCGATCTCGATGTTGGCGAAGCTGCCGGAGGGCACGCTCACGCGGACGAAGGAGATTTGTGAGAGGCCCAGGGCGCCGATGTCGATGCCCAAGCCGCCACCGGAGCCGTTGTAGCCGGTGATGAGTTCGCTGAGCGTCTTGTTCTGCCAGGCGAAGGAAGGATCGACGGGCTTGGTGAAGTCAGAGAGGACATTGCCTGCCGCGCCGCCGAATGGATTGGTTTCGTCGCTGAAGCCGAGGGTGGGGAAGAGGCCGTCGGCTGCGCCGGGGGCGACGAACCAACTGACGCCATCGGCGGAGACTTCGACGATTCCGCCATCGCTGCTGATGCCGGTGGTGCGCGGCGTGACGAAATCGGTGGTGGTGAAGAAGGAGTTGCCGAAGACGAGGAGGTCGACGCCGAAGGGATTGAGCGGGTCGTTGGTGACGGGCTGGGCGAAGCTGACGATGAGCGAGCCGCCCGCGCCGATGGAGACAAACTCATCGAAGCCAAACGCGGCTGCAAAGGGAGTAACGTTGCCCGGGAAGGAGCCGAAGGGGGAATCTTCGCCCGTGATGCGCTCGGGGCTGCCCAGCGCGTTGGCAGCGACGTTGTGATCGCTGTCAGCGTTGGCGCCTTGGACATAACTTACGACGCTGTCGGCCCACGGGTTAGACCCGGCGACCGCTGCGCAGGTGACCGCCATCGCGGCGGCTGCGCCAACCAATGAAAGAAAACGAACCATTTCTCCGAACCTTTCGCCCGCTTTGCAGCGGGCTTGCGTGCTGTGTTTCGCGCACAGCAGCCTTCCAACCAGAACCATCGGGGTTCTGACCGGGGCCCGATCCGCACGTGCGGAGTGATCGCGAGGAAAGCGGAGGAACGTGGGCGAAAAGCGCGGAAAAGCGTGCGCAACCGCCACGGTCTTCAGCCCTGACGTGCAATGCACGCCATTCGCGAGGGCCCGAACCATGTCGTTGGCAGGTCTTCCGGCTCGGGGTTCTGCACAGATCAGCCTTCCCGATGCCTTGAGAGCATCAGTGGCTGCGAGTGTCGTGATCGTGCGTGAGCACGAGCGAGCGACTCGCGATGATCTGTGCGTTCACACCCCATACGGCGGCGCGTCCGCGGTGGCTTTTCACCACACTTCCCTTTTCACCCGCGCGGCGGCGGCACATTTGCACGTGACGCTGCCCAACGGGCACCAATGACGCGGCAGCATAGGCGTGCGTGTTCAGGCGGGAGTGGCATTGAGCGGGCGCGAGTGTTAAGTCTGGGCGGGCACGAGCAATGCAACGACGTGGACCTCCACGGCGCGGCCTTCGCCCACGGCGTCGACCCTTTCGTGGGTCTTGCCTTTGAGGTTCACTTGCGAGAGTTCAAGGCCCAGCACGCGGGCGATGTTGGCACGCATCTGGTCTTTCACCGGGCTGAGCTTGGGTTTCTCGAGTATGACGGTACAGTCGAGATTGCCGATGCGAAAGCCCGCGGTTTGCACGCGTTTGGCGGCTTCCGCGAGGAAGATCTCGCTGTCTTGGCTTTCGTGGCGGGGGTCGGTGTCGGGAAAGAGTTGGCCGATGTCGGGCTGGGCGAGGGCGCCCAGGAGTGCGTCGGTCACAGCGTGGTAGAGAGCGTCGCCATCGCTGTGGGCGATGGGGCCGCGGTCGTGGGGAAGGGTGACGCCGCCCAAGATGAAGGGACGCCCCTGGCCTGCGGGCGGGCGTGGCTCAAGCCGATGGAGGTCGTAGCCGTGGCCGATGCGGGGGAGGGGCATGGGAGGGAGCGTAAGGGAGGCGGGCGGGGAGGGAGAAAGGGCTAAATGGCCAAATGGCTAAATGACTAAATGGCCAAATGTTGGGGGAGAGGGGCTTCATTTGGCAATTAGCCATTTGGTCATTGGGCCATTTGGTTCTTTCCGCCGTGACCGAAAACTCACGGCGTTTGGTTGGGGCCGCCGATACTGTTGCTCGTTGTTCAACTCGCCCGGAGGGCGGGCTTCACGAGGCACCTATGCGTCACACCGTTTCCAGCCGCAAGTCAGTCGCGTTCATCTCTGGCGTGCTCGCCGTGTCCACGTTGCTGGGCCTGGGTGGGTGCCAGCAATTTGAGAGCGTGTCGTATCGCAGCGATGCGCACAGCCAGAAGACGATCACGTTGCTGGACACGAGCAACGGCGAGAAGTTGCTCACGGTCGATATTCCTGTCGGCCAGCAACTGAACATGGTGTTCGACAGCGACAAGGACACTGCGGAACAGCGCGGGCATGACACGCTGCGTTGGGCGGTTCGCAAGATTGGTGATGACACGGTGAGCGGCGGTAACGTGATGCAGGTGCCCCCGCCCAGCAGCCGTCGCATTGATATGTCGCTGCGCCAGTAAGGCAGACAGGCAAAATCAGACACACGAACCGGCGGCGCACTGCGTGGCGCGAGCTGGTTTTTCGTTTTTGGGGCACAAGTGCGGCTCGTGGGTCGCCGACGCGAGCTGGCCTGGGGGCAGGAGAAAGTGCGCGGAGGAGCGAACTTTGGGGGACGCAAGGCGGAACTAGGATTTCTGAGAGCGGTTTCGTGTCGCGGTGCATCACAGAGGTGGGTGGAGTTGCGGTGAATGAGTCTGATCCAACTCCTGAGTCGGGTGCGCAGCGAGTGCCTTTCAGCAAGCAGGGCCGAGCTGCGCGGCTGCTGAGCATGGTGGGTCTAACGCCTCCTGGGTACAGCGGGCAGGCGGCCAAGAGCGCGGCGCGGCGGTATCCGAGGGCGCTCAAGAACGCGTTGTTACAGCGGGGTGGTGAGGGCGGGGCGATTGATCCGGCGGCGCTGGAGCGCATGCAGGCTGCGCCACTGGCTGCGATGTGGTTAGGGCATGCGACGGTGCTGCTGCGGGTGGATGGGCGGTGGATGTTGACGGATCCGGTGTTTTCGCATCGCATCGGTGTGTCGGCGGGGCCGCTGATTTTGGGCGTGCCGCGGCTGGCGCCTGCGGTTGATCCGCGGAGTCTGCCGGCGATTGATGCGATTCTCATCAGTCATGCGCACTTTGACCATCTGGATCGCCCGAGTCTCAAGCAACTTGCCAGCAAGAAGACGCAGGTGGTGACGAGTCAGCACACGGGCGGGCTGATTCCGCGTGGGTTTGGCAGTGTGAGTGAGATGCACTGGGACGAGCTGCTGGAGGTGGAGGGGATGCAGCTGCGTGCGATACGGCCGAACCACTGGGGGGCGCGCACGATGTGGGACAAGCATCGGGGCTTCAACAGCTATGTTTTGCGTGCGGGCGAGCAGTCGACGTTGTTTGCGGGCGATACAGCGGACAGCCGGGGTTATGCCGGGCTTGGACCTGTTGATCTGAGTATCTTCGGGATTGGCGCGTATGACCCGTGGATCCATGCGCATGCCAGCCCGGAACAAGTGTGGCGCATGCATAATGAGGCGGGTGGCGCGTATCTGCTGCCGATGCATCACAGCACGTTTGAGCTAAGTGATGAGCCAGTCGATGAGCCGCTCCGTCGTCTGCTCGCGATAGCAGGGGATCAGGCAGGCCGCGTAGTGGGGCGGGGTCTGGGCGAAGTGTGGACCAAGTGATACACAAAGCCTGATTTCGCGAACGAAAGCGACGCAAGAATGCTGTGCATGCTGCGCACAAGCGATCTGGATTACAACCTGCCTGAGAGCGCGATCGCGACCACCCCTGCGGAGCCGCGTGACAGCGCGAAGCTACTTGTTGTGCGGCGCGGTGATCCGCACTACGTGGAACACATGCGGGTGCGCGATCTGCCCCTGCTGCTCGAGGCGGGCGACTGCATGATCGTGAATGCAACGAAGGTGATGCAGGCGCGGTTTGAGGGCGTGCGAGCGGATACGGGCGGGCGTGTGGAAGGCTTGTACTTGGGATCTGGACCGGTGATTGACGGCGCGCGGACGTTGGGCGTGCTGCTGCAGGGCAAGCGGATGAAAGAAGGCGTGTACGTGGCGCTGCATCGCGCGGATGACACGCCCAGCGGGCTACGCCTGCGACTGCTGAGCAAGGACCCGCGCGAGATGGGCGCGTGGCTGGTGGCGATTGAGCGTGACACGGGTGAGGCGCTGCGCGAAGGCGAGACGCACGACACGCAGTTGCTGGACGCGATTGGCCGGCCGCCACTGCCGCCTTATATCGTGCGAGCGCGCAAGCACAGCGGGCAAGACAAGTCACAGGACTATGACAAGTCGCGGTATCAGACGGTGTACGCGCATGATGACAAAGCGGTGAAGCAGGTTGATCCGCGCGAGAGTCTGCAGACGGCGCAGGGATCGGTGGCGGCGCCGACGGCGGGGCTGCACTTCACGCCGGAACTTTTGGACAAACTTGCAACGCAAGGCGTGCAGCGAGAGGAAGTGACGCTGCATGTGGGGCTGGGCACATTCAAGACGGTGGAGAGTGAGTACATCGAGCAGCATGCGATGCACACTGAGCGGTGCTACATGGATGCGGCGGTGCGGCAACGCATTTTGGCGACGCGAGCGGCGGGCAATCGCGTGCTGTGCGTGGGGACCACTGCAGCCCGCACGGTGGAGAGCTACGCGAGACTGGCGGATCATCCATCAGACTGGCTGGATACGAACATACTGATCGCGCCGGGGTATGAGTGGCACTGGACGGATGCGATGGTGACCAACTTTCACTTACCCAAGAGCACGCTGATGGCGATGATCGCGAGTTTGCTGGGCGATGTGGGGAGTGAATCGGGCGTGGAGCGGCTGAAGCGGTACTACCGCACGGCGCTGGAGCACAACTACCGGTTCTATTCGTACGGCGATGCGATGTGCATTTTGCCATGAGTCGATGCGAGGCATCACCACACGAGATTGGTTGCGGCGATGCGGCTGCCTGCGGGAAGCGAGATGCCAAACTCGCTGGCGAGCAGCGCAATGAGTTCGTCGTGATGGGCGATGTCGCGTGAAGCGATGATCTCGCCGGCCTTGCGATGGATGTACTGGCGATTCTGGATACCGCGGCGCGTGCCGTTTTCGCCCACGCGGGCGACGAGGACGTTGTTGTGGAATTTGCTTTCGGGGTGCGTGCTCGTCCACCAGTTGGCGATCTCGCGATCGATGAGGGGCATGGACTCGCCCGTGAACTCGTAGACGTCGGTCCATGTGCCGCCGGCGGGTTTGGCTGCATCGGCGAACCAGACTTGGTGGAAGCGCTTGCCGCCTTCCCAGATGATGCGATGGGTTTCGTGGGATGTCGGCTGGGGGTCGGCGGTGTCGAGGCGGAGGGGGCCGACGGGGGTTGCGCTGCCCACGCCGCAGTCAGTGAGCCAGGGGACGCCGGCGATATCGACTTGCAGGCAGATGTGCGTACGGGGCGGGGTGATGTCGCGCGTCGAGCCGAGGCGCACGCGGGCGGCGAGGGGTGTGACGGTGAAGCCCAGCGTGGTGAAGACTTCGAGCAGGTAGGAGTTTTGCTCGAAGCAGTAGCCGCCTCGTCGCTGGGTGACGAGCTTGTCGTGCAGGTGTGCGAGGTCGAGCTTGAGGGGGCGGCCAAGGAGCACATCGAGGTTTTCGAAGGGGACTGCGTGTGCGTGGGCGGTGAGGATGCCGCGGAGGGTGTCGAGCGTGGGTGTGGTGGGGCCGGTGTAGTGGATGCGTGCGAAGTAAGAGTCGAGGTGGTGGGGCGTGAGTGACATCGCCTTTATTGGATGCGGGGTGCGCGAGCTGAGTGCAGACGTCAGCCATTTTGTCTTTGCCCAGTGCCCCGAGCCCAATTGCCAGTGCCTTCCATCTACACTCCGCCCATGCTTCCCGATATGGGTCCCCTCCGCCAGGTTCGCAAGCTGACCAACTACGCGTTGCTGTCGATGTGCATCGCGTTTTTGCTGGTGTTCCTGGTGTATCCGATTTTCCTGACGGTGCGCGGCGGGTTTTACGCGGATGTCGCGCGGCGGGAGGGGTTCACGTTTGATCATGTGCTGCTGGTGTTTCAGGATCCGCGGCTGCTGAACGGGCTGCTCAACAGCTTGAAGCTGGCGGCGATGACGACCATTTCTGCGATTGCGATTGCGCTGCCGCTGGCGATTGTCGGGGCGCGGTATCGGTTTCCGGGGAAAGGGTTCTTCTCGGCGATTGTGCTGGTGCCGCTGATTCTGCCGCCCTTTGTGGGGGCGATCGGGATGCGGGCTCTCTTGGGACGGGAAGGTGCGCTGAACGCGCTACTGGGGACGGACTTTGACATCTTGGGTGATGCGAAGGTCGCGGGTGTGGTGCTGGTGCAGGCGTTTTCGCTGTATCCGATCATCTATCTGAATGCGACGGCGGCGCTGGCGAACCTGGACCCCGCCTTGGATGAAGCGGCGGAGAACTTGGGGGCGGGGCCTTGGAAGCGGCTGTTTTCCATCACGCTGCCGCTGGTGCGGCCGGGCGTGTTTGCGGGCGCGACGATTGTGTTCATCTGGGCGTTTACCGAATTGGGCACGCCCTTGATGTTTGACTACCGCGAAGTGACGAGCGTGCAGGTCTTCAACGGGCTGAAGGAAGTGGAGAACTCGGCTCGGCCTTATGCGCTGACGGTGGTGATGCTGGTCACGGCGGTGACGGCGTACCTGATCGGCAAGGTGCTCTTCGGCAAGAAGGGCTACGCGATGTACAGCAAGGCGGCGCGGGCGGCGAGCGAGACGCAGCTCACGGGCGGCAAGGCGATGCTTGCGATGGGGGCCTTTGCAGTCGTGAGTTTCCTGGCGCTGCTGCCGCACATCGGGGTGATTCTGACGGCGCTGACGCCTGCGGGTCAGTGGTAC
The DNA here is from genome assembly GCA_046316615.1 of Phycisphaerae bacterium. Lineage (GTDB taxonomy): Bacteria > Planctomycetota > Phycisphaerae > Phycisphaerales > UBA1924 > BJHL01. The sequence continues at coordinate 25,008 of JBKDAN010000014.1, forward strand.
CAGACGGTGCTGCCCAGCTCATTCACGGGTGAGAATTTCAAGGAAGCGTTGACGGCGACGGACTCGTTTACCGCGATCAAGAACAGCCTGATGCTGGCTGGCGCGGCGATGATGGTGGATATTGCATTTGGGATCCTGATCGCGTATCTGCTCGTGCGGACGAATGTGAAGGGCCGCGGGCTGCTGGATGCCTTGTGCATGCTGCCTTTGGCGGTGCCTGGGCTGGTCATGGCGTTTGGATATGTGGCGATGAGCCTGCGGTGGCCGTTTGGTGATGGTGGGCCCTTGGGCAGCTTTGCGAGCGTGATGGCGGCGGAGCCCAGCCCGGTGCCTTTCCTGATCGCGGCGTACGCGGTGCGGCGGCTGCCTTACATCGTGCGGTCGACCGTGGCGGGGCTTGAGCAGACGAGCGGCGAACTGGAGGAGGCGGCGGTCAATCTGGGTGCGTCGCGCGTGACTGCGGTGCGGCGAGTGATTCTGCCGCTGATTGTGGCGAACTTGATCGCCGGCGGCTTGCTGGTGTTCAGCTTCTCGATGCTGGAAGTGAGTGACTCGCTGATTCTGGCGCAGCGTGGCGAGGACTATCCGATCACGAAGGCGATCATGGCATTCAGCGAGCGACTGGGCGACGGGCCGTTTATTGCCAGCGCACTGGGTGTGTGGGGCATGGCACTGCTGACGGTGACGATCTTCGCGGCGAGCACGTTGCTGGGGAAGAAGCTGGGGAGTATTTTCAGGGTTTGACGAGAAGGCATTGGGCATTAGGCAGTAGGCATTGGGCATTGGGGAAAGGCACCCGGCTTCGCGACTACCGTTTTCTGTTCATTGAGCAATTTGGCCATTTCGTCATTTGGCAATTTCACATGCGTTCCTTTCTCGACAACTTCTGGGCTGTGTACGAACTGGCCCGCTTGTACGTCATTACCGGCGGGAAGCTAAAGGGGGCGTACTGGACGTGGCGGTGGCAGACGGCGCTGGGTGAGAATCACGGGAAGTCACGCTGGGAGCTGGCACGGGCGGCTCTCGAGTACGGGCGGTGGGTGGCTCGCATGCGTCGGGCGGCGCGGTAGCGATTGTGAAATCTGCTGCTCAAGGGCTTTGGAGCCACGGGAAGTGCAACGAAGCGGCCCGGCGGACCGATCTACTATGTTCCTGCACCCGGTCGTTCCTGGCTGGGCGGCTTTGCGGAGAGTTTTCATGTCGAGCGACAACAGCAACGCGCAACCGGTCAGCACGAGTATTCCCAAGCCTTCGGGCATGGCGTTTGTCACGCACTTTGTGCCGGGTCTTGTGACTGGCTTGCTTGTGGGTGCGTTGGCAACGGCATTCATCACGCCGCTGCTGGAGCGCAACGACATCAAGCTGCCGCAGGGCACGCCGGCGACCGCGGGAGCACCCGCTGGCAGCCAGTCGAACGAAGACCAGTCGGTGGCACCTGCTGAGGGTGCGGCTGCTGCCAAGCCTGCGGAAGCTGCGCCGGCGGAAGCGACGCCCAAGCCTGATGCTGCCAAGCCTGTGGAAGGCGAGAAGCCGGCAGATGCGCCCAAGCCGGCCGACGCTCCCAAGCCCGCGCCGTGAGTTTGTGTGGACACGCTCCAACCCATATCGCCATCGCCGCGCCCGTTTGATTGGGCGGTGTTGCTGTATGGGCTCTTGCTGCCTGCGCTCACGCTGATTGGTTTGGGCCTGTGGATGGTGTGGGGGCGGCGAGCGGAACTGAATCGGGAAGAGCGGCATCGTGAAGATGTGAAGGCGGCGATGCGCGGCGATGAAGTGCCACCGGAGACGCTGCGCGTTCGGCTGGCGCGGTGGCGGGATTCGCGCACGGAGCCGACGCGGCTGGTGCTGGGGATGTCGGCGCTGCTGGTGGGATATCACATCGCGGCGTATGTGCTGCCGCCACAGATTCTGCCGTTTCATGTGCCGTGGGATCGCGCGTGGATTCTGGCGGCGGGTGTGGCGTTGCTTGTAACGTCGTCGCTGGCGATTGATCGCATGCAGGCGCCGGATGACGCGGCGTGAAGGTTCGTGCATCTACACTCGCGGCAGAGTGACAAGCCCGTCTGAACAATCTGCGTCTGTGGTGGGGCTGGAGCCTGCGCGGGTGGTGGCGGGACCCACGCGGGTGACGGGTGACGTGCTTGCGGTGTTGCAGCGATACTGGGGATACGACACGCTGCGTCCTTTGCAGGATGCGGCGATTGCGGCGGGGCTTGCGAAGCGAGATTCGCTGGTCGTGATGCCCACGGGCGGTGGGAAGAGCTTGTGCTATCAGGTGCCGGCGGCTTTGGCGAATGGGCTGAGCGTGGTGGTGTCGCCGCTGATTTCGCTGATGAAGGATCAGGTGGATGGGCTGCGGCTGAGCGGGTATCCGGCGGGTGCGCTGCACAGCGGGGTATCGCCAGAGGAAGCGAGCGAGGTGCGGGCACAGGTGGCGAGCGGCGAGTTGAAGCTGTTGTATGTGTCGCCTGAGCGGTTGGTGGGCGCGGGATTCTTGAGTTGGCTGGCGCGCTTGTATGACGCGGGCAAGCTGGCGAGCTTCGCGATTGATGAGGCGCACTGCATCAGCCAGTGGGGGCATGACTTTCGTCCCGAGTATCGGCAGTTGCAGACGGTGCGCGAGACGCTGCCTGGTGTGGCGTTTCATGCCTTTACGGCGACGGCGACGCCTCGCGTGCGCGAAGACATCTGTCAGCAGCTTGCGCTGCGGAACCCGACGGTGCTGGTGGGGCGGTTTGATCGCCCGAATCTGACGTACCGAATCGTGGAGCGCGCGTACGACCCGCTGAAGCAAGCGGCGGATGTGCTGCGACGGCATGATGGACGGGCGGCGATCATTTACTGCATCAGTCGGAAAGAGACCGAGCAGTACGCGGCGGAATTGACGGGGATGGGGATTCGCGCGAAGGCGTATCACGCGGGGCTGAACCCGGACAAACGTGCGAAGGTGCAGAATGAGTTTCTGGAAGAGCGGCTGAACGTGGTGGTGGCGACGGTGGCGTTTGGCATGGGCATCGACCGGGGCGATGTGCGATGTGTGATTCACATGGGCATGCCCAAGACGGTTGAGGCGTATCAGCAGGAGACGGGGCGTGCGGGGCGCGACGGGCTGGCGAGTGAGTGCGTGATGATCTATGGCACCAGCGATGCTTCGCGCTGGCTGCGACTGATGGAGCGGGGTGCGGAAGAGAGTGATGCGGAGCCGGCGCAGATCGCTCATGGGCTGCGTGTGCAGAAGGAGCTGCTGCAGCACATGCAAAATCTGTGCGGCAGTGCAAGATGCAGGCACGCGGCGCTGAGCGAGTACTTTGGTCAGCAGTATGAGCAGCCGGAGGAACTGAAGGAGCGGGGCGTCGTGGGGTGCGGGGCGTGTGATATCTGCATGGGTGAACTGGCGCCTGTGGCGGACAGCACGACGATTGCAAAGAAGATTTTGTCGTGCGTGTATCGCGTGGGACAGCGGTACGGCGCGGCGTATGTGCGAGATGTGCTGACGGGCAGCATGGCGAAGACGATCGTGGAACGCGGGCATGACAAGCTCAGCACGCATGGGTTGCTGAAGGAGATGCCCAAAGAGCGCGTGATGGCGTGCATTCAGCAGCTCATCGACACGGGCTATCTGGGCGTGGAGATGATCACGACAGCAGCAGGGGGCACGGGGGCGATTTTGCAGTTGGTGCCAGCGAGCAACGCGGTGCTGAAGGGCGAGCGCGACGTGACGCTGTATGAGCCCAAGCGTGAGCGCGGGGCGACGCGTCAGGCGGCGCCGAGTGTGGCGCAGTTCGCGCCTTCGCTGAATGCTGAAGAAACGAAGTTGTTTGAGAGCTTGCGCGAGCTGCGGCGTGCGATTGCGGAGAAGAAGGGTGTGCCGCCTTATGTGGTGTTCAGCGATGTGACGCTCGAAGAGCTTGCACGTGTGCGGCCTGGCAGCGAAGAGAAACTGCTGGGCGTGCGCGGCATCGGGCAGATCAAGCTGCGGGAGTTCGGCGGCGCGTTCATTGATCACATCGCGCTGTATTGCAAGACCCATGGATTGCAGCTTGACGCGGCGGAGGGGTCGCGGCCTCGCAGCGCCAAGGGACAGGATCGCGCACGCGACAACGCGGCGCAGATCGAGCCCAAGCCCAAGAAGCTGCGTCACGACGCGGCGGCGATCTTCATGCAGGGCATTCCGCTGGCGCGGGCTGCGGAGCGATTGGCCTTGAGCGCGAGCGCGACATGCGACCACTTGTGCTTATGGATTGAGCAGACCAAGCCGGCGAGCGTGGAGCCTTGGGTGGATGATGCGACGTACAAGCGTGTGGAAACCGCGCTGGATGAAGTGGGAGGCTCGCGCCTGCGACCGATTTGGGAGCACCTTGAGGGCAAGGTGAGTTACGAAGAGATCAAGGTGGTGATTGCGCACTTGCGGAGCGGGGCGTGAGTGAGGTGAGTGACAAGCCGACGAAACTGCCCGTGCCGAGCAGTTTCTCGCACGGCGCCATGGGCGTGAGCCCACGACTGAGATTTTGCATGAAGTCAGACGGCGAGTCGCATGCGTTGTGCATTGACGTGATGAAGACGCGCGTCGCCATGGCGTGGGCGACGCTGATGCTGCTCATTCTGTTCACTGTGCTTGCTTGCTTTGGCTTCGTCATGGTGGGGAGGGGTACGTGGGCGACGGTGGGCTTTGCGGTTGTGAGCGTGTTGATCGTGCCGATTTGGCTATTCACGTTCGTGCCGCCGATTCTTGCGACGCGTCGTGTGGCGAAGCGGACGCCCGTGTGGTGTGAGTTCAAGGGCACGACGTGCGTGCAGATAGCTGGTGAGCCCGTGAACGAACCGGTTCGTCGAGTGCTGCATGTGCTATGCCGATACGGACGCGGGTCAACGAGCCAATGGCAGGTGCAGTTGGCTTCGGGTCAGTATCGCTTGCTGTACCAAGATGAGTCAAACGTGTTTGGGAACGAGCAGATCAACGCGTGGTCACGCTCAGCAGGCTTTGTGGTCCAGTCGGTTGAGATCAAGGCGTGACGGCATCGATCCTTGCAAAACGAAAAACGCGGTGACCCATGTCACCGCGTTTTTCCCCGGCTTTCCCCCCGATTCCCCTCCGGTCCCCATTGCATCATTCCGCGGAGAGCCCCCTGGAATGATGCGGCGGCGTCTTGGCGGCGGACAACGCTTGTTCCCCTCACGTGTGGCCCCCCACGGGCCTCCCTGAGTTCGTTGCGTGAATCCCCCAAGCGTTGTCCGCACGCCACGACAGTTGTTGCATCGTCGCATCACTCGGCATGCTTGACTGGTGGCAAGGGCATTCACCTATCGCTGCGAGTGTGATTGCGATCCAGTGCCTTGTTTTTGGGGCTTCACACCCGCGCCTCCGGTGGCACGAGCGTTACTTCCTGTCCCATCAAGATGCGGCTTGTACCCCTTGCAAAAATTTGCAGCGGCGGAGATTTCTCTCCACAGTCGCGTCAGCACGAGCAGGTGTGCAAGGCTGCGAGCGCGACGCTGTCGACCAACGTTCGCGCGTGTGACCAGTTCGAAACCACTTCTGATTGCGAGCGCGTGCCGTTCTATCGGTTTCTTGGCGTTGTGCAGGCGCAGCGGCGTGCGGCTGAACAGATGCTTGTGCATCGCGAGCTGACGCAGGGGTGCGGCAACGAGGCAGATCGCACGAGTGTGTCCGTGAGTGAACGTGTGACGCATCGCGAGCGGGAGACCTGTGTGCGTGTGGATGTGGTGACGAAGTATGTTGCCGTCACGCGGACAGCTGTTGTGCGGCGCGGGTTGATTGATGTGGTGGTGTGAGCGTCGCGAAGCGATGACGCAAATAAAAACACCCGCGATCGTTCGCGGGTGTTGGTGCATTGGCGTCACACAGGTTACCCCGTGCTGCTGCATGTTCGCTTACTTGCTCTTGGCGAGCTTGCCCTTGCTGAAGGTCGGCATGCCGTCGCCCTTCTCGAAGAGGTCGGCGAACTTGAAACCCTTGCGGGCCTTCCAGGCCTTGCGGTGGTAGGCGTCGCTGGCGAGGATGGGGAAGAGAGCGCTGAGCTCGCCGAAGACCATCTGCTCGTGGACGACGTCGACCTTGCCCCAACTGCATGCTTCGCGGAGCGTGCTGCCGCTGAGGGCGCCGTCGCGGCTGTCGGCGACGGTCATCTGCACGGCATACTTGTGCATGCCGATGTCGCCGCGGGCCTTGCCGCCCTTGCGTTCGTTGAGGAGTTCGGCAGCGACGACGATGTCCTGCGCGAAGTTCTTGGGGACGCCGCCGCCCAGCATGAGCAGGCCGGTGTCCTTGCAAGCGAGCTTGATGTCAGTCAGTTCGCGGAAGTCCTTGCCGCTGTCGAAGGCGACTTGGCCGCGGCCTTCTTCGATGGCTTCGGTCTGCTGGAGGACGATGCCAAAGCCTGCGCTGCAGTCGCTGAAGGCGGGCACGAAGATCGGGACGCGCTTCTGGTAGCAGGTCTTGACGATGCTCTCGTTCTTGGCGTACTTGCTGTTGTTGGCGAGGTACGCGCCCATGGCTTCGATGAATTCGCGGCTGCTGTATGCGCCGGGTTCGAAGGCGTTGAAGATCTCATAGGTGGCGTGGTCGCACGCGCGGAGATCGTCTTCATTGATGTAGGTGTCGTAGATGCGGTCGATCATCATGTTGCGCAGCGTCATGTCGTCGACGGGCGGGGCTTCGGGGCTGCCGGGCGCGATGTAGTGCTTGAAGCCCAGGCCTTCGAAGAAGTCCTGGTCCACGATGTTGGCGCCGGTGGAGACGATGGCATCGATCATGTTGTTTTCCAACATGGTGATGATCGCCTTCTTGAGGCCGGCGCTGATGAGCGAGCCGGCGAGCGTCAGGATGACGCCGCACTCTTTGTCCTTGAGCATCATCGAGTAGATATCAGCGGCGTTGGCCAGCGTGCGGCTGGAGTAGGCCATGTTGCGATAACTATCGATGATCGTTCGGCCGTCGAACTTGGTGATGTCGACGTGCTTGATGGGTTTGCTGAGGAGGTCCTGCTTCGTCCACTTGCCGTTAGCCATGGGAAAGTCCCTTGTTTGCCGGTCCCCCCGAAGGCGTTCATGAGCGAGCAAGCGAGGCGGGGGTGACGCATCGCGACAAGGAACTTTAGCGAGGTTGTTGGTAAGTGTCCCTCGCGGCTTTCGGCGGAGGGGAGTGTGCCGCATATGCGGCACAGAGCGAATGTGAGAGGGGTGAATGGCGCGGGCATTCTCCAAAGATTGCTGACGAATTGGGTTTTCAATCTGAAGTATTCATCCATGTGGCCCGAAGTTAACCTCCAACAAGGCGGTCACTTCTTCGTGGGCCGCACTTCGTAATGGAGGTACGCACGTGAATCTGCTGAACAATATCCGGTTGTCGAAAAAGCTCGCACTGCTGGTGGGTGTGCCCGTCGTGGGGTTGGCATTCTTTGCGGGGACGGCATTCACCACGCTGAACACGGTTCGCGTGCAGGGCGATCTGTACAACGACATTGTGCAGGGCAAGGATCTGATCGCCGACATTCTGCCGCCTCCCGCGTACATCGTCGAAGCACACATGGAAGTGTTCGCGATGGCGCGTGAAGAGCAGCGAGAGGACATCGAGCGGTTGGCGCAGAGGTGCAAGCAGCTTCGCAACGACTACAACACCCGCATTGATGTGTGGGCGAAGTCACTGCCTGACGGCGAGATGAAGAATGAACTGCTGCAGGCTTCGCAGGAGCCCGCGCAGACGTATTTCTCGACGCTGGAGAATGAGTACATTCCGGCGTTGCTGGCGGAGAAGCAGGATGACGCGGCGGCCGTGCTGGAGAACAAGCTGATTCCGCTGTTCGCGAAGCATCGCGAAGCGATTGATAGCGTGGTCAAGAAGGCGACCGAGTACGCGTCGACGAACGAGAAGCATGCTGCCGCGGTGATGCAGGCACGCACGGTGCTGCTGTGGTCGGTGGCGGCGGCGATGTCGCTTGCGACGATCGCGCTGGGCTGGCTGATTGCACGCAATGTGAGCAAGCCTGTGCTGAGCATGAACAACGCCGTGAACGACATGGCGACGGGCAAGCTGAGTCTGAGCACGCGACTGGACGCGAGCCGCAAGGATGAACTCGGCACGCTTGCCAGCGGCATCAACAACTTCACGGACAAGCTGTCCTCACTGATCGCCAGCACGCGCGATGCATCGACGCAAGTGATGCAGAGCAGCGGCATGCTGCAAGAGAACGCGGCCAAGATGGCTGACCAGATGGAAAGCCAGGCGGCTCGCGTTCGTGAGATCGCCAGTGCGATGACGGAGATGTCGGCCAGCGCTGCGGAAGTCGCCCAGCAGGCGGGTGAAGCAAGCAAGGCCGCTGAGGGCTCACGCGGCATGGCGACCGAAGGCGGCAAGACCGTCGCGGCGACTGTCGACGGCATGCACGCCATCGAGCAGGCTGTCGAGAGCGGCACGCAGTGCGTGCACACGCTGGGCAAGCGCAGTGAAGCGATCGGCCAGATGATTCAGATCATCAATGACATCGCGGATCAGACGAACCTGCTGGCGCTGAACGCGGCCATTGAAGCGGCTCGCGCGGGTGAGCATGGTCGCGGGTTCGCGGTCGTGGCCGATGAAGTGCGCAAGCTTGCGGACCGCACGCAGAAGGCGACGGCTGAGATCAGCCAGTCGATCTCGCAGATTCAGAATGACACGCGTGCGGCGGTTGAGGCGATGGACAAGGGCGGCACGCAGGTGCGCGAAGGCGTGGCGAAGGCGGGCAAGGCCGGCGACGACCTGCAGCGCATCGTCAGCAGTGCGGGCAATATGACGCAGATGGTCAACGCCATCGCGACGGCGGCTGCGGAACAGAGCAGCACGACCGAAGAAGTCAGCCGCAGCCTGGAGCAGATTTCCACTGCATCGGGCGAAACGCAGAAGGCCGCGGAAGAAAGCGCCTCGGGCATTCAACAGGTCGCGAGCAAGGCGACGGAACTGAAGCGGCTGATCGAAGAATGCGGGCTGAAGGTCTGAAGCCTGCATTGATGAGTGACTGCCAATACCAAAAAGCAACAAGCCGCGATTCGCATCGCGGCTTGTTTGTTTGTGGTGGCGGATTGATCAGGCCGGCACTGCACCAGGAGGCAGGTCGGTGGTGCCTTCGCTCGCGCCCGACTCGGGCTTGGGCGGCTTGGCGTCACGCTGCTTCTGGGCCAGCAGCATCTCAGCGACGCTGGGCTTGCTGAGCGTTTCGCCACGCATGAGGCGGTGGACTTCATCGCCGCTGAGTGTCTCGTGCTTGAGCAGAGACTCGGCGACGGTGACGACCTTGTCCCAGTTGACATCGAGCAACTGGCGTGCGTCGGCGTAGGCCTCGTCGACCATGCGACGCACTTCGTTGTCGATCACTTCGGCGGTGTGCTCGCTGTATTCCTTTTCTGGCAGGAACATCTCGCGGGAGTCGGCGCCGGCGTAGCGAACGAAGCCGAGCTTCTCGCTCATGCCCCATTCCAGAATCATCGCGCGAGCGCAGGTGGTGACTTGGGCAATGTCCATGGTCGCGCCGCTGGAGACATCCTGCATTGCGCGCTCTTCGGCGATGCGGCCGCCGCAGAGGATGCGCATGGTGGCGCGGAGGAACTTGAGGCTGTAGCCCATGCGGTCCTTCTCGGGCAGGCTGAAGGTTGCGCCACCTGCACCGCCGCGAGGAATGATCGTGACCTTGTGGAGCGGGTCGGCGTCCTTGAGCAGAGCCTGCAGCACGGCGTGGCCCGCTTCGTGATAGGCGACGAGCTTGTTCTCTTCCTTCTCACGGACGCGACTCTTCTTGGCGCGGCCGAACTTCACCTTGTCGCGGGCTTCTTCGAGATCGACCATCTCGATGAAGTCCTTGTTCTGCATGGTGGCGGCGATGGCGGCTTCGTTGATGATGGCCGCGAGATCGGCGCCGCTGAACATGGGCGTGCCGCGTGCGACGCGTTCGAAGTCGACATCGGGGCCGAGCTTGACCTTGCGAGCGTGGACCTTCAAGATCTCAAGGCGACCCTTGACGTCGGGCAGGGGCACCGTGACCTGGCGGTCAAAGCGGCCCGGACGCACGAGAGCAGGGTCAAGCACGTCGCTGCGGTTGGTCGCGGCGATGACGATGACACCGTCTGCGGGCTGGAAGCCGTCCATCTCGACGAGTATTGCGTTGAGCGTCTGATCGCGCTCGTCGTGGCCGCCCGTCGCAAAGCCGCTGCCGCGCTTGCGGCCGACGGCGTCGATTTCATCGAGGAAGATGATGCAGGGAGCGGATTCCTTGGCTTGCTTGAAGAGGTCGCGCACGCGGCTTGCGCCCACGCCCACGAACATCTCCACGAAGTCCGAGCCTGAGATGCTGAAGAAGGGCACGTCAGCTTCGCCAGCGATGGCCTTGGCGAGCAGGGTCTTGCCGACGCCGGGGTCGCCGACGAGGAGGACGCCTCGGGGTATGCGGCCGCCCAGCTTGGTGAACTTCTTGGGGTTTTTGAGGAACTCGACGATTTCCGTCACTTCTTCCTTGGCTTCTTCGATGCCTGCGACATCGGCGAAGGTAATGCCTGTCATTTCCTTGTTGAGTGTGCGGTGGCGGCTCTTGCCGAAGTTGCCCAGCATGCCGCCGCCCCCGCCGGCGTTGCGCAAGCCGCGAGAGATGAAGAACCAGACCAGCAGCAGAATGATGAGGAACGGCAGCATGAACATCAGTAGCGCAACCCACTGGCTCTGCGGCTGCATCTTGGCCTTGCCATCGGTCAGCTTCAGAACTTCTTCTGCGGCGTAGCGGCCACCCAGCGTGTTGGTCCGGAGCATGACAACCTGGCGCATGCCGTCTTTGTTGGCGAGGCGCTCGGCCATGATGGAGTCTTCACGCACGATGACGCTGTCGCGGTTGATTTCGCCGTTGTTCCACATGGTGCGGAACTGCTCGAGGGTGATCTGCTCGCCGCGCCCCTGGTGGGTGAACATGACGAAGAGGAGCACGCCGATGAGCAGCACGCTGACGAGCCCAAGCAGGCCACGGCTGGGCGGCATGGTGGGCACACCGGGCTTCTGGCCGTTGGGGCCGCCTTCACCGGGCTTGCCCGGCTTCTGGTTGCCTTTGGGGTTCTCTTGCGAGAACAGCGAACGAACGCCAAGCGTGAAGGCGTTCCAGAGTCCACGCACGCTTGCGGCGTTCACCTCGCTGGACGGGCCCGCGGGGTGAACGTGCTGTGCGGAAGTGTCGGTTGTCTTCTTCATGAGTTGTTTTCGTCCGCCGTTATGTGGGACGGACGCCAAGGGGACGGGGCAGGAAGCAAAGCGGATGGGTCTCACCGCATCAAGCTTTTTCGGCTAGCGATTGCATCGGATGCAACGCTTGTGCCGACTTTTCCGCACAGAACGTTGCTACGTTGCTCAATCGTCCAAGTTTAGACGCAGGAAAGGGGGAAAAGGTTCGGTATCCCGCGCGCTGGCGAGGTGCGGCCACTACCGTCGGGCATGCAGCCTGATGACGAAGTCTGCCTGTGTTTTCACGTCAGTTTGCGGAAGATTCGCAACTACATGGCGCGGGAGAACCCGTCGGTGCCCAGCTTGATCAGTGAATGCCTTGGCGCGGGCACGGGGTGCATGTGGTGCGTGCCGTTTCTCAAGCACCTGCACAGTTTGCATCAGCAGGGGAAAGAGCCGGACTTGAAGATTAGTCCGGAAGAGTACATGCGGACGCGGGCAAGCTATCGCGAGACGAAGGTGCGCGATGCGAGCGTTGTCGAGCGAATCACGAAGATGGACGAACCGGCCGGCGGGGCGAGTGGGAGCGATGCTCAGAGCTGAATCGCGCTGATGAGGGCGAGATCATCTTCGGTCAGTTCGCGAGCGTTGCGTGGGGTCTCGGGTTCGTCGAGGTAGCGGTGGGGGTGCTTCTGCGTGAGGTCGCGCACCATGGCGATGCCGTCGATGATCTGCATGGTGCCGTCGGTGTGCTCGACCAGAGCAGTGCCGCTTTCGACCCAGTCACCGCAGTTGAAGTACATCATGCCGTCCGCTCCCGTTCGTTGTTCGGCCTTGTGAATGTGCCCGCAGACGACGCCATCGACGCCGCGGAGGCGGGCTTGCTCTTGAATGACATCTTCAAACCGCGCGATGTGCATGCAGGCTTTCTTGACGCGCAGTTTGAGATACTGGCTCAGGGACCAGTGCTCTTGCCCCAGCATCGCGCGCACGCGGCTGTAATGGCGGCTGATGGTCACGAGGTTGTCGTAGGCGACGCTGCCGACCGCGCTGAGCACGCGGTGGTGACGCACGACGACATCGGCTTCGTCACCATGCAGCACGAGCAGACGCCGGCCATCGAGCGTTGTGTGGATGAAGTCGCGATGAATCTCGACGTCACCAAAGGTGAGGCCGGCATACTCGCGGGCGGCGTTGTCGTGATTGCCCGGGATGTAGATGACGCGTGTGCCCTGCTTGGCGAGTTTCAGGACGCGACGCATGACGCGGTTGTGCGCTTCGGGCCACCACCAGCGCTGCTTGAGGCGCCACATGTCGATGATGTCGCCCACGAGGTACAGCGTGTCGCACTCGATGCGCTTGAGGAAATCGCCCGCGGCCTCGGCGTGGGCAGCGGTGGAACCCAGATGCAGGTCGCTCACGAAGACTGCGCGATACCGAAGTGACACAGCCATGCACAGCACCTCCTTCGCACGACCAAACCCATGACCAAACCCATGACGCTCCTCATGTGGACAACCACAAATGCGCGATTCTGAGTCTTCGTCACAAGTATCACAAATGCAAGATGTTGCGATATGAATCTATTGCAAAGCAACGATGTTGAATTCGTTTAGTTGTTCGGGCTCGAGAGCCTACTTGGCCGGGGCCAAGGTCTTGCGCATGAGCGGCACACCGCGATCGCCTACGCGAGCGGCAATCACTTGCCAGCCGCGTCGCTCGTACCAGCGCGGGTCGTTCCACGCACACAGATACGCCTCGCTCAATCCCGCAGCCGCGCACTCTCTCTCCGCAGACGCGAGCAGTTGGCTTCCCACGCTCCGTCCTCGCCATTGCAGTTCGACATACAACGCCGCGATGAACGGCTGCAGTTCAGGTCGATCATCAAGCTCGCTCTCAACGCCATGCACGCACCCGAAAGGGGGGCCATTGTCATCAATTGCGACGAGTGAAAACGGATAGGCCGACTCACTGAACATCTCGCGCAGTGCATCAACCCTCGCGTCAACCGGCGTACCCGGCTCGGCAAACGCCTCGACGACCCATCGCGAAACGACAGGCAGCAGATCGGCACGAGTTGCCAATCGAACGATCTTCATCGCATCAGACTCGTTACGTGAAACTCATCACTTGGCCATGTGCATCACGCCGCGTTGTTCGCGCTTGCTGAGGGCGGTGCGAACGCCGCGGATGATGCCCGCTTTGTCGAGGCCGACCTCAGCGAGCTGCTTGGCGCGGCTGTCCTGATAGACCCAGCTATCGGGCAGGCCCAGGCGCGTGATGAGCGATGCGTCGAGGCACATTTCGGCCGCCGCTTCGAGGACGGCGGTGCCGAAACCGCCCACCACGCCATGATCTTCGAGGGTGATGATGGGCAGGCCGTGTTCAAGAGCGGCGCGGATCACGTCGCGATCGACAGGCTTGGCGAAACGTGCGTCGTAGACCGCGATGCGGGCTTCGCTGGCGAGTTCTTCTGCGGCGAGCGCCGCATCGATAGCGGTGGTGCCGAACGCAAGGATGACGGCATCGGGCGAAGACCCAGCTTGGAAAGCCGGGGTACCCAATGCGGCAACATCGAGTGCGGGCGTGAGGCAGCGAGCCTTACCCAGCACGAAGGGCGGGCACTTGTCGTTCACGTACTTCTGGCTCACGCTGTCACGCGGGTAGCGCACGGCACTGAGGCCTGAGTCGTAGCCGCGCATGAACTCGAGCGCGGCGAGCAGGCTGGGCTCGTCCATGGCGGCGGTCAGGACCGCGCCGGGGAGTGTGCGGAGAATCGACACATCGCAGAAGCCGTGGTGGACTGCGCCGTCGCCACCCACAAGGCCGGCGCGATCGAGGCAGAGACGCACGGGGAGGCCTTGCAGGCTGGCTTCTTGGAAGGCTTGGTCGAAGGCCCGCTGCACGAAGGTGCTGTAGACGGCGAAGAACGGCTTGAAGCCGGTTTTCGCGAGGCCGGCCATCATGTCGAGGCCGTGACTTTCGCAGATGCCAACGTCCCACGTGCGATCGGGGAACTTGGCGAGGGGCTTGCTAATGCCGGTGCCGTCGGGCATGGCGGCGGTGCAGGCGACGACCTTGGGATCACGCTCCATGAGCGCGACCATCGCATCGCCGAACGCGGTCGTGAAGCTGCGGCCTTCGCTCTTGATCTCGACCCGGCAGCCTTCTTCGTCGAGTTCGCCTTCAACCTTGTTGAACGCGCCAGGGCTGTGGAACTTGCTGCTGTCCTTCTCGGCGAAGGGGATGCCCTTGCCCTTCACGGTCTTGACGTGCAAGACCATGGGGCGATCAAAGTCGCGGGCTTCGCGCAGGAAGTGAATGAGCTGCTCGAAGTCGTGGCCGTCGATGGGGCCGACGGTCTTGAGGCCAAAGTGCTCGAACCAGGCTTGTTCGTGATAGAGGCTCTTGGTCATCTCGCCTGCGGCGTGCAGGGCCTTGTGCATGGTCTCGCCGCCAGGCATGCCTTCGAGGCGCTTCTTGGCACTCTTCTTGAGGTCGCCGTAGAAGTGGCTGACGCGGAGCTTGTCAAAGTGCTGAGCGACCGCGCCTTGCGGCTTGCTGATGCTCATGCCGTTGTCATTGAGAATGACGAGGAACTGGCGCTTGAGCGTGCCAGCGTTGTTGAGGCCTTCCATCGCGACGCCGTTGACGATGGAGGCATCGCCGATGATCGTCGCAACGCGGCGACCCGTGGGATTGCTCGCGGGATCAAAACCCTCTTTGCTCAGGGTGTCGCCGCGGGCCATGCCCACGGCGGTGCTGATGCCGGTGCCGGCGTGACCGACGCTGAAGAGGTCGTAGGAGCTTTCGCGCGGCTCGGGAAAGCCTGCCATGCCTTCGCGCGTGCGCAGCTTGCCCAGCAGGTGCTGGCGACCGGTCAGCAGCTTGTGCGGGTAGCACTGGTGGCCCACGTCAAAGAGCAGCCGGTCGAAGCTGAAGTCAAAGACGTAGTGCATCGCGATGGTCAGCTCAACCACGCCCAGATTGGGAGCGAGGTGGCCACCCGAGACCTTGACTTGTTGCGTGATCGCTTCGCGGATCTCGCCGGCGACTTGCTGCAATTGCGCGATGGATAGACCGCGGAGATCGGTCGGGCTCTTGATGCTGGCCAGCAGGCTCATGCAGGTTCCTTGGAGAATCGCGGCGTCATTTGGTCAGGGCCGCAGAGAAGTACTTGGGAAGTATACGCGGAAGTTTCAGAGATTATTGAAAGTTGTCCGGGACACACGATCGGCAAGCGAACATTCCGCGGCCCGGCATACGGAAAATCCCCGGGCCATGTTCAGATTCGCCAGCCCGATGCATTGCGATTTCGTGCTTTGGGTTGGTGCAGGTCCGAAGGGGTGGTATGCCGAGTTACCGGCAGGGCACGCGGTCCACGATTTCCAGACCAAAGGCATCAATGCCCGGCATGGGGCGGTTGCTATTGGTCAGTAGACGGAGTTTGGTGATTCCCAGATCTCGAAGGATCTGGCATCCGACGCCGAAGTCACGCAGGGGCATGCGGCTGTTGACAGCGTCGGCCATGCCGGTGAGGTCGGGCGTGTTAATGTCGAGTGACTTGGCGCGCAGTGTCTGCAAAGTACCTTCGAGGTCGGCGACGGCGGTGATGGCTTTGTCGTCGCTGCGATGGCCGGTCGTGCGGAGGTAGACAAGTGCGCCGCGGCCTTCCTGTTGAATCAGACGCATCGCAGCGTGGAGCGTGTCGCTGCTGGGGCCTTCGGGGCTGCTGGCAAGATCACCGAAGACATCGCCCAGCAGATTGCGGCGGTGCATGCGGACGAGAGAAGGGGTGCCGGAATGCCGGAGTGCCGGAGCGCCGGAGTGGGAGGGCAGCAGGACCAAGTGTGGCAAGGGATCGACGACGCTTTCGTAGAGCAGGATGTTGAAAGCGCCGAACTTGGTATTGATGGGAATGCCGTCGTCGGGGCCGATTCGCTTGACGAGGCTTTGGCGTTGCAGGCGATACTCGATGATCTGGGCGACGCTGCACATCTTGATATTGTGTTCAGCGCAGAACTTTTCGAGGTCAGGCACGCGGGCCATTTCGCCGTCGGGCTTCATGATCTCGATGATCGCGGCGGCGGGATAGAGCCCGGCGAGGCGACAGAGATCGATGGAGCCCTCGGTCTGGCCTGTGCGGACGAGTACGCCGCCTTCGCGGCTGCGGAGGGGATTGATGTGGCCTGGGCGGACAAAGTCGGCTTCGCCGTAGCGTTTGTCGATGGCCATCTGAATGCACTTGGCGCGTTCCTTGGCGGAGACGCCTGTTGTGCCGCCGAAGCGCGGGTGCAGGTCGATGCTGACCGTGAAGGCGGTGCCGCGCACGCTGGTGTTGACGCTGCCTTGGGGGTGCAGGTTGAGGCGGTCGCAGTCTTCTTCCGTGAGCGAGAGGCACATGTAGCCCATGGCCTTGCCCAGCATGAAGGTGACGGCCTCGGGCGTGACGAACTGGGCGGGCATGACGAGGTCGCCCTCGTTCTCGCGGTTCTCATCGTCGGTGAGAACGATCATTTTGCCGGCACGGAGATCAGCGAGGACGTCGTCAATGGGGCTAAAGGGCATCGCACGATTGTTGCGGGGTTGGCTCGCACGGTCGCTACCCTGTTACATGGCAGACTCAGAAATCAGAAAGTCTGGGGAAGCTCAGAATCCGCTCAGCGATTTGGGTGCATGTGAGCCCATGCTCGACGCGGTATGGGGCGTGTTGACAACCGAGCCAAACACGGGTGTAGGGCTGCTGACGATTGACGGTACGTTGCTTTATGTGAACGACCAAGCAGCGAAGATTTTTCACGGTCCTGACGCGACGGCAGCGGAGTATCTGGGCAGAAAGTGGCACGACCACATGCCCGAGGATTGGACCAGGGAGCGGCTTGATCTGCTGCGGCGCATCAGCGTGTCTGGCAGGCCCGTGCTGCTGCGCAACATCTGGCGCGGGCACCAGCACTTCACGTACATCTATCCCGTTGCGCACGAGGGCGACGGGCCCGAGCTGTTTCTGACGATCACGCGGCGGGCCGAGAGTGATGAGCAAGCGGAAGAACTTGCCAAGGGCGATTACGAGTGGATTGATGCCAAAGTCGCGAATCTGGGGCCGCTTGATGTGCTGAGTGATCGCGAGCTTGAAGTGCTTGCGTTGCTGGGGCAGGGTTTGAGCGTGAGAGAAATCGCGAAGCTGCTGCACCGCAGTGAACACACGATCGTGTCACACCGCAAGGCGGTTGGCGCGAAGCTGGGCTTGGATGACCGGGTGAAACTCGCATTGGTCGCCCGGCGCGCGGGATTGACGGTGAAGGATGTGGATCGCAAACGGGTGGAAGTCCAGGGTGCGGGCCACTGAGGTTGCGCGTCTGGCTTGCGTTGGCGGGCAAAATCCGGTACATTCCCCGGTATGAAGAAGTATGTTGTTGCCGTTTTGTCGCTGATGGGGCTTGTCACGCTGTCGGGCTGCGCGACGCGCGGTGGCGTGGAGTGCGAGGGCGATGTCTGCGAGCGTGAGGGGCAGCCGGAAGTGACGCAAGCCGCCGACGCCGCGACGAAGGCAGCGCTGTTTGATCGCGTTGCGAAGCTGGAAGGCGAATGGATCGTTGAACTGACGCCCGAGGAAATCGCGCAATACGGGCCGCCGGCTACGAGCGTGATCAAAGTCACCAGCAGCGGCAGCATCGTGCGCGACATCATGTTCGTGGGCACGCCGCACGAGATGACCAACGTGTATCACATGGACGGCGATGAACTGGTGATGATCCACTACTGCGCGCAGGGCAATCAGCCGCGGATGGAAGCCCAACTCAACGACGGGCACCGGCACGCGGCGAACCAGATTCACTTTCAGTTTGACGAAGTCAGCAACCTGACCAGTGCCGACCAGAGCTACATGGGCGATGTGGTGCTGACCTTTGTGGATGACAACCACTACACGCAGAGTTGGACGCACTTCAAGGCCGGCAAGGCGGAAGCGGGTCCGGTGATTAAGTGGAAGCGGAAGTGAGCAAAGTGCCTGCGTGCGAAGTACCCGAGTGCGAAGTGCGTTTGCGTTCGGAAGGCCGCAGTGGCATCTTTCATCGCTGACGCTCTAGACATTCGAACTGCGTTTCGCTGCCCGCCAGCATGAGCAGCACGCTTGCACTTCGTACCCTCCACGCGGGCACTTGCCCTTTGCCACGGAGCCTCCACCATGATCGCCTACATCATCCTCACCATCGTCGGTCTCATCATCACGCTTGCGGGCGTCATGGGCGTGTATGGCAGCAGCCTGCCAGCGACGCACACCGCGAGCGTGAGCGTGACAGTGAACGCGTCGCGCGAGCAAGTGTGGAACCTCATCAACGACACGGATGGGTTCCCTATGTGGCTGAAGGACATCACGAAAGTAGAAACGCTGCCATCCCAGGACGGCAAGCGCGTGTTTCGGCAGTTCATGGGTCGCAACTCGTTCGTACTTGTGGAGACCATCAGCGAAGCTCCGTCGCGTGTGAAGCGGACAATCGCAGATGACAACGGGCCGTTTACGGGGAGCTGGGACCATGTGCTGACAGATGCTGGCGACGGGCAGACGACGTTGACTGTGACGGAAGAAGGCACCATCAAGAGTGCGATTCCGCGAGCGGTCATGAAGCTGTTCGCCGGGTACGACTACTACTTGAAGCGCATGGCCGAGCAAATCAAGTTCAAGCTTGGATGAGCGTGCCTGGTCTCTTGCTTGCGTGACCCAGACAGAACACAACGACCCGCGCACCGGCGCGGGTCGTTGTCGTTGGGCGTTCTGTGCTGCGTTTACTTGTCGCCGGGCTTCGCGGTCAGCGCCGCTTCCAACGCGGCAAGGCGTTCGTTGAGCGCATCGATCTGTGCGCGCTGGGCATCGTTCTGCGCCTTGAGTTCCTGAATGGCGCCGATCGCAACGACTGGCAGTTGGCTGTAGTTGACGGTCAGTGACTGTGTTGCGTCGTCGCCCAACACCAGCGAAGGCAGTACGGTGCGGACATCTTGCGCGATGAGGCCAAAGTCCGCCTCGCCTGACGCCTTCCAGCGGAAGTTCACCGGCTTGAGTTTCATCGCAGCGACGAGGTTGTTCTCAGCGAGCGTGACGTCCGTCTTGAGTCGGCCATCGCTCACTGCCGTCCAGGCTCCGGTGTTGGACAGGCGCGCGAAGCTGGGCGCGCCAAAGTTGGCGGTGTTGGTCATCTCAAGGAAGCCCGCATCCGACAGTCGTGCCCCGCCGCGAAAGCCGGGCTGAGACGTGTTGTTCCACACCGTCTGCCAGCCCGAGCCGACCGCGCCGGTGGTCACATCCAACTTCGCGACCGGTGCGGCGGTGCCGATGCCGACATTGCCGCGTCCGTTGATCCGCATCACCTCGCGCGAAAACGCGGTGTCGAACTCCCACGTGAAGAATGCCACGTCCGCCGAGTTGCCAAACCCCCCTGTGCTGGGCACGACCATGGACTGCATGCCCGCAAACTCCTCAACACCGCTTGGCTCGATGGCATATCCCACGCGGGCCTTCACGCCTCGGTTCCGGCTGTCATGCTGATTGACGCCGACGATGCCGCCGGTGCCAATCAGCGCACCGGGAGTGAACGCACTGGTCGCCACCGCCGTCGCGACGGTTGTGGGTGAGACCCGCTGACGCGGCGAAAGCACCACAAACCCCGAGCCTTGCGGGTTGGCTACTTCCACCTGCAACCATGTCGCGCGGTCACTGGGCACGCTGCGGCCGAAGTTCAGCGTGGTGGTGAAGATGCCGTTCTCGCCGACGGCGACGCTGCTATTGGTAATGACGTTGCTGGCGCGGTTGACCTGGTTGTTGCTGGTGGCGGCGTCCCACAGCGAGAAGCGCATATCCGCTGTGCCCGACATGGGGTTGCCCGACGCATCGGTGAGGCGGCCCTGATACGACAGTCCCGCGTCCAGCGGCGTGATGGGCGACGCCGGTGGACCGAAGGTGATGCTCCAGCCGCCGTTGATGATTCCGCTAGCGGAAGGCACATTGTCTCGCACGTACAGGCTCCAAGCACCGTTGGCGTTGGTGCCGATCACGCCGCCGAACGTCGAGGCGTACGGCAGCCCGGGCGCGGGGAGCGGGAAGGCAATGGTGCCGCTCGATGGCGCGTACACGCCTTGGTCGACGATGCCGGCGATCACGGGGTTCTGCGCAATACCGCCTGCGGAGACGAAAGAGACTTCAATGCCGGGTGCCGGCGCGTTCGTGATGGGCGAGTCCATGAGCTGGATGCGCTGTCCGCCCGGACTCACCAGGAGAATGTCAACATCGGCAAGATTGGTGTGCTGTAGCCCGCGCACTGTCACCGTGACGAACTGGATCGTCGCCGGTCCGCCGCTGACATTGATGGTGCTGGGATACGGCGAGCCGCTGCCGTTGGCGGGGATGGTGATGGGTGTTGTGTTGGTATACGTCTGCGCCAGCGCGCCCGCGCTGGCCAGCAACGCCACCAGACTGACCGCCGCCGCCTTGAAAACCGTGTGTACCTGCATCATGACCAAGCTCCTGCGATGGGGAAGGTGCGAAGTGCGACTCCCGATACCAGCCCCTAGCGGCGTGCTGGTGTCTTTGCCTTCATGTGCCGGGCGAGAATGCTCACAAATGTGGAGAGACGCAGTGCGGAACGCCAGGCGAACAGGCTGGGCGGCGTTACACGCACCCGATTGGGCGAACGCGAAGTCCATGAAAAACCCGTCCGCGAGGACGGGTCGGATGCACTGGAGTTGATCTACTGCTTACTTGCTCGCGCTGATCGCAGCCAGTGCCGCTTCCAGCTTCTCGAGCTTCGCCTTGAGGGTTTCGATCTCGCCGCGCTGTGATGCAATCTCGCTTCGCTGCGACGCAATCTCGCGTTGCTGCTCTTGGATTGCTCCAACCGCGACCACCGACAACTGGCTGTAGTTGACGGTGAGCGATTCCGTCGCTTCATCACCGACCACCAGCATCGGCAGCACGCCGCGAACGTCTTGCGCGATCAAACCAAAGTCCGGTGCGCCGGTGGCCTTCCAGCGGAAGTTCACGGGCCGCAGTTTCATCGCCGCAGCGAGGTTGTTCTCCGCGTTGCTCACGTCCATTTTCATCCGGCCATCGCTCACGGCTGTCCATGCGCCTGTGTTCGCGAGGCGGGCAAAGTTGGGCGTCGTGAGATTGGCGGTGTTGGTCATCTCGAAGAAACCCGCATCCGAGAGTCTCGCTCCGCCGCGGAACGTGGGGGCCACAGTGTTGTTCCACACCGTCTGCCAACCCGCGCCGATGCCGCCCGTGGTCACATCCAGCTTCGCCAGCGGCGCGGCGGTGCCGATGCCGACGTTGCCCCGTCCGTTGATCCGCATGATTTCACGCGATGTCGCGGTGTCGCATTCCCACGTGAAGAAGCCCAGGTCGGCGGAGTTACCGCAGCCTGCGGTGCCCGGCGCGACGATCGTCTGCATCCCCGCAAACTCGGTGAGGCCGGCCCTGTCAATTGCCCAACCCACGCGAGCCTTGACGCCCCGGTTGAGCGGGTCATGTTGGTTCACGCCGTTGTTGCCGTTATTGCCCACCAAGGCCCCCGCCGCGAATGGCGCGCTTGCCACTTTGGCGGCCAGCGGCGACGAACTCAGCGGCTGACGCGGCGAGAGTGTGACAAATGCAGAGCCCGGCGGGTTGGCAACCTCGATCTCCACCCACGACTTGCGGTCTGTGGGCACGACGTTGCCGAGATTGACGCTGGCCGTGAACAGCCCATCGGTCACCGGCACATTGCTGACGGTCACAGGCGTGCCCAAACGATTAGTGAAGGCGAGTCCGCCACTGGCAGCATCCCACACCGCAAAGCGAACGTCGGCATTGCCCGTGATCGGCGAGCCGCCCGCGTCTTTGAGTACGCCCTGATACGTGAAACCGCCGTCCAGCGGTGTTGGCGCCGTAGGCGGAGCCGAGAAGGTGATGCTCCAGCCTCCAGCAATCGAACCAGAGTCAACCGCGAAGTCGTCCACGACAAACAATCGCCACTGCCCGTTGGCGTTGGTGCTCGTCAGGCTGCTGAAATCCGCGGCATACGGCAGGCCGGGGGCCGGGGCGGGGAGTGCGTTCGACCCTCCTGAGGGTGCGTAGTAGCCCCCCGCAACGATGCCAGAAGCCTGCGAAAGCCCGCCAGCGGTGACGTAACCGACGGTCATGCCCGGCGCGGCGGCGAATCCTGAAGGACGATTCGCGAGCTGTATCTTCTGTCCGCCCGGTCCCACCAGCAGCATGCGAAGGTCGCCGAACGACGTGTGTGTCAAGCCATTGAGCGTGACGGTGACGAACTGAATGGACGCAGGCCCGCCCGTCACGTTAATGATGCTGGGATACGGGTTTGCCGCGCCGCGATCGGGAATGCCGATCGGGGCCGTGTTGCTGAAGGTCTGCCCCAGCGCACCTGCGCTTGCCACCAGAGACACGAGACTCGCCGCCGCCAGTTTGACTGCTGTACGCAACTGCATCATGAGCCACTTCCCTTCGACAAAGGAGCCGACACTACATCCCCTGACATGACTCAGTAGCGCGAAGCAGGCGCGCGGTGCGACAGCCACGGCGTGGAATCTGCTGAGATTTGGCGGGACGGTGCACCTCGAACGAGGGGAGACGAGCGAGGACACTTTTGGGACGTTGCGGGCTGCTGCTGCCGCATCGCACAACGCTGGATTTCCTCCGCTTCTCCTCCGCTCCTCCGCGACCCGGCCTCTGCTTCTACGATTCTGCTCTTCATGCACCGTCCCAGCCGCCGCACTTCTGACAAGCCCCTCCCCAGTCCGCTTGGCGTGACGGCGGAGGAGTTCGTGCGCGAAGCCGCCGGGCATCTGATTTTTCGGGGCGAGGGGAGCACGAACGGGGCGATTGCGTTGTATCGCGCCGTGTTTCGCGAGGGACCAGTGGGGGCGGCGGACGCGTTCGAGCTTCTGGGTATCAAACTGCCGACCATCGTGCGCGAACTGCGCGAAGAGAGCGCCGAGGGCGAAGTCATCAAGTTCCTCAGCCGCATCGAGCGCATGACAACGGTGGGCGTGGGCGGCGATGCCATCACGCTCGCACCATCGAGTGCGGACCTTGCTCAGCGGCTCGAGCATCTCGAAATCGAAAGCGTCCTCATCCCCATGCGCGGCTCGGCGGGCCGCACCAAGTACACGCTCTGCGTCAGCAGCCAGGTGGGCTGCGCCATGGGCTGCACCTTCTGCGAAACCGCGCAGATGGGTTTGGTGCGGAGTTTGTCTGCGGCGGAGATTGTGGGGCAGTGGTACGCGGCGAAGCATGTGGTGAGCAGAGAGGCACTGGGCACTGGGGACTGGGCACTGGGGGAAAGGCAGGACGACATAGCGCGTGCGTCGGTCGCGCGGCCCTCTGTTTCTCCACCAGTGCCCAGTGCCCAGTCCCCAGTGCCTTCCCCCGCGAACATCGTCTTCATGGGCATGGGCGAGCCCCTCGACAACTACGACAATGTCGTGCAGGCAATCGCCGTGTTGAAGGATCACAACGCGGCTCACCTGGCGGTGAGCAATATCACGGTGAGCACGGTGGGGCGGGTGGATGGGCTGCGGAAGCTAGCGAAGCACGTGGAGCAGCCGGGGTGGCATCGGCTGGGGATTGCGTTCAGTTTGAATTCGCCCAATGACGCTGATCGCGGGCAGATCATGCCCATTACCAAGAAGTACTCGCTGCGCGATGTGCAGGATGCGCTGGTCGCATGGCCGCGCTATGCGGGCAACAAGATTTGCGTCGAGTACGTCTTGATCCCCACGCAAAACGACTCGCGCGAGCATGCGAAACAGATCGCGGAGTTCATCCGGCCCTTCGGCCTGCACAAATCCGCCAGCGGTAACGACAGCAACGGCAGCGTCCGCGCGGTTTTGAATCTCATTCCGTATAACCCGCGCCGCAATAGCCCGTGGCCCGCGCCCACAGAAGAGCACGTCGAGCAGTTCATGACATGGCTGGAAGAAGAAGGCGTCTTCGTGAAGCGCCGCCGCACCAAAGGCCGGCAGATGATGGGGGCGTGCGGCCAACTGGGGACGGAGCAGATCAGGCGGCGGAAGGTGGTTGTGACGGTTGGTGGAGAAGTGACGAAGTGACAAAGTGACGCAGTAACGAAGTGGGGAGGACGCACCAAGCCCGCATATTTTCCACTTCGTCACTGCGTGACACCGTAACTTCGTCACTCTTTCCCCGAATACCCTCCCACACCCCGCGTGCCCTGAGCGGCGGTGGTTCGATTTGGCACACGTCAGGGCCTGTGAAAGGACATTGCTTGAAGATCGCTCCCGCTGGTCGTTGTGGTTCGCTCGCGCTTGCGTTGGTTGTTGTCGCCGGTCTGTGTGCGCCGGTCGGCTCGGTGGCGTTGGCTCAAGATGGAGCCGCCCCCGCGCAAGCTGAGAAGAAGCCCGTCAAGAGCGTGATGGACCTGCCGCGCCATACGTACAAGATCGAGGGCAAGGCCAGCGAGTTCCTGCTGACTGACGCGCCGTTCAAGGCCTTCGTCAGCGAGGTTCGGAAGAACACCGAGAAGACGCTCGCCGAGTACGACATCACCGACAAGACGACCATGAAGGGCATGCTGGGCCTGCTGCAAGCTATCGCCATCTTCGAAGGTCGCACGGACGACGCCCTCGCCATCACGCCCAAGCTCAGGGAGCTGGAAGACAAGGAAGGCGTAAAACTGATGACGGGCGAAGCCCTCGCCGCCCGCATTGAAGCCAAGGCGGCTTCCAGCGGCGATGAAGCTGCGTACATCGAAGCCTTCAAGCAGAATCTCGCCAAGCGCATCGGTGCGCTGCCGTGGGAGAAGGTGCGTGAGGAAGTGAAGCAGACTCGCTCAACCGCGCTGATCATCTCTCGCGATCTGGTGCTCGGGCAGATCCAGGCGAGCCTTGATCCGGTCGTTGAACAGAACGAAGGCGAAGTCTCGGGCGACATGGTGACCGGCCTGATCCGCATGCGCGTCATGCTGGATCATCAACTGCCCCTTATGCCTGCCATGGCCGAGGTGTACGGCGATCTGATCGACAAGAACGAGAAGAAGGTCGCGATCGAAGACAAGTGGACGCCAAACCTCGTCACTCTCAACAGCGGCGACAACGCCAAGCCGGTCGTCATGGCGGTGTGGGACAGCGGCGTGGACACCGCCATCTTCGCGCCCAAGCAACAGCTGTGGACCAACACCAAGGAAGTCGCCGGCAACGGCAAGGACGATGACAACAACGGCTTCGTCGATGATGTGCACGGCATCGCTTTCGACCTGCGCGGCAACTACACGCCCGAGCTGCTGCACAGCGTGAAGGAAATGAAGAACGACAAGTCTCTGGTCGTGAAGCACACCAAGGGCCTGATGGACCTGCAGGCTGCGGTCGACAGCCCCGAAGCCAACGCGCTGCGTCAGTACATGAGCACGCTCAAGGCCGATCAGGTCGAAGGTTTCCTGGAAGATCTGGGCCTCTATGGCAACTACAGCCACGGCACGCACGTTGCCGGCATCGCCGCCGAAGGCAACCCCTTCGCCCGCGTGCTTGCCGCCCGCATCACCTTCGACTTCAAGAGCATTCCGCAAGTGACGCCCAGCATCGAGCAGGCCAAGAAGGACGCCGCCGCTGCCGAAGCGACCATCGAGTACTTCAAGAAGGCCGGTGTGCGCGTCGTCAACATGAGCTGGGGCGGCAGCGTGAAGGGCATCGAAGGCGCTTTGGAAATGAAGGGCGTCGGCGAATCTCCCGAAGCCCGCGCCAAGCTTGCCCGCGAGATCTTCGACATCGGCAAGACCAGCCTCGAGAATGCGATGAAGAACGCTCCTGAAATTCTCTTCGTCGCCGCCGCCGGCAACAGCGACAACGACAACGAGTTCAGCGAGATGATCCCCAGCGGCCTCAACGTGCCCAACATGGTTACCGTCGGCGCCATCGACAGCAGCGGCAAGCCCACCGACTTCACCACCTTTGGCAAGAACGTCGTGCTCTATGCCAACGGCTTTGAAGTCGACAGCTACGTGCCGGGCGGCGAACGCATGAAGTTCAGCGGCACCAGCATGGCCAGCCCCAACGTGGCCAACCTCGCCGGCAAGATCGTCGCCCTCAACCCCAAGCTCAGCCCCACGGAAATCGTGGAAGCCATGAAGCGCACGGGTGACCCGCTCGAAGGCTACGAAGGCCGCATCATTGTGAACCCCAAGCGAGCCGTCGGCGTGCTCCGCAGCGCTCAGTGATTCGCCCGCTCAGTTTGGTGTCACAAGTTGATAGCACACACAGCGCCCGCCTTCATCGGCGGGCGTTTTTCGTTTTGCATGCTCAATGTACTTCATCGCGCCAGAATCGCAAGGGCGATAACGTCATAGAGCGCGTGCGAGGCGACCACGATCCCAAACCCGCGCAGCACGAAGATGATCGCGAAGTACGCGCCACCCATCACGTAGGTGATCAGCAGTGGCAGGTGCAGTTCCGCGCCCGGACCCATCCGGACGTTGTGATAGAACGCGAATGTAACGGCCGACAACGCGATCGCCACGCCGTACGCCCAGTGCTCACCCGTACGCAGCAGGTCGGCCAACACAAAGTGCACGAACGCGATGAGCATCCAGCGGAAGACAAGTTCTTCGTACAGCCCTGCGCCGATGGACAGCGTGAGTCGCGCCATCAGCCCCAGCTCTACAGGTGGAGAGCCTGCTCCGACCGGGCCCGTCTGCGCAAAGGGAAGCAGCTTGGTCCCCAGCCCGTTTGCCAATATCGCGCCGATGACCACCAGCGCAACCGCCCACAAAAAGCTCTCCAGCCCCATGCCCACCATGACATCGCCTCGAAACGACGACTTGGGATACTCCGGTTTCGGCTTGTACGCCGCGTGCCAGCACAGCAGCACCACCGTCAGCAAAATGGGCGGCAGGTGAAACCCGACCGCGCCGAATGCATCGAGCAACTGCGTCAGCATCAGTCGCGCTCGCACGATCTCGCGCATGCCGTCCGCATCCAGAAAGAGCAGCGTGCCCAGTTCGTACAGAATGAGCAGCGGCAAAAGAAAGATGAGCACTTGCAGAGGCCGCTGCGACAGATCGAGGTAGATCGCCCACGCCCCGGGCGGCCTGATCTGCGCGGCATCACTCTTCGCGGGCTCTTTCGCCTTTGCGCGGGGACTGCGCGGATTGGCTCGCGTCACCTTCGGCATAGTTCAACGCCTACGACACCCGCACTTCGGCACTTCGCAGTCACAGGCACAAGAACAGAGGCAGGGGCCTGTGCAAAAACAAACAACCCTACGCCAGGCGCAGGGTTGCATGATTGACCACGGGATTATCGACGCGATGCACGCGTCGTGATTACTTCTTAGCAGTAGCAGAGCCGCCGCCGGTCTGCTTGGCCTTGAGCTTCACCACCATGCGGCTCTTGCGACGAGCAGCCTGATTCTTGTGAATGATGCCCTTAGCGGCGGTGCGATCGATGACCTTCTGGCACTTCAGGAACTCTTCCTTGGCCTTGTCGGGGGTGCCGTGCAGAAGGGCTTCGGTGAACTCCTTCATCGCGGTGCGCATGGTCTTCAGACGCCAGCGGTTCAGCTCGCGACGAGTTTCGTTCTGACGGACAGCCTTCTTTGCGGTACGGGAGTGAGCCATTGTGTTCCTCGTGTCAAATCCAACCCGGCGGCGGTACTCGCTGCGCCGGGCCTGAATGATTGCACGCCCGCCGACGGAATCAAGGCGCGACCTTGACCCGTCCGACATCCCCCAACCACAGGACAAAAACCTATCAGCGGCCTCCCAAGCAACGCGACCGAACCCGTCACTTGCATTTGCGTACCACTTCCCCTATCGTCCTCTCCACAAGTTTCGAAAAGCCGGCCCCGCCGACTTTCCGAGCAAGCGGGTGTAGCTCAATTGGATAGAGCACCTGACTACGGATCAGGAGGTTTAAGGTTCGACTCCTTACACCCGCGTTGGATAGTCCCGCTTTGACCCTCGCAACCGCGAGGGTCGTTTGCTTTTTGCCTCGCGATGCTTCCCGTCTACGCTCCCGCGTCAGTCGCGCGAAGACTGTCATGGACGACTCACGAACTTTGTGCGTTTCAGGAAGAGCAAACCGATAAATTCGGTTGACGCACACCTTTGTTCCCCGCGTCGCACGCGGGGCTTGAGGGGCCTTATGCCGCGACTGCCCATCGAGAACGCCTCCCCGACCACCATCACCCTCAACGGGCGCACGCTCTCCGCGTTTGCCGGGTGCAATTACCTGGGCCTGGGCGCACACCCCCGCGTTGTCCATGCGTTGACGACCGCCGCCCAGCGCATGGGCATCTCGACGACCGCTAGCCGCGAGACCACGGGCAACATGCTGGTGCACGAGGCGCTCGAAGCCGAACTCGCGCACTTCATGGGGCAGGAAGCCGCGATCCTCTCCGCAGAGGGCTACACCGCCAACTTCATGGCGCTGCAAGCCCTTGCCTTCACGCATCGCATCGCGATCATCGACACGCACGCGCACCGCAGCATTCGCCATGCCGCCATCGCTGCGGGCATGCAGGTCTTTGAGTTTGAACACCTGAATATCGACAGCGCCGCGTGGCTGAGCAAGCAGTACGCCGACCAGGGTGTTGTCATCATGACCGACAGCGTCTTCGCGGCTGACGGCGCCATCGCGCCGTTGCCGCAGTTGCTTGATTGCCTGCCCGCCAAACGCGGCGTGCTGCTCGTTGATGATTGCCACGGTTTGTGCGTGCTTGGCCAGGGCGGCCGTGGCACCGTCAGCCACTTCGGCCTGAGCGATCCGCGCATCGTCATCACCACCACGCTCGCCAAGGGCATGGGCTGCTATGGCGGCGCAGTGCTGGGCACCAGGAAGTTCATCCAGCACGTGCAAGATAACGCATGGGTGTATCGCAGCGCGACCCCCGTACCCCCGCCCATGGCCGAAGCGGTGCGCGAAGCCGTCCGCATCCTGCGTGAGGACACCACGCTGGTGGACAACCTGCGCCGCAACATCGCTCTCATGCGCCAGAGCCTCTTCCTGCTGGGCCTGCAACTGCCGCCCGAAGGCGTGCCGATCTTTACCTTCGCCATCAGCCCTGAAGACCGCATGCAGCGTGTGCACGAGATGCTGCTCGAGCAAGGTGTTTTCGCCCCGCTCATCAGCTACCCGGGCGGGCCTGCAGAGCGGTACTTCCGCGTGGTGGTGAATGCGGCACACACCAGCGAGCAGATTGACACGCTGTGCCGATTGCTCGCGCAGGCGATGGACACGACGCGGCTGGAAGGCACGCCGCGGCGAATGCCGGGGCTCGAGGTGAAGATGGGTGAGGGGAAAAGCGGGGTCCGAGTGGCAGTAATGGGGTAACGTGCCCGCTGGGCGAGCTTGAGTGATGTCCGCAACTACATTTTCGCCTAAATTTAAGTGATGCCTGAAAGCAAAAAAACTCCACCGAATGGTGGAGTTTTTAGATACGAGACGAAGCTGCCTTCAAGGAGCTGCCGGCTTCATGCACTCGTAAGAACAATCGGCTGCACCGGTCGTTGAGTTACAAGCGTACTTGAAATTCAGAATTCGCCCAGAGCCGCAGATGCGTACCGCAGACTCTTCGCAATCTGACAACGAAGGTGTACACGCAACGGTCGTGACAGCGGCGATAACGCCTTCGATGATTCCATCGACGAGCACAGGAGAATCGCCCACGCTGAACTGATACTCATTACCGCCCGCGAACATTCGCACCGACTGAGTATCAGGTCCCAGAGGTTCGGCCTCGTCAACGAATCCGACGACAAGTTCTCCGGCGTCAATCACGAATATTCCGCCGTCGTCATAGACCATAGTTGATGAGTGGGTGCCAGCAAGAGTGACATCCATGAGCAGCGTCGGATCGATTCGCGAAGGCATCGCCGCGTGCATCTGCCAGTTATTTCCGTCGACCGATACGGTCCCTGCAAACTCGCGGCCGTCGTCGACATTCCGAATTACGAACGGCTTGGAAAGTTTCGCGTGACCGACATCTTGATTGTGAATCGTCGTCTGCGGAGGCGTTTGCGACGCGCCCGCGATGCAACTCATGGAAGCTGCAATACCAAGGACTACAAGACTGATTCGACGCAAAGTGGGCATTTCAATACTCCCACTTAGTCCCGCACCAAGAGCCAAGATGACGAGTAACCAGGGGGGGGGGGACTAAGCGAGTTCGCCCCAGTTACGCGGACCTCGATAGATTACTAAAAATCGGCTCTTGATGCAAGTATCTCTACGAGAATTCGGTCAATTTTCGATTTCACGAACCTCACGACGACATTGCTCGTGTGCAAATTTACGATTCACTACTCAGCCCGGCGCGCCCACTCAAACTCAAGCGGCTGCAGTTCATTCGCCAGTTTCGCGCGCTCGTCCCCAAGTTGATTCGCGCGGCTAGGGTCGCGCCACACGATATCAGTCGCCATCTCCGCGTCAATGGCCTTGATGCGCGTTTCGAGCTTGGTGATCTGCGCCTCGAGTTTGTCCTGACTCATGCGCTCCAGCGCTGTCGTCGCGTTGCTGCGTGACGCGCTGGCCTTCTTCGCGGCTTGCTCCGCCGCGGCCTGCTCAGCTCGCTTGCGTTCTTCAGCTTGACGCTGCTTGCGCTGGGCATCTTCCTTGCGAGCCTTCTCCGCAGACTCTTCCGCAGCGCGACGCTTCACTTCCGCAGCGTGCTGCTCGGCCCACTGCGAGTAGTTGCCCATGAACACTTCGGCGTTGCCCTGCCCGTCGAGCACGATCAAGTGATCGCACGTCGCGTCGATGAGCGCGCGATCGTGGCTAATGAGCAGCATCGTGCCGTCAAACCCGCCATCCATGCACATCGCGTCTTCGAGGCGTTCCGCACTGGGAATATCAAGGTGGTTCGTCGGTTCGTCGAGAACAATGACGTTTTTCGCGCTCGCCAGCAGACCGGCCAGAACAGCTCGGCTGCGCTCGCCGCCCGACATCACCCGCAGTTGCTTCTCCTGATCTTCTCCGCTGAACAGGAACGCACCCGCGAGGTTGCGCGCCTGTTGCTCACTCAGCGCGGCTTGCGGAGCTTCTTTCAGAATCACGCCCTGCAGGTACCGCACGACGGTCTGATCCAGTTCCAGATTCTCATGCGTCTGGCGGTAGTAGCCCACTACCAGATTGCTGCCAAGCTGAATCTTGCCGCTATCCAGCGGCGTTTCGCCCAGAATGCACCGAATCAACGTGCTCTTGCCCGCACCGTTGGGGCCAATGACGCCCCAGCGCTCGCCGCGTTGAATGCTCAGCGACAGATCGTGGAACAGCACCTTGTCGCTGCCGTCTTCGCGCTTGTATCGCTTGCTCGCTTCGCGCAGTGCGATGACCACATCGCCCGTGCGTGGCGCCGTCGGCAGCTTGAACGCGAACGTGTCCAGTTCCATCGGACGCTCAAGCGTGTTGTCGCGCTTGTCGCGAATCAGTCGCGTTTCGCGACCCTTGGCCTGTCGTGCACGTTGTCCCGCCTTGAACCGCCGGATGTATTCCTCTTGCTTGCGCCACTGGCTCTGCTGCGACTCAAACGCCCGCAGCATCACCTCGCGGCGCTCGGCACGAAGCTCAATGAACTTCGCGTAGTTACCCGGATAGTCAATAAGCCGCGCCTGCTCAACTTCAATGATGCGATGCACCACGTTGTCCAGCAGGTAGCGGTCGTGGCTCACCATGAGCACGGCACCCTTGAACTCATCGACCAAAAACCGCTCGAGCCAGATGCGCCCTTCGATGTCAAGGTGGTTGGTTGGTTCGTCCAGCAGCAGCACATCCGGACTTTCCAGCAGCAGCTTCGCCAGGGCCAGTCGCCCGCGCTGTCCGCCCGAGAGCTGCTTCACCTTCAGCGTGAACTGTGCATCCGAGAAACCAAGCCCGTGCAGCACTTCGCCGATCTTGTGTTCCGCGGCAAACCCGCCCGCCGCTTCCATTTGGCTCTCAAGCTCGATCTGATGCTTCATCAGCTTGTCGAGCGCATCGCCCTGGGCAGTTGCCATCTGGTCGTAGATCTGATTGATCTGCTCATGCAGCGCGTGAATGTGCTCAAACGCCCGTTCCGCGGCGTCGTGCAACGTGTCTTCGGGGTCAAGCTCGGGGTCCTGCCGCAAGTACCCCGCGCGACTGCCGCGTTGCAGTGCCACCTGTCCCTTTTCCTGCCGAATCATGCCCGCCATGATCTTCAGCAGCGTGCTCTTGCCCGTGCCGTTGCGCCCCACCAGACCGATGCGTTCGCCCGGTTCAACAGAGAGTGAGACGCCATCAAGAATGATGGTGTCGCCATAGCGGTGTTCGATATTTGTACAGGTAAGCAGCGGCACAGGAGGGGAGCATAGTGGGGGCGATGTGCCTTTGCGCGTGGCACTTACCCGCGAAGTTTCGCAAACCATAGCGACCACTCTACTTGCCGCAACGCCGGCTGCTTGATTCGCCCATCCGGCTGCTTAGAATCGGTTCTTGGCCCACCTTTGGGTACTCGCTATGGACGACGAAGACGACGACAACGCCCCGTAGCTACCGCCGGTTGACCGCCATCTGCGATGGCGTCTGGTCCCGGTCCCCTCCCATTTGCCTAAGTCACTGGCCTTTCGAGGCTTCTGGCGTTTTCAACACCCCACTCGGAATACCGATCGTTTTCCTAAAACGATCTCGTTTCAAGCATCGCACCGGGCCGTCGGTCAAGCACCGCAGCCCACTTTCGGAGAGTTTCCATGCCCGCTGATCTGTCTCATATTCGCAACTTCGGTATCTGCGCCCACATCGACGCCGGTAAGACCACCTGCTCGGAACGCATTCTGTTCTACACGGGTAAGAACTACAAGATCGGCGAAGTGCACGAAGGCACCGCCACCATGGACTTCCTCCAGGAAGAACAGGAACGCGGGATCACGATTCAGTCCGCCGCGACGACCTGTCCGTGGGAGTACAAGGGCAAGGAGTACAAGCTCAACCTGATCGATACGCCCGGACACGTCGACTTCACCATCGAAGTGGAACGCTCCATGCGCGTTCTCGACGGCGCAGTCGCCGTTTTCGACGGTAAAGAAGGCGTCGAAGCCCAGAGCGAAACCGTCTGGCGTCAGGCCGACCGCTACAAAGTGCCCCGCCTCTGCTTCATCAACAAGATGGACAAGGTCGGCGCCAGCTTCGAGTTCAGCTACGGCACGATGAAGACGCGCCTTGGCGCGAACGGCGTGCCGATTCAGACCCCCATCGGTCTGGGCCACCAGCACCGCGGCATCGTCGATCTCATGACGATGAAGGGCTATCTGTTCGAAGGCGAACACGGCGAAAAGATCAAGGAAATCGAGATTCCCGAAGACGAGATCGATATCGCCAAGAAGTATCGCGCGATCATGGTCGAGAAGATCGCGGAACTCGACGACAACCTGATGGGCAAGTACCTCGAAGGCGTCGAGCCCACCGTGCCCGAAATGAAGGCCGCCCTGCGCAAGGCCACCATCGAGCGTCGCTGCTTCCCCGTGCTCTGCGGCGCCGCACTTCGCAACGTGGGCGTGCAGATTCTCATCGACAGCGTCGTTGAGTATCTCCCGGCTCCCACCGAAAAGCCCGACGTGCAAGGCAGCGACCCCAGCGACAAGAACGTCGCCATGAGCCGTCCGCACGATCCGGACGCGCCCTTCGCCGGTCTGGTCTTCAAGGTCGTCAGCGACATGCACGGCGATCTGACCTACGTCCGCGTCTATAGCGGCCGTCTGGGCAAGGGCACCCGTCTGCTCAACCCGGGCAACGGCAAGATGGAAAACGCGTCGCGCATCTTCGAAATGCACGCGCAAAACCGCATCCCGCTCGATGAAGTCACCGCTGGCAACATCGTTGCCATCGTGGGCATCAAGAACAGCTTCACGGGTGACACCCTGTGCGACGCTGACAAGCCCATCATCCTCGAGCGCATGCACTTCCCCGAGCCCGTCATCGCCATGGCGATCGAACCCAAGAGCCAGGACGACAAGCGCAAGCTGTCCGAAGCTCTGTCGACGATTCGCCGCGAAGACCCCAGCTTCCGCTACTCCTTCGACGACGAAACCGGTCAGACCATCATTCAAGGCATGGGCGAGTTGCACCTGGAAATCATCCGCAACAAGCTCATCCGCGATATGAAGATCAACGTCGAGACCGGCAAGCCCAAGGTTTCGTATCGCGAAGCCATCAGCAAGAAGGTCGAAGAAGTTCGCGGCGTCCACAAGAAGCAATCCGGTGGTCGCGGTCAGTTCGGTGACTGCACCATCAGCATCGAACCCTTCACCGCCGAGCAAGCAGCTGAGGCTGAACTCGACTTTGAAGACAACATCGCCTTCGAGAACGAGATCGTCGGCGGCGTGATTCCCAAGGAATTCATCCCGAGCATCGAGTACGGTGTCCGCACGACCGCCAAGACCGGTGTGAAGTTCGGCTACCAGCTCATCAATGCCAAGATCACCCTCACGTACGGTTCGTACCACGACGTTGACTCGAGCCAGATCGCCTTCGAACTGGCCGGCGCCAACGCCCTCAAGGAAGCCGTCGAGCGCGCTGGTCCTCAGCTCCTCGAGCCCATCATGAAGGTGGTGGTCACGGTGCCCAACGATTACCTGGGTAACGTCACAGGCGACATCAGCAGCCGCCGCGGCATGATTGTCGACACCGAAGACCGCGACCCCGTCAAGATGGTCTCGGCTGAAATCCCCCTCAGCGAACTCTTTGGCTACACCACCAGCCTCCGCGGCATGAGCCAGGGCCGCGCCAGCGCGACCATGGAGTTCCTCGAATACCGCCCGATGCCGGCCGGTATGCTCAAGGAACTGCTGGACGAGAAGGCCGGCGGCAAGGGCGTTAAGAAGTAAGGTTTCCGGTCCCGATAACTACTTGATCTTCAAGAGAACCCAGGTCGTAAGGCCTGGGTTTTTCGTTGGTAATGCCTGCGCAGTCTGTGCGCCCGGTTCTCGGACACACGTTCGGGCGACCCCTCGACGAGAAACTCCTGCGCGATACAGAAATTCCGCGCAGAAAGGTGGCACTTCCCAATTCCTGATGCATGTTCATGATGGCCTCTCGTTTCCACCGAGGCCACGGGCTGCACCCCGTTCAGTCGGAAGAGTTGAGAAGCACACTTTTAAGAGGTGAGGATCACTTATGCGCAGGGGTTTTATCATTCAGGCGGGGCTGCTTGCCCTGACCGCGGGCGCTGGCGTCGCGAACGCCACCGTCTACTCGGTCAGCACACGCACCACCGCTGACAACTACTACGCGCTTTACAGCCGTGACGCTGGCGATCAGCTCACGTTTGAATCGCGCAACGAAATCGGCCGCCAAGGCGGTCCGGGCCAATTCAACTGGAGCCTTCCGGAAGATGACACGTTCAACACGAACGACTTCTTCTACATCGCCGCGTGGAGCGACGATGCGTTTGCTCAGGGCCTCCTGGGTGAATTCGTTTTCCGGACGCTCAACGGCGGCAACGCGGCGACGGTTCTGACGGGCGATGCGGGCATCCGCGTCTTCCGCACGGGCCTCGACCGTGATGACAACGCCGTCGAGCCCACGGCCGACGAAATCGAAGCACAGGTCGCCATCGCCAACGCTGGCGCTCTGTGGCGCACGCCTAGCGTGTACCTGCCCAACCTGCCCACCACGGCTCCGTGGGGTCAGATCCCGGGCATCACGCCGAACGCTCAGTGGATCTGGGCGAACTCGATCAACGGCGAGAACGTCTTCCAGCCCGGCACGAACGCGGGCGAATACCTGATCTTCTACGTCCCGGTCCCCGGACCTGGCGTGCTCGCCCTCGCGGGTGTTGGCATGCTCGCTGCGATTCGTCGCAGCCGCAAGTGAAGATCGCTCTGTTCTGATTCGTGATTCAAAGAACCTCCGACGCCCCGTGTTGCAGCACGGGGCGTTGTTGTTTTGAGGAGGGATGCAGCGAGTAAGCAAGTGAGCAGGGGGCTCTATTGGTCGCGCAACGTCCAGGCGATCCGCCAGAATCCCGCTGACCAACGCCCGAGAAACATCATTGCCGTTCCCCTCGCTCCCTTGCTCGCTTGCGCGCTCACTCGCTTCTTCCTCTGACTTTCGGCTCGCCTCCTCGCCTCCACGCGGTACTCTTCACAGGTTCAGCCAGCGGAGACTCCACATGCGACGCTACCAGACCATTCTCCTCTTCGGGGCTCCCGGCGCCGGCAAAGGCACGCAGGGCAAAATCCTCGGTCAGGTTCCGGGCTTCTATCACCTCTCGTGTGGTGAAGTGTTCCGCACGCTCGATACGTCGAGTGAACTGGGCAAAACCTTCATGCAGTACAGCGGCAAAGGCCTGCTGGTGCCTGACGATGTCACGATCAAGATGTGGCAGCACAACATGCACGCTCGCACCGTGCTGAGTGACTACAAGCCCAATGCCGATCTGCTCGTGCTCGACGGCATTCCGCGCAACGTGAACCAAGCCAAGCTGCTTGAGAAGCACATCAACGTGCTTCAGGTCATCCACCTCATCTGCCCCGACAAGGAGGAGATGATCAAGCGTCTTCGCCGCCGCGCGCTGAAAGAGAACCGCATCGACGACGCGAACGAGGAAGTCATTCGCCGTCGCTGGGCGGTCTACGAGCGTGAGACGTTCCCCGTGCTTGACTATTACCCGCGCAGCATCATCAAGGAAGTCGACGCCACAGGCTCGCCCGCTCGCGTGCTCGAGTACATCCTTGAAGAAGTCGTGCCCGTGCAGGAAGCCCACTTCCACAACCCCATCACGGGCGAGAAGGTGGAGCACCCTGCTCAATCCAACGGCAAGCATCCCGCGGTGCCGACGCCGCGTGTGACGCGCGCGAAGGCCGCCAAGAAGATGGCTCGTCGCTGAGCACAAGCTGCGCGATCGTTTCGCCGCTGCACTTGTCGCATCAAGCCCGAGCGATGCGATTGCCTTCGCGCTTGACCCGGCGAGTGATTTCCAGCATCGTCAGTTCGCTGCGCAGCGATGCTGCGGGCAGCCCCGTATCACGTGCTAGTTCCTCGAGCGTCGCGGGCGATCGTGCATCGAGCGCGGTGAGTATCGCCTGTTGTGCCGCGGAAACCGGCAGGGCCGGCTCTCTCGCTGTCGTTGCACGCTCCGTGTCAGCACGTTTGTTTGCCGGCTTCGCACGCGCTGTCTCCGCGAACAGCGATTCCCCCGCGACGGCACTCTCCCGAGCCGCGTATCGATCCGCATGCTTGCCTGCATCGAGGTGACGCGCAGGAGTCTCCAGCAGCGAGATCACGTCGCCAGGCTCCGTGATGAGGTGAGCCCCGCCTTCCTTCAGCAGGTCCAGCGTGCCCGCGCTGCTGGGCGAATCCACGCGGCCCGGCAGCGCCATCACTTCTCGTGCATGATCTTCCGTCGCGATCTTCGCCGTAATCAGACTGCCACTGCCGCGTCCGGCCTCGATCACGATCACACCCATTGACAAGCCGGAGATGATCCGGTTGCGCTTGGGGAAGTTGTCTTCGCGAGGCGGTGTTTCCATTGGAAACTCGCTCACCACTGCGCCGCTGCGAGCCACACGTTCAAACAACTCCCGATTCTGCGGCGGATAGACATGGCACAGCCCGCAGCCCATCACTGCAATCGTTCTGGCTTCAGCCTCCAGCGCGCCGCGATGCGCCGCCGAGTCAATGCCCATCGCTCCGCCGCTCACGATCGTCAGCCCTGCGTGCCCCAGCGCTTTGCCGAACCGGCCGCCTTGCTCCATGCCATAAGCCGTGCAACCGCGCGAACCGACAATCGCGACGGCGTATCTATCTCGCGAGTCATCCAACGAGCCGCGCACGTACAGCACAAGCGGCGCATCGGGCACACTCGCCAGCAGCGACGGATATCGCTCGTCGCCCCGCGCGATGATCTCAACGCCTTGTTCTTGCGCCAGAGCCAGTTCTCGTTCCGCACGTTCCGCTGTGCGAGCCAGCGACGCCGCGATGCTCAGTGACAGCTTTTCGCCGATGCCTTCCACTTGCCGCAGCTGCGCAGGCGAGGCCTCGCACGCTTTTGTCGCGTCGCCGAACAGTTCGAGCAACCGGCGCGTGCGCACCGGCCCCAGCCCTTCCGTCAGATGCAGTCGCAGCACTGCCAGCAATTCATCGCGCACGCGGCACCCCTCACCTTCACGAGCGATCGTCACACCTGCCCAGACGCTTACGCCGTCACTTCGCTTGCTGCGGCGTTGCTGGTATCACCCGGCACAATCGCCGCCGCGATCACTTCGTCGCCTTCATCCACGCGTGCCACACGCACGCCCTGGCTGCCGCGACCGCACTCGCGAATGTCATCCGCCGGCATGCGTACAAGCTGGCCACCCTTGGTGACGACAACCAGATCCATGCCCGGCATGACGCCCAGCGCTGCAACGCTCACGCCGTTCTTGTCGGTGAGATTGATATCCACGCGACCCTTGCCGCCGCGGCTTTGGCTGCGAGCGGGGCCGTTTTCAGGGGCAACGCGATACTCATCAATCGCGGTGCGCTTGCCGTAGCCCTTGTTGGTGATCGTCAGCAGACTCATCTGCGGATTGATCGTGACGGTCGCATCATCGATTGACTCGTGCTTCTTCATGGGCACGTTGACGACGCCGATGACTTCATCGCCCTCGGCCAGTTCAATGCCCTTGACGCCAGCCGCCGAGCGACCCATGTCACGGGCATCGTTCTCGTCGAAGCGAATCGCCTGTCCGAGTTTGGTGATGAGCATCAGGTCATCGGTGCCGTTGGTCAGCGTGACGGCGAGCAGGCTGTCGCCTTCTTTGAGGCCCACGGCGATCAAGCCGCTCTGCCGCACGTTGGCGTACGCCTTCAGCGTCGTGCGCTTCACAATGCCGCCCTTGCTCACGAACGTGAGATAGTTGCTGCCAACCTCAAAGTTCTTGATCGCCAGGTACGTGCACGTCTTCTCGCCTTGCTTGAGGTCCAGCAGATTGACGATGTTCCGCCCGGTGCTCGTGCGGCTCATCTCCGGAATCTGGTACACCTTCATCGCGAACACGCGACCTGTATCCGTGAAGCACAAGAGATCATCGTGCGTGCCCGCGACGAACACGTGCTCGATGAAGTCGTCATCACGCGTGTCGCTCGCGCGAATGCCCCTGCCGCCGCGGCCCTGCTGGCGATACGTGTCCAGCGGCACTCGCTTCACGTAGCCCGTGTGACTGATGGTCACCGCCACATCCTCCACCGGGATAAGCGCCGCGATCTGAATGTCCGTGTCGGCGTCTTCCAGCCGCGTCAGGCGAGGCGAGAAGTAACGCTCGCGCATTTCTTCGCAGTCGGCGCGAATCATCGCGAGAATGCGTTCCTTGCGAGCCAGGATGTCCTCAAGGTCCTCGATATCCGCGATGACCTGCGTGTATTCCTTGACAAGACGCTCGATTTCAAGCCCCACCAGTTGAATCAGCCGCATGTTGCCAATCGTCTCGGCCTGCACGCGCGTGAGCGCAACGCCTCCGGCCGATCGCGCCGTCGCCACGCGCGCCTGGAGCCGTCCGGGAAGCTGCTTCCAGAACTTGTGCGTCTCAGGAATCTGGAACTGCTTGGCCATCAACCGTTCGATGGCTTCTTCGCGCGTCTTGCTCTCGCGAATCTCGCGGATCACATCGTCAATGTCGCACACCGCGTAGATCATCCCCTCCAACACGTGCGCCCGCTTCTTGGCTTCGCGCAGGGCGTGCTCGGTCCGCCGACGGATCACCACGCCGCGATGGTCGATGTAGCAATCCAGAAGCTCTCGCAACGCCAGCGTCCGCGGCTGGTTGTTCACCAGCGCGATGTTCATGATGCTGAATGTCTGCTGCAGCGGCGTGAACTGGAAGAGCTGATTCTCCACCACGCGAGCGTCCGCGCCGCGCTTGAGTTCGATCACGACCCGGTTCTGCGCCTCGCGTCCGCTCTCGTTGCGCACGTCGGACACGTCCTGAATGCGTTCTTCCTTGACCGCTTCGACGATCCACTCGACCAGGTTTGTCTGGTCGAGCATGTACGGAATCTCGTCGATGACAAGCTGCTGGCGATCCTTGCCGATCTCTTCGATGTGGCAGACACCACGCACCGTGACTTTGCCGCGACCCGTGGCGTACGCCTCGAGGATCCCCTTGCGCCCGTGAATGACGCCGCCGGTCGGAAAGTCCGGCCCCTTGATCCCAAACCGCACGATGCGCTTGCCATCGCTGGTGAGTTCGCTCTTACGAACCTTCTTGGCTTCTTCCCCGTCGTTCGCTCGCTCGCTCGTTCGCTCGTTCGCTTCCACAACGACATCCTGCATCAACTGATCCAGCCCGATCTCCGGATCATCAATCACACGGATGATGCTGTCGAGCACCTCCACCGGATTCTGCGGGGGCAGGCTCGTTGCCATGCCCACCGCGATGCCGATGCCGCCATTCACCAGCAGATTCGGGAACTTCCCGGGCAGCACCGTCGGCTCCATCAGCCGGTCGTCGTAGTTGGGCGCGTAGGGCACGACATGCTCGTTCATGTCTTCGAGCAGGTCCATCGCTGCTGGCATCATCCGCGCTTCGGTATACCGGTCTGCCGCTGGTGGGTCACCGCCGATGGATCCGAAGTTCCCCTGCGGATCCACGAGCGGCACCCGCATGCGCCAGGTTTGGGCCAGGAAAACCAGCACGCCGTAAAGAGCCGCGGTGCCGTGCGGGTGGTAGTTACCCGAGGCATCGCCGACGATCTTCGCACACTTGTAGTGCTTGCGATTGGGGTAGAGCTTGAGATCATTCATCGCCACCAGAATGCGGCGCTGGCTCGGCTTGAGCCCGTCGCGAGCATCAGGCAACGCGCGATCCATGATCGTCGACATCGCGTATGTCAGGTAACTGTCCTTCAACTCGCGATTGATGTCGAGTTCCACGATGTTGCCGTGGTTGTGTGCCGGCGCGGCGCCCGCGGTGGGCTCGTCAGGCGACAGCACAAGTGCGCGACCAGCGGCGAACGAAAGCGTGAATGGCGTCATGAAGGGGCGACTCCGTCGCGAAAAGTGACATGAAAATCAACCGATTTCCGTATCAAGAAACTGCGGCGAAATGATACGCAATTCCGCTTCTTTCCGCCGGTGAAAGTGCCGTCCAAACACCGCAAAACCACACGTGAAATCCTTGAATTTTCAGCCAAAAAACTGGCTCAGTTTGCTACTTGCCCGCCATCTCCCCGGGCTCCGTCCAGATGCCCTGTTGCACCCCCCAAATAAACACCGCCCCGCAGGCATGCTGCGGGGCGGCGGCGGCTTACGTCGCGTCGGTGTGGCTGACGCGCGCTTGCCTCCCTCAGAATGTCCTGTCTACACACTTACGGGCACGTGCCGCCCGCCAGCGTGTTGAAGAAGTCGATCACATCCTGATCTTCCGGATAGACGCCGTTGTTGTTGAAGTCGATGTCGCAGGGGACGCCAACCGGCAGCAGGTACGGGCACGGCGTGCCCGACAAGACGTTGAAGAAGTCGATGACATCCTGATCTTCCGGGAAGACGCTGTTGCGATTGAAGTCGATGGAGTCGCAGACATTCGCGACCGTGAGTGCCGCTGACAAGCTCGTGTCACTGCCGCAGATGCTCGACACCACGCACCGATAGCGGCCTTCATCCGTCTGATTGATATTGATGACCGTCAGCGTGTTCGTCGTCGCGCCGCTGATCTCGCCGACCTCGTTCGCGATGTCGCCCCAGTTCAAGCTGCCCACCGGCAGATACTGCCATTGATACGTCCGCGATCCCGCGCCGACAGCCAGACTCACGCTGTACTGCACGTTCGTCCCGGGCTGCGCATTGAAGTTGGCGTCCGGCTCATTGCTGATGGTGGGCGTGCTGCACGCGGTGTCCCAACTTTGCAGTGCCTCGCGAATCTGCTCACGCAGAATCTCTTCCTTCGCGCGATACGCCACCTGGCTCTCAACGCTGTCGTTGTTCGCGTGCACGAATGTCGAGATCGCGTACTCGCGCGGGCTGATGATGTAGTTGCCCAGGAACAGCACCTTGAACGGCACGCTCGCCCACGCACCATCCGTTCGGTAATACGTGCCGCCGCACGAGTACCCGCCACCCTTGTTCGCAAAGCGCATCGCCGCGCGGAAGTCGCTGATCTCACTGGACGTCAAATCCGTCAGTGCGGCTTCCTGATTGATCACATTACTCAGCGTCGGATACGTGCCATACCCCTGCTCATCCAAGTCAAGCATCAGGTTGTACAGCGTGTCCTGCCAGTTCTGTGCAAACAGCGACCCATCCGCGATCTGCTCATACAAGCTCACCGCATCGACGCACGAGAACGTGTTGAAAGGATTGCCGCACAGGCAGCCCAGACGGTGATTGATCTGCGTATCCGTCAGCCCCAGCGTGATGTCGGCGTAGTTGTTCAGGTTCGTCGTGCCGTACCGCTTCTCAATCTCCCATGTGCGGTTGTTGTCGCTCTGCTGCATCATCTCGCGGATGGCGGCGCTCAGCGTTTCGTTGCCGGGGTTGCTGTTGACACCGTCGGGGCACTCGTTGTTGTTCGTGCGGTCGCCCACGAAGATCAAGTTGTTCAGGTTGTCCACGTTCGACGCGCAGCGATCAATCGCATACGTCGCATGCAGAATCTTCAGCATGCTGGCTGGCTCAAAGGCGAAGTTCTCGTTGAGGTCCGTGATGACCGGTCCGCCGACTTGTTTCAGCATGAACCCGTACGTGCCGTCGGTGAGCGCATCGTCCATGTAGTCACGCATGCGCCGCGTCTGCGCATCGGTGTTGTCCACCAACGCCGCGGCGAACGTTGTAACTCCCAGCAGGTTGGTGTAGCGTTCCAAGCACGTGATCCGCCCGTCCGTCTGCTGCTGCAGCGCGGCCAGTTGGCCGCTCGAAAGCGACAGATCCACCCAATCCGCCCCCGTGTTGCTGCTCACCATCACAACATTGAACGTCGGCACCGGATTCGCCAGCGAACCGCCGTTTTCGACTTCGATGTCGATCAGACGCGCTCCGTTGCTCGCCAGCAGCGAGTTCACCTGCGCCTCGGTCTGACCAAAGTACCACCACCAGCCCTGCGCGTTCGCGCCGGTATTGGGCACGCCCACCGCCGCATACCGCGTGATGCCGCCCACGTCGTACTTCTCAATGTCGATGATCCGCAGGTTGTTGCCCGCCTGCCAGTTCGAAATCGCCGTCCAGTTCAACTGTCCGACGATGTAGTCCCACCCCGCCGCGCCGGTGTCCGGGATGGTCGCCACCGTGAATCGCGACGCGCCGCCAACGTCAAACCCTTCCAGATCCAGAAATCGCCGACCGCTGGTCTTCAGCGTCGCGAGCTGCGCCGAAGTCTGCGTGTACGAAATCGTGTCACCCGTCACGTTGAACGGCCCGCTGTCGCTCACAAAGACCACGTCGTAGTTGCCCGTGGCCGCGTTGCGATCAATGCACACCACCTGCTTGCCCGCACTCCACTCGGTCTGCACATCCGCCTGCGTCTGGCCGAAGTAGTACCACCACCCCGTCTGCGTGGTCTGGTATCGTTCGGGTTGGGCGTGCGCTGCCCCCGCAGCAACAATCAGGGCAGACAGAAGTGAGGCGGGACGGACAAAACGAGCGTTCTTCAGCATGACAGATTCCTTTTCGACATGTGTCGTGTGGGAA
This sequence comes from Phycisphaerae bacterium, assembly GCA_046316615.1. Lineage (GTDB taxonomy): Bacteria > Planctomycetota > Phycisphaerae > Phycisphaerales > UBA1924 > BJHL01. The sequence goes on from JBKDAN010000014.1 coordinate 68,804, forward strand.
CTCATGCGAGCGACGTCGTGATCGAGGACACACTTTTTGAATGAAAATCACCCCGCATCATGCGATGCGGGGTGAATCATGTCCGTATTTCTCAGTTTTTCAGCCGGGTGTCACAGCTTGAACCGACCAACCAGCCCTTGCAGCCGCTCGCTCTGCTGGCTCAGCGTCGCCGCCGCCTGAGCCATCTGTCCTGCACCCTGACTGCTCTCGCGCGTCACGGTGTTGATTGTCTCGACAGCTTTGCTGATCTGCTGGCTCGCCGCCGACTGCTGTTCCGCAGCCGCCGCGATGCTCTGCACCATGCTGGCCAGACCCACGCTGCTCTGATTGATGCGACCAAGCGCCTGCCCCGCGCTGTTCGCGAGCTCCACGCCCTTGGTAACACGCTGGCTGCCGCTTTCAATCAGTTGCACCGCACTGGTCGTCTGCGACTGAATCTCGCGGATGCTCGAACCGACCTCCTCGGTCGCCTTCTGCGTGCGTTCTGCAAGTTTGCGCACTTCATCCGCGACAACCGCGAACCCGCGCCCATGCTCGCCCGCACGCGCCGCTTCAATCGCCGCGTTGAGCGCCAGCAGATTCGTCTGATCCGCGATGTCATTGATGACCTTGATGATCTCGCCGATCTGCTCGCTCTTCGAGCCCAGCTCGGTCACGGCTGTCGCGCTGCGATTCACATCGTCCGCGATCGCCTTGATTTCCGTCACGGTCTGCGACACCACTGCGCTGCCGCCAGTTGCATCTTCTTGGCTTGCCTTCGCGGCCTTGCTCGCATCGCTGCCGCGCTGGCTCACTTCCTGCACGCTCGCGGCCATTTCCTCCACCGCCGCGCTCACCTGCTGCGTCTGTTGCTCCTGCTGCGTCAGACCGCGGGCCATCTCTTCGCTGCTCGCCGAGATCTCCGTCGCCGCCGCCGTCACCTCGCGCGTCGCTCCGGCGACTTCCGTGATGATCTTGTGCAGGTTGCCCACGAAGTGATCCACGCCCACGCTGAGCCGGCCGATTTCATCGCCCCGGTTCATGTTCGTGCGCTTCGTCAGGTCGCCGTCGCCGCTCGCAAGGTCATTGATCAGCCCCACCAGTTGATTGAGCGGCTTACCCAGCAGCACGCGGAGCATCACCACAAATCCGCCAATCGCGCACACCACCAGCGGCACCGTCCATGCCAGTCCACCGGTAATGAACCCCGCGACCTGGTCATCCATCTTGTTGAGCGGCATGATGATCTCATACGCGCCATGCATGTCGCCTTCCTTCCAGCTTTCCATCTGGAAGCCAAGCATGTCCTTGCCGTCGTAGTTGCCTTCCGCGTCGCGAGTATCGTACTTCGCCGGGTCGCCGTGGCAGCCCATGCAGCTCGCATCGAGCTTGATCGCCCGCATGTAGTGCAGCGTGTTGGTAGTCGAATCGATCTCGCCGATGGAGTCCTTCCCGCCTGATTCCACCTGCTCCGTCAGCTTGCGCAGCAGAGCCTCACGGAAGCTTCCCTTTGGCGGCGTGTTGTCCTTGTTCCGCGCGTCAAACGCCGGAACCTTGAACTCCAGGTTCTCGCGCTCCGCGGCTTCCTGCGCCGCTGTCCAGCCCGCCACCACCGGAATCGTCTTGTAGAACTCCGTGGTGTTGTAGTGCTTGCCCTTGCTCACATGCTCCAGCGCATCGGTCACCAGTTTCTCGCGATCAAACGAGCCGGCGGCGTGCAGCTTGCTCACATGGTTCTTCGTCTCGTCGGCCAGCGCCGTGAACGACGACGCTTTCTCCATCAGGTTCTGCTTCGCGTCATTCTCATAGCCGCGAATGAACACCACGTAGTTCACCGCCACCACGGTCAGCACCACCCCGATCACTACCGTGACGATCTTGGGTGTGAGCCCGAACCCTCGCCGATCCACCACCTGCGTTCGCTGCTTCTGTGACATCACGTCCTCCCTGTTTCTCGCGCTCTGAACCCCCGAAGAAACCCGGGCACGGCGCGTGGATTCAGGAATCGGAAAGAAAATTGCCGGGATTAACCTTGGAACTGGATTTTCATGTCTTGATCTCGGTGACGTCGTCGAAGCTTCCCCAATACTGGTTTTCCCCCGTCCAGGAGCCCACTCCTTCGCGCAACCAGAGACCGCCCTTACTCTTGCTTTGTGCCCGACGACAACATTCGCGATCGCGACCATCTCCTGTCCGATCCCCCGCCGCCATGGGGCACTGAAACGTTCGACGAACGCATGGCACGTCTCAATAAGCGGGCCCGCGCCCTGCCCGATGTGCCAGGTGTCTACCTCATGAAGGACGCCTCGGGTGTCGTCATCTACATTGGCAAGGCCCTGCGCCTGCCCGATCGCGTCAGCAGCTACTTCGTTTCAAGCACCGATCTGGGTTTTCACAAGCAGCCCATGCTCGATGTCGTGCATGACTTCGACTTCCTCACGTGTGAGAGCGAGTGGGAGGCGTTGCTCACTGAGAACCGTCTCATCAAGGACACCAAGCCGCGTTTCAACGTGCGCCTGCTCGACGACAAGACCTTCCCGTATCTCGTCGTCACACAGCGTGAAGACTTTGCCCGCATCTTTGTGACTCGCAACCCCACCGGTGCAGGAGACGACGAGACCCGCGAGCTGCTCAAAGGCGCCAAGGTCTTCGGCCCCTTCGCCAACGCCGGTGCGCTGCGCGAAGCCGTGCAGGTTCTCCAGCGCGTCTTCAAGTTCCGCACCTGCAAGATCGACATCATCGACGGCGACGAGAAGAACAAGTTCTTCCGCCCCTGCCTGCTCTACAACATCAACCAGTGCACAGCGCCCTGCGCCGCCAAGATCGGTAAAGACGAATATGCCGCCGATGTCGATCGCTTTGTGAAGTTCCTGGGCACCAAGCAAAGCGTCATGCTGCGTGAACTCCGCGATGAAATGGAGAAGGCCAGTAAGGAACTTCGCTTCGAGAAGGCCGCGAGCCTGCGCGACCAAATCCGCGCTATCGAACGCCTCGCCGAACGCGGCACTACCGCCCAAGGCTGGCAGCCCGAAACCGAAGCGTTGATCTTTGAGCCTGAAAAGGCACTCAAAAGCCTGCAGAAAACCCTCGAGCTTGACGAAGAGATCCGGTGCATCGAAGGCATCGACATCGCCCACCTGCAAGGCAACGAAACCGTCGGCAGCAAGGTCTGCTTCATCGACGGTCGTCCGTTCAAAAACGAATACCGCCGCTACAAGATTCAAACTGTCGACAACGACGATTACAGCAGTATCCGCGAAGTCGTCAGCCGCCGCTACCGCGAAGCCGGCGAAGGCAACGAACTCTTCCCCGACGTCATCCTCATCGACGGCGGTCTGGGCCAACTGCACGCTGCTCTCGAAGCGTTCGCGTCGCTGCAGCGCAAGCCACCCATGGTCATCTCGCTCGCGAAGAAGGAAGAGCTGATCTACGTGCAGGAGCGCAGCGAGCCGATCCGCCTGGGCCGCGAGAATCTGGGACTCAAGCTGCTCCAGTCCATCCGCGACGAAGCCCACCGCTTCGCTCAGCACTATCACCATGTCCTCCGCCGCAAGAAGACGCTGGAGGAAGATACGTGACGCCCAACGAGTTACAGGTGCGACGCTGGACCTACATGGGATGGACGTTGCAGTTCATTGGATTTGGACTCATGTTCGTCAACTTCCAGATACTCACGGCGACGCATGGCTGGCACCAATTGCTGTTTCCGCTGCCGCTCGTGGTGTTCGCAGCCGCAGCAGGATGCTTTGGACGCATGATTTACCTCAAGCGTCGCAATGAGTCGCTTGCCGGTAGCGGGGCCTGCCACGGCTGCGGCTACACCTTCTCCACCGGCATGCACACCTGCCCCGAGTGCGGCCAGCAACGCCGGGTGTGACAGCAATTCTTCCGTCTCACGTGGCTCGTCGAGTTCACGTCTTTACGCGCCTGACCCATTCAGCAGATTGGCGCGAGCGATCGCTTCCCGCAGTACCCATGCGGGTGCCCGCAGCGTAACTTCGCCAACGGCAATCTCCGGCAAACGCGCGCTGGCTCGCTTCTCTCGCACCAGTTGCACGGGCACACTGCTGGCCTTGGCTCCGCACCAGCGCAGCACCGCTGCCGGCATGATGTGAACAAAGGCGTCATCCACCGCGAAGTGCACGGACCAGCCCATGTTGACGATGTCCTTCTTGACGGACTGAAAGTTGTGACGCATGGCTCCCGTGCCGATCTCCTGTGGCGGATGCCGTTTGTGCAGTGCGTTGAAGATCTCATCCACCGGCCCGCGCAGCAGCGCGTACACGATGGCGAGATCGACCGGCACCATGATGCACACGATCAGAAGAATGACAGCCCACGTTGGCATGGAGATCGCTACGCCGGTGCGATCGCCGCGTTACAGCCTCTCAGCACCTGCCGCCGGCAAGCACGTCAAGGAAGTCGATCACATCCACATCTTCAGGATGCATGCCGTTGTTGTTGAAGTCACCATCGCTGCAGGACGGGCCTGTGCTGCACGCACCGCC
>JBKDAN010000015.1:0-19115 GCA_046316615.1 Phycisphaerae bacterium
TTGGCAGCAGGTTGGGTCCAATGACTGCACGAGTTCCTTTAGACGCGTTGAGACGATCGGATTCCAGCCGCCATTGGTCTCGATCACATCCGTCGGCTGTTTGTTGCGTTTGAGTCGGACGATTACATCGGGGTTCCAGTAGTCAACGGGGCCGTATCGACCGAACAGCCTTGACTTGTCCTTCACCAGACGCATGGCGAGATGTGCTGCAGAGACTTCATCACCTGCGACTTCGCTTGATTCGATGAATCGATAGACATTGGTCATGCGTTGTTTCAAGGGCATTTCCTCCGACGGAACCGCACGGGGACTCCAAGTTTCCCGACTCTATTGGCGGGCGGTACGACTTTCATTGTTCATTCTTTGCGTGTCAGGGGCTGCTGGTTTGCAGGCTGGCTGTGGGACCTGATGGACACCATTTTCGCAATCATGTCGGTGAGCGGCGTGGCATCGAAATGAACATCTCACGCTACCTCTGGGGATGGTGATGGATGGGGCGTGAGATTCGCTCGCCCCTGCCAGGGCGAAGATGTGATGGGGGCTGAACCAGACGCTGGCGCGTCTGGCAATGGACGCTCGCCGCGTTGCGGCGGGGAAGGCGTGAGATGATGCGCGATGTGAAGAGGTGTGGCGAGAAGTCGCGAGAGGGTTGTGTGGTGGTGTCGTTGTTCGCCCGGGCTGAAGGCCCGGGTCATCGGAGCTGCGCTGGCATGCGCCCGCCCGGGACGGGCGGGCCACCGGGGACGCGTGCAGGGGGTTGCGGGTTGTGGTAGACTGATTTGTGTCCCAGGAGATTTCCGATGGACGCTGAAATGCATGTGACGGGTGGGGTGACGGGTGGGGTGGTGGGTGGTGAGCTTGGTGGTGAGCTGGGCGGTGGGCTGGGTGGTGGGTCCCATTCATCTGGTGCGCCGATTCCGCAGCAGCATGTTTCGATTCATCGGTTGCTGGCGGCGATGAAGAAGTATGGGGCGAGCGACTTGCATTTGAAGGTGGGAATTCCGCCGACGTATCGGATCAATGGGGTGCTGCGCGCGATTGCGGTGGAGCCGCTGACGGAGGAGGAGGCGGATCATTTGCTTGATCCGATTGTGCCGGAGCAACTGAAGGGGAAGTTTGTCGCGCAGGGGAGTCTGGATTTTGCGACGCACTTGAAAGACGGGGATCGGTTTCGCGTGAACATGTTTCGGTCGGGCGGGCACACGCATGCGGCGATTCGGCGGGTGAAGGCGGAGATACCGAGTTACAGCGAGCTGCATGTGCCGGCGATTTACGGGCAACTGATTGATGAGACGACGGAGGGGCTGATTCTCGTCGTGGGTGTGACGGGGAGCGGGAAGAGCAGCACGCTGGCGGCGATGATGGAGCACATCAATCAGACGCGCGCTGAGCACATCATTACGGTGGAGGATCCGGTTGAGTATCGCTTTGCGCCCAAGAAGAGCATCATCAGTCAGCGGGAGATCGGGATTGATGTGCCGGATTTTGCGAATGCGCTGCGGTACATCGTGCGGGAAGATCCGGATGTAATCTTCATTGGCGAACTGCGTGATCATGCGACGGTGCTGGCGGCGGTGCAGGCGGCGGAGACGGGGCATCTGGTATTCAGCACGATGCACACGGCGGACACGATGCAGGCGTTCAGCCGTATTCTGGAGTTTTTTCCGAGCCATGAGCATGGCTTTCTGCGGCATGCACTGAGCAACACGCTGCGAGGCGTGCTGGCGCAGCGGCTGCTGCCGGCGCAGGTGGAGACGGGATTGGGCGTGGTGCCGGCGTGTGAGGTGCTGCTGGGGACGTCGACCGTGCGCGAGAAGATTCGGGAGGGGGATGACAGTGCGCTGCCGATGATCGTGGGGAAGAACGAAGAAGGGATGCAGAGCTTTACGAAGGCGCTGGCGGACCTGGTGATCAAGGAGTGGGTTGCGCTGCAGACGGCGATGGAGTATGCGCCCAATCGCGATGCGCTGAGCAGCATGCTGAAGGGCGTGCAGGTGCGCACGCAAGGCCTGGTGGGGAGGATCAAGAGCGCGGGGAACAGGTCGTGATGGTGCGGGGTTGTTTGCCGCGGGACACGATCAGGCGGGGCGTGACCATTTGGAGATGACGGCTTGCAGGTCTGACTCTGCGGGCGGGTTTGCGCCGGGGGCGAAGGCTTGCTGCTCGAGGGCGGCGATGTCGCTTGCGAGTTCGTTTGCGCGATCATTGGGCAAGCCTGCGCGGGACTCGAGGCGGCGCAGGGCGGCGAGGACGGAGAGGGGAGTCATGCGGGAGGGGGCGAGTGTGGCGGCGGCGAGGGCGGGGACCTGCGCGGTGCGCCTGCGGAGCCATGTGATGGCGGCGATGAGCACGATGACGCCGGCGATGGCGAGCAGTGTTGCTGCGCGCCACCATGAGCGCTGGATGTGCACGACTGGTGTGGTGACGGGGACTATGTCGAGGTCGGCGTAGGTGCGACTTTCGAGGGGGACGAAGTCCTTGTCGTCGGGCTTGGTGCGGGGGAGTTGGGTTGCGGCCTGCGTGAGGGTGGGCAGCGTGAAAGCGCGAGCCGCCCCACTGCCTTGCGGCGTGTAGGTGACGATGAAGGTGCGTTCGCCTTTGAGGCGGTACATGCCGGTCGCGTCGGGCTCGGGGTAGCCGCCTTCGGGCTCGGTTTCGCTGCGGGACCAGCCGAAGCGGCCGGTGGCGACGGAGCCTTCCTGCAGGATGATCTGGGGTTGTGCTTCGATGGCGGAGTCGCTCACGCGGAAGCCGGGGAGTGCGTCGTTGATGCCTTGGAGCACGTCGGTCACGTCGGGCAGGATGCCTTTGCCGCGCATGCGGACTTCGAGCGTGACGGGGTGGTTTTTGGCGACGCCGCTGGAGGGAGTGAGGGCGCGGAGGTCGACGATTTGCGAGATGGTGAGGTCTTGCAGTGGGCGCGTGGCGAAGGTGTCGCCCACTGCGAGGGCGGGTGTGTTGCTGGGGAGGGCGAGGGTGACGGGGCCGGTCTGGTCGTTGAACTGCATTTCCATCGTGATCTGCGCGAGGCGATCGACGCTGGCATCTTTGCGGGTGAGGACGAGGTAGGCGATGGGCTTTTCGACCCAGCCGTCTTGCGTGTCTTCGATGACGCCGCGGCCGGGCATGAAGGCGTCGAAGAAGCCGATGGACTCGACGGTGAAGCCTTTGGCGAGGGACTCTTCGATGTTCTTCTTGAGCTGATCGCGGTAGTTGACCTCGCGATAGCTGCCGCCTGTGTAGCCCCAGACGTTGTTCTGGAGGTACTTGGCGAAGCCGCCGGTTTCGCGCTCGACGGAGTTGGTGTAGCGGAGCGACATGAGCACGCCGAAGGGCTTGTTGACACCGACGCGATCATCGCCATCGACAGTGAGGCGGAGGCGGAGCTCGTTCTTCATGAGATCGAGATAGAGCTCGTTCATGGCGCGGAGCGATGCGCCGGCGGGGTGGTCTTGCAGGATGCGGAGTGACTGCTTGACGAGGCGCGGTTTCACTTCGGGGGCGGCGCGGCCCACGGCGGCCTGCATGTCGCGTGCGAAGGTGGCGAGGTGGCGGTCGCGTGCTTCGGTGGGCAGGGAGTCGAAGGACTTGCGGATGAGATCGATCTGATCGTCTTGCAGGCTGCCTTCGCCTGGGAGGTCTTCGGGACGGATGAAGTTGAGTTCGGCGGTGCCCATGGCGGCGCCGAACCACATGCGGTAGATGGTGGGATCGTCGCGCTCGAGACCTTCGGCCATGGCTTTGGTGTAGCGATCGGCGGCGCTGGCGAAGGCTTCGAAGGCGTCGCGGCGGTAGCGGGTTTGGGCTTCGGCGTCGCCGCCACGACCTTGGGATTGCTGGAACTGGAGGCGGTCGTAGGCGATGGCTGCGCGGAGGATGGCGTAGCGCCATTCGGTGGGTTCGGCGGCGACGGCGGCGTCCATGAGTTCGAGCGCGACGCCGTATCCCTTGTCAACGAGGGCGGCGATTTCGGAATCGCTGCGTTTAGTGCCGGTCTTGCGCTGGGCATCGCGGCTGCGCCAATCGCCGTTGAGGCCGGCGCTCATGGTGGAGGCGAGATCAACGGCGACTGCGGGGGAGATGGCGCTGAGTGAGCCGAAGACGCGCTGGATGTCATCGCGCTGGTAGACCTCGGTGGTGGCGTGGCAGGCGCGGAAGGCGGGGACGAGATTGGTGAGCTTGGATGCGTCGACGCCGACGGCTTGGAGCTGGGCGAGCAGGTTGCTGAGGCGGTCGAGATTCCGCCGCTGCGCGCCGCGCGTGAGCGGGGCCATGGGCAGGTACTCGCGATAGAAGAAGTAGAACTGGAACTCGGGATCGACGTCGAGCTTGGGGCGGAGGCGGCCTTCCCAGTTACTGAGGAAGTGATCGGCATAGGCGGGGGCTTCGTCGCGCGAGGCGGCGATGGCCTGCTCAACCAAGGCGAGAGCGGCGTCGGTCTCTTCGGCGACGGTGGCGATGGCGATAGAGGCTTTGCGAGCGCGTGTGGCGAGGCTGGGTTCGAGGACGCTGAGCCAGCGTTCGCTGGGGACGGCTTTGAGGAGCAACTGGCTTTCGGCGGCGACATCGCGCTGGCGGCCCTTGCTGGTGATGGCTTGTTCCATCTCTTGCACGAGAGCGGTTGTCATCATGCGTAGCGGGACGCGCAGGGCGGAGGAGTCGAGATCCTCGCGCGCGAGGAGGACATCGACACCTTCTTTGAGGCGGAGGATGGTCTGGGCGCGCTGCTCGACATCTTGCTGTGAATCGCCGACTTTGGCGGCTTGCAGAGCCATGAGCTCGAGAGCGACGGGGCCCAGCGCGTCGCTGGCGAAGACTTGCGTGAGCCAGGGCGAGACGCTGGCGCGGGGGACATCGCCCATGCCTTCGATAGCGAGTTGGAGGGCTTCGCGACGCTTCTCGAAACTTGCGCCGGGGAGGAGGGCGATTTGCGTGAGCAGCTCCCATGCCGAGCGGCGGAGCTGTTCTGCTTGCGGGCCCTGAGGCATGGTTTGGGCGAGTGTGCGCTGGTAACGAGCGTGGACGAGGAGAAGCGGCGCGTCTTGGGCGGCGAGGGCTTGATCGATGGGTGTGAGGAACTCGTAGGACTCTTTGACGAGGCCGCCGCCGGCGAGGAACTCGACGGTGCGGCGGCGCTTGGCTTCGTCGCCTTGGCCAAAGAGCGTTGTGCCCGCGCGGATCTGGGCGAGCATGGTTGAGGAGCTGAACTTGCCGGCGGCTTGCGCGAGGATTTTGCCCAGCGTGGTCATTTGCCAGGGCTTGAGCTCGGAGGGAGCGGCGTGGGCGAGAGCGAGCACTTCTTCGGGCAGCATGCCGGTTTCGTGCTGGCCTAGTTGCTCGAGCACGAAGGCGTAGACGGCGTCGGCCTCGGGGGCGGGGCGGGACTTGAGGTATGTGGCGAGCGTGTTCCATTCGCCGGCGAGCACTTGCAGGTGGATCCATGCGGCGACGTCGGGGATCTGCATGAGCTCGGGGTTGGGATAAGCGACTTGGCCAAAGCCCAGGCGGCCGCGCGCGCCGAGGACGGCGGCGGGCGTACGGGCGAAGTCGAGCTCGCGCATGGCTTGGGCGAGTTGCTGGCCTTTGCTGGCCTGCTCACCCAGCTTGGCGGAGATGCCCAGCATCTCATCGAGATTGAGGCCCATGTCGGCGTAGTAGGCGAGCATCTGCTTCTGCTCGGCGGGGCTGAGGGAGTCGTAGAGAGCTTTGAAGTACGCGGTGTGCTGGTCGGTTGCGCCGGCGGCGGGCTTGGGTGCGCCGGGGGCGGCGGCATCGGCTGGAGCATCGGCGGGCGCGGCGGCTTGGGGCTGCTCGTCGGCGGGCTGAAGGGGCTGTATGAGAATCGCCTCGACGATCTTGGAGATTGGCTGCGCGACAGCGGCGGAGGCGATGAGCGAAGCAGCGCGTGCGGCGGCGGGCGTGGCGACTTGCGCGACGCACGGGGAGGCGAGCAATCCACCGGCCACTGCGAAGAGATATGTTGCGCGATTCATGAGATACTTTCGATTCGGGACGTTGATCTGTGAGCGATGTGGACGCCGGATTGATTACCAGCCTTGACCGATTTCACCATCCATGCCTGCGCCGTTGCCCGGCTTGTCGCCTGGGCGGCGGCCTGGGCGTTTGGCGGTGCTGAGCTTGCCATTGCCGTTGGGGCAGGCGCGAGGACGGGGCTTGGCGAGCAGTTCGTCGAGGCCTGACTGCTCGAGGTTGAGGACGAGTTCGGTGTTCTTGTCGTGGTTGGTGATCGAGTCGGGTGAGGCGTTGGTGTCGCGGGCGTGCTGGGCGAGGTAGCGGAACTGCTGGCGTGCGCCAGCGGCGAGAGGGCGCCATTCGTCGGCGGGCTTGCCGCTCATGCGGAGGACGCGAGCGCCGAAGTACATGGCGGTGCCGAGTTCTTCGCGGGCGCGCATGGCGGTGGTTGAACTTTCGGCTTTGGTGTCGGCGAGCTCGGTCAGGACCTGTTCAAGGTCGCCCATGGCGCCGGGGATGTCGCCAGCGCGGAGGACGGCGCGGGCGCGGTCGACGCGGAGCTCGCGTGCGGCGGATGCGTCGGCGGGCTGAAGAGCGGTGATGGCCTGCTGGAGGTTGTCGGCGACGCGCTGCCACTGGGCTTCGGAGCGGGCGTAGGCCTGGGCTTCTTCGGCGGAGGCTTTGTCGGCGGCGGCACGCAGCGTGGCGTCTTCTTTGCCGCTTGCGGCGGCGCGGGCCTCCAAGGCGCGGAGGTGCGCGGCGTATGCGTCATCGAGCAATTGCTCGGCGATTTTTTCATCGGCGCGGGCGGCTTCGACGACGCGGGCGGCGGCGGCTTTGCCCATGAGCGTTTGGCCGGGGCCAAAGTGGTACGCGAGGACGGCGATGGGCATGAGAGCCCAGAAGGTCCACGCGGCGCGAGCGAGCCACGTGCGGGAAGCGGGTGCGGTCATGCGACGCTCCTTTCGAGCGAGACGGTGACGGGTTGCGCGACACGTGCGGTGCGATATGCACGCGGCACGCCAAAGAACTGGAGCAGCGGGCCGATGAAGGCTGTCAGGGTGGCGCCGATGGCGGCGGACCAAAGGCCGATCTCGCGCTGGCCTGCGCTGCCGCCCACGCGCGGGGCGATGGACTCGAGGCCATCAAGCACGGCGGTAGGCAAGTGGCGTGTGTTGCCTTCGTGGTAGTAGCCGCCCAGTTTGGCAGCGATGGTTTTGAGTGTCCACTCGTCTTGGCGCGAGCTGTGGCCTGAGATGACGGTGGGCGTGCGCGGATCGCCCACGCCTATGACGATGGTGTCGGCGATGGATGCGGGCGCGCGGGGGATGGTGGGCGCGGATTCGAGATCGCCGTCGCTGACGATGATGAGCGTGGTGGAGCGCGGGGCCCAGCCTTTGGCGAGGCGGAAGGCTTCGGTGAGGCCGGCTTGCAGATCGGTCTTGCCGGGGACGAAGGCGGTGTAGAGGGGCAGGCCTGACATCATGTTGGAGAGGAGGGATTTGTCGGTGGTGTCCTGCAACATGGGCAAGGCACGTGAGTAGAACGCGACCATGGTGATGCGCGTGTCTTTCATGTCGATGCGGTCGAGCACGCCTTGCATGAGCTTGCCAGCCCACTGGCCTCGCATCATTTTTTCGCTGGCTGGGCCAGCGTCTTTGAGGTTCATGCTGGGTGAGACATCGAGCACGACGAGCAACTGACGCGAGGCGCGAGGGGAGGGCGTGACTTCGACTTCGACGGGATCAAAGAGCAGCAGCAACACAGCGCCGAAGGCGAGCAGCGCGGCACCGATGGTGCGGACGATGGGTGCGCTGCGGGCCCACGGGGCGGGCTTGCCTGCAATACCGAAAGCGAGGTGCGCGATCGAGCGCACGCGGCGGGCATGGAACCACTCGGCAAGGGCGACGAGCAGCAGCGCGATGACCGCGACGGTCAGTGCGATCATGAAGGGGTTGGTTGCGGGGCTCACCATGGGGTGTATCGCACCCCCATGAGACCGATGACGTGCAGAGACAACATGACAAGCGCGACGAGGGCGAAGGGAGCGAAGTGGTCCATCGGCACAGCGCCCACGCTGGCGAACTTGGCGGGGCGCATGCGGTCGATGTGATTGAAGACGGTCTTGAGACTTTGCGAGTCGGTTGCGCGGAAGGCATCGCCGCCGCTGAGGCGGGCGACTTCGGCGACGGCGTCGGGAATGTCGGACTCGTCGACGTGGATGTGGTAGACGGTGACGCCTGCGGCGCGGAGTTCGTCGCCCAGGTCGTCTTCGTCACCTGGTTGCAGGTCAAAGGACACGCCGTCGGAAACGAGGATGATGATGCGATCGCCTTCCTGAGCTTCGGCGAGCATGTTCTGGGTGCAGAAGCGCAGAGCGGCGGCGATGGCGGTGCCGCCCATGTGGCTGGGCTGGAAAGTGGGATCGGCGAAGGGGAGCGCGTTGCGGACGGCTTGCAGGTCTTTGGTGAGCGGGAGCCAGCGAATCTGGGCGACGCCAAAGAGGGTGAGGCCAAAGGCGTCGCCTTCGCGGGCGTAGGTGAAGTCTTCGATGGCTTTGCTTGCGATCTCGTAGTTGCGGCCTGCCATGCTGCCTGAGACATCCATGCAGATCTGGATGTTGGTGAGCTGGCGCTCGCGGCGCGGTTGCTTCATGACTTGCGGGCTTGCGAGCATGACGATGACGGCGGCGAGGGCGAGCAGGGGCCAGCTTTCAAAGACACCGAGCAAGACAGCGAGCGTGCGCGGACGGCGGACGCGGGGCGTGTTGTGATCAACCGGGGCGACGGCTCCGTGGCCGCGGGTGAGGATGGCCCAGCCCAGCAAGAGCGGGATGGCGAGCAGCAGCAGCACCCATGCGTGCGCGAAGGTCATGCGGCACCTCCGCGCTGGGCGAGGTACTGGGTGACGGCGTGCAATGCGCTTTGACGCTGGGCTTCGTCGCCTGCGTGCAGCCAGCGCTCGAGATGCGCGATGAGTTCGCTGGTGCCGGGCGATGTGCGCAGCTCGCTGACCGCGTGCGAGATGGCGGCGGCACTTTCGCCTGAGCGCTCGCTGCGCATGTGGCGCAGGAGCAGAAGTTCAAGTTCGGCGCGTTCGTTGGTTGACAGTTGATCGCCTCGCGCGAGGGTGGAGCGGACGCGGTCGAGCAGCGTGGGTGGCGGCACGACGGGTGCGACGACCGGCGGGGGCGGGCGACGAAGGCGGGCTCGCACGATGACGATGATGGGCACGAGCACCCAGAGAGCAATGATGGCGTAGAGCGCGGTGCGATAGCGGGTGGCGATCGCGACGGGATCTCGCGAGGATTCGAAGATGTTGGTGCCGGCATCGGGCGGCAACTGCGACGTGACTTGGATGAGCGTGGTGGCACTGGTGATGGCGGCGGGTGTGCCGTCGGTGCGTTCGAGATACGGAGCCAGATCAAAATCGCCGGAGCGGAGGGGGAAGAACTCGATGCGGCTGCGATCTTCGGCGAGTGATTCAACGCGCACGAGCAGGGGCGCGTTCGCATCGCTGGCGCGGGCGCGCAGGCGGCCGGGGGCGTGGGTGACTTCGATGGAAGAGGCGACGCCGCGCTTGGCGGGGATGGGGTCGGCGGCGAGCGCGGGTGCGGGGCATGCGGCGGTGATGCAGACCACGACCAAGCGAACTGCGAAGATGAGAGGGCGTGGGTTCATCCGCGACCTCGCATCTGGCCACTGCGCGAGGCGAGGAAGCGGCGCAGATCGGCGATGAAGGGGCGATCGGTGCGGATGGGGAGATAGTCTGCGCCGCAGCGGTGCAGCTCGAGCTGTGTGTCGCGCTGGGTATCGAGCGGTTTGCGGCGAGGGGCGAAGAAGATGGAGCCGGTTTCGGCCTCACGCAGGCGCACGAAGCCGGCGCGGAGGGGCGTGACTTCGACGGGATCCTGGATGTGCAGGGCCATGACTTCGTGCTTTTGGCATGCGCTGCGGATGGCGGGGATTGCGCCGGGTTCGTGCAGATCACTGAGCACGATGATGACGCTGCGACGCGGGACGCGCACGGTGATGGAGGCGATGGCATCTGCGAGCTTGGTGCGCTCGGTGAGGCTGGCGATGCGGAGCGGGTCGATGGCGCTCCAGAGATCGGTGCGTGAGAGGCTGGGGACGCTGCGGGCGGAGCGCTCGCCTGCGCCGAAGATGGCGACGGGGCTGAGGCGACGCTGGGCGATGAGACCAAGAGCTGAGGCGATCCAGACGGCGGTGTCGTGCTTGCTGCGGGCGACGCTGCGCACGCTCATGGAGGCGGAAGAGTCAACGACGATGCAGACGTTGGTGCGTTTGAGTGACTCGTATTGGCGGACGTATGCGCGGCCTGTGCGAGCGGTCAGACGCCAGTCGATGCTGCGGATGCTGTCGCCTGCTTCGTAGGGGCGGCTGCTGGCATATTCGAGGCCGCTGCCGACGAAGAGGGAGGTGTCGCTGCCGAAGGCAAGATCGTCGGCGAGGCGGCGGACGATGATCTCGAAGGCATCGTGAGATAGCGACTGGGGCGGCGGGAGCACCTCCACAGTGTGGACATCGCGATGGATCGCGGGGGCGGTCATGCCATGGTGTCCAGCAGTTCCTTGAGCACGCCTGCGGCGCGTTTGCCCTGGGCGAGGGCTTCGTACTTGAGGCGGATGCGGTGGAGCACGACGTCTTCGGCGAGGGCGAAGAGATCTTCGGGCACGGTGTAGGCGCGGCCATAGATGAAGGCGCGGGCGCGGGACGCGTGCACGAGGGCGAGGGCGGCGCGAGGGCTGCAACCAAGCTCGATGTCAGGGTGATTGCGTGTGAGATTGACGAGCTCGACACAGTCGCGCACGAAGACGTCGCTGACGTAGACATCCTGCACGCGCGACATGGCAGTTGTGAGATCGGTCAGGCGCAGCTGGTCGCGGGTTTCGATGGCGTCGAAGGCGGACATGGGGACGGCGCCATCGCCCTGGCGCTTCAGGCGCAACGCGAGGCTGCGCTTGACGACCTGCATTTCGTCTTCTTTGGTGGGGTAGCTGAGGCGGTGACGCAGCATGAAGCGGTCGAGCTGGGCTTCGGGCAGTTCGAAGGTACCGGCTTGTTCGATGGGGTTCTGCGTGGCGATGACGAGGAAGGGCGCGGGGAGATCGTGCGTGGCGTTGGCGATGGAGACGCGGCGCTCCTGCATCGCTTCGAGCAGAGCTGACTGCACCTTGGGGCTGGCGCGATTGATTTCGTCAGCGAGGAAGAGGTTGGTGAAGATGGGGCCTTTGTGGACTCGGAACTCAGCGCTGCGCTGGTCGAGGATTTCGGAGCCGACGATGTCGCTTGGGAGCAGGTCGATGGTGAACTGCACGCGGGCGAACTTGAGATCGACGGCTTTGGCGACGGCCTGGACCATGAGGGTCTTGGCGATGCCGGGTACGCCTTCGAGCAGCAGGTGGCCGCCTGTGAGCAGCGCGATGAGCACGCGCTCGACGACGACACTCTGCCCCACCACCGTGCGAGCGACTTGTTCGCGAACGCGCAGGGCGAAGTCACTCGCCGGGGGGGCGTTCTTTCCATTCATCAACGTATCGGCACCCATCGTCACCCTTTCGTTACCGCTCGGAGAGCAGTGATTCGACGACTTCCTGGAGTTTGTCAGCCTTGACACCTGCGGCGCGCACGATGCCAGCGCGATCGATCACGAACGTTGCGGGCGTGAAGCGTGCGCCCCAAGCCTTGGCGTGTTCGCCTGTGGGCTGCAACACAAATGCGGGCTTCTCGGCGGGCGCGGCGGGCTTGGCGAGTGCGGGCTGCGGCGCGGCGGGATCGGCGGCGGCGTTGGCGGCGTCTTTGGACGCGGGCTCGGCGGCGGCGGGCTCGATCGGCTTGACGCCATCAGCTCGCACATCATGCACGACGGGCATCGTGGCCTTGGCGGCTTTGGCAAGCGTGGTCATGCTGTCCCACGTGGCGTTGGCATCGCAGATGGTGACGAAGATCACGCCGCGATCGGTGAAGGCGGACTGCGTCTTGACGAGAGCTTCGAGCTGCGGCTGGGCGACGGGGCTTTGCGGAGCGGTGAAGTGCACGACCACGACCTGATTTTGCCAGGACGTCGGCTGGGTGCCCAGCCATGTTTCACCCGTGATGCGCGGCATGGGTTTACCTTCCATGGCGCGGAGTGATTCGGGGCGCTTGGCACCACCCATGTAGACTTCGGGGCCCCAACTGCGAGCGACTTCGGCTTCGCTGGGGCCCTCTTCCGCGAGGAGAAGCTTGACGACATCTTCAACATGGTGTGGCAAGAGGCCCGCGGCGCGCACGATGCCTTTGCGATCGATGGCGACGTAGGTGGGCCAGAACTGGACCTGGTACTGCTCGACGCTGAGGCCACCTTTGGCGGAGGACTTGTCTTTGCCGACGGGGTAGTTGATGTTGTTCTTGCTGACAACGCTGGCGGCGTCTTCCCAGCCGCTGCTGGAGTCGTGCACGCCGACGAAGACGAGGCCTTTGTCTTTGTACTTGTTGACGAGGGCGACGTTCTTGGGGATGGCGGCCATGCAGGGGCCGCACCAAGTGGCCCAGAAGTCGACGATGATGACCTTGCCGCGATTTTTCGCGAGGTTGACTTCATCGCCGATCCATGTGTCGATGTTGATGGCGGGCGCGGGCTTGCCCTCGATGGCTTTGAGTTCGGTGGAGCGTTCGCGGCCGCCGAAGAACCAGTCGTCGGGGATGGCGGTATCGCCCGCGAAGGCGTTTGGCGCGAGGCCAAGAACCCCGAGCAAGCAGACCATGGCCACGCATCGCTTGAGCATGGCGGCAGTATACAGGAAAGTGGGGATAGCGGCGAGAAAATGCGCAATTTCGCGCGATGTGCGTTGCGTGTGAGAGAGTGTTGAAAGTCGGGCGCAGAAGTGGCGCGGCGTGTGCGGGCGACGGAGGCACGGCAGTGAAGCGACGCGTGGCATGCGACGAGGACACCGGCGGCGAGGACATATCCGACGGAACGAACGGGGCACGAACCGGGGCGGGTGGTCAGGGTTGGCGTGGAGATCAGGCGGGGTCGGGCACGTGCATGTGGGCTTTGGTGCCGGCGATATGGGTGAGGCCCCAGTCGCGGATGGCGACGAGGAGTGGGAAGAGGGACTTGCCGCGCGGGGTGAGTTGGTAGAGCGAGGCGCCTTCGCGCTGGGGTGAGGGCTGGGCGGCGATGACGCCTGCGGTGGCGAGGCGCGTGAGACGCTCGGCGAGGATGTTGGTGGCGATGCGCTCCGGGGACTGGAGGAACTCGTGATAGTGCGACTTGCCGGCGAAGAGGTCGCGGATGACGAGGAGGGTCCATTTGTCGCCCACGATGTCGAGCGTGCAGGCGATCGGGCAGGGGGAGCGTTTTTTACTCGTGACTTTCTTGCTCGTGACTTTTTCGCTCGGGCGTTTGGCGGGGCGCTTCATGGCGCGGCACCGTAGGTGACGGGTTCCACTTCGCTGAGGCGGCGTTTGGCTTCGGTCCACGAGGGCGGGACTTGCGACGCGGGCCATGCAAAGCGTGCAAATCGGGCGGACTTGACGGCGCTGATGCCCTCGCGCATGGCTTCGCGGTGGACGGGGGCGCGGACGAAGGCGTTGAGGGCGGCTTCGTCGCGCCAGATGGTCATGGTCCAGACTTCGTTGCCGAAGACGCGGGTGCGGACGCTGTGGCCTATGTGGCCCTCGCGGCTGGGTAAGTCTCGGATCACGCGGTTGGTGTAGTCGTCGAAGACGGCGCGGTTGGAGCCATCGAGCTGGGCGTTGGTGAGGCCGATCCAGACGGTGTCGGTTGCGCCCGGGAGGGTGACGCCTTTGCCGGGTGTGTAGCCGGGGCCTTTGAAGGGCGCTGCCATTTGACAACTTGCGAGGAATGGCACGGCAGCGACGAAGCCGCCGATTGGGACAAGCAGCGTGCGAAGTCGTAGTTTGGGCATGTTGGTCTCGATGAATCGCTGACCTGAGTGACTACTGGTGCGCGCAATGTGAAGACTGACATCTGATCAGTGCGACTCGCTAGCCTCTGCACGAACCTTGATAGCGGCGAGGGATGCATCATGCAGTTTGCTGAGTTTGTTCGGGATGAAGATGCCTTGCAGCCATGCGAGGATGCCGAACTGACTCTCGTCGGTCACGACGCGTGTGCCTTGATCGGTGGGAATCAGGATCCACGTGTGGTATCCCTGAATGGTGGACTTGCGCGACTCCCAACTGAGGCGATACGGAGGCTCGAACTCCTTCACTGTTGAAATGAAGTCCAGGTCCATGATGTTCCAAGAAAGCACGGCATCGGGCGCGAGCTTGCCGGGCGTGCTGCTTGTCAGTTGGAGGTTGCGTGCACCGGCGTACCACTCCGGCCAACTGTCGACGTTGATCAGCACGTCCCACACCTCTTGGGGCGAAGCGGCGATGTCGATCTGATTGCTGACGAAAAACGTCGCCTTCTTGGGTTCATAGCGCGCGGGCCAGCGGATGACATCGGGCGGAAGTTCTCCCTGCGGCAGCAGGTTGTCGCGCGTGCCCACGGGGGGTACGGAGCCGCAGCCGACGAAGAGGCTGAGGCAAGACGCGAAGGTTGGCAGGACAAACAGACGTGAGATGTGCATGGCGGGGTTCCTGTCTGGAGCGTGAGATGTGCGAGCATCGCGATGCAGCGGAGGCGTTGTATCGCGAAGAGCCGAGTCTATTCGCTTGCATTTTGCAAGCGATTTGGTTGCGATTCGATTTTCTTGGATAGCAATGAAAAAACCCCGCCGCGTGAGCGACGGGGTTCTTTAGTTTTGGTCACACGTGTCTGCGAAGCAGACGGTCGTGATTACTTGATGATGTCGGTCACAGCGCCCGAGCCGATGGTCTTGCCACCTTCGCGGACGGCGAAACGAACACCCTTTTCCATAGCGACCGGCTTGCCCATGAGGTCGACTTCGATTTCGACGTTGTCACCGGGCATGCACATTTCGGCGCCGCCGAGCAGCTTGACGCTGCCCGTGACGTCCGTGGTGCGGAAGTAGAACTGGGGGCGGTAGTTGCTGAAGAACGGAGTGTGGCGGCCGCCTTCTTCCTTGGTCAGCACGTACACCTGGCCCTTGAACTGCGTGTGGGGCTTGATGCTGTTGGGCTTGCAGATGACCTGACCACGTTCGATCTGGTTCTTTTCGAGGCCGCGGAGCAGCACACCGACGTTGTCGCCGGCCTGGCCGCTGTCGAGGGTCTTCTGGAACATTTCGACGCCGGTGATGGTGCTCTTGAGGTTCTCAGCGGTGAGGCCGACGATTTCGACGGCATCGCCGACCTTGATGACGCCGCGTTCGATACGACCGGTGGCGACCGTACCGCGACCCTTGATCGAGAAGACGTCTTCGACGCTCATGAGGAAGGGCTTGTCGACTTCGCGAGCGGGCTCGGGGATGTAGCTGTCGATGGCATCGAAGAGATCATCGATGGGCTTGCAGGCCTTGTCATCGGCGGGGTTTTCGAGAGCGAGCTTGCTCTGGCCGCGGATGACGGGGGTGGTGTCGCCCGGGAAGCCGTACTTCTTGAGGAGTTCGCGAACTTCGAGTTCGACGAGGTCGAGGAGTTCGGGATCGTCAACGAGGTCGACCTTGTTGAGGAAGACGACGATGTGGGGCACACCGACCTGGCGGGCCAGGAGGACGTGTTCGCGGGTCTGGGGCATGGGGCCGTCAGCGGCGGACACGACGAGGATGGCGCCGTCCATCTGAGCGGCGCCGGTGATCATGTTCTTGACGAAGTCGGCGTGGCCCGGGCAGTCGACGTGGGCGTAGTGGCGGTTCTTGGTTTCGTACTCGGTGTGAGACGAAGCGATCGTGACGGTCTTGTTGGCGTCACGCACCGTACCACCCTTGGTGATTTCGGCGTAGGTCTTGGGCTTCTGGCCGTTCTTGACAGCCGAGCGGGCTGACAGGGCGGCGGTCAACGTGGATTTGCCGTGGTCGATGTGACCGATGGTGCCGACGTTGACGTGGGGCTTGGTGCGGGCGAATGTTCCGATTGCCATAGAGAAAACTCCTCAACCAGAGAACGGGACACCCGGTGTAGAAGACCTGGGGCGGGGCTTCCCAAAACGCCTCCACCAAGCCAGCGCCGGAACGATTGCAAACCCGACCCAAGACGCCATAGTTGCCAAAGCCACGGCGGACCCTGATCGTCGATCGCGGTAACAACGGATCTTCCTGCACCGGCACTCGCAAGAAGATGGACCATTGACTTCGATGCCGGTGGGTTACACCGGGCACGAAAGGACCGAAAGCCGCCCAAGGGACTTGAACCCTCGACCTCTCCCTTACCAAGGGAGTGCTCTACCACTGAGCTAGGGCGGCGGCAGGTCTTGCGGCAGCTGCATCCTGCAAACTGCTGCAAGACAAAGACTTGTACCACCGTCCGGGAGGGGAAACCGCCCATGGCTGGCACACCCCACGGTCGCTGCGTCAGAAACGCACCGTCCGCGCGGGGTCAGGATGGTAGAGGGGGGTGGGCCGGGGGTCAACCTGTATGTTTGATGCCGGGGCGTCGCGGCTTGGGCGGGGCGGTTAGCCTTGGGGTATGACGCACGGATGGCGACGAGGCGGGTTGGCGGCGGGTTTGGTGGGCACGATGCTGCTTTCGGGTGGCTGCTGGTCGTATCGGGCGGGGGACAAGGCGCGGCTGGATCGCGAGCCGGCGAAGGTGCAGTCGCAGGAGTGGCCTTTGCGGACGACGGCGACGCTGGAGCCGCTGCTGCGCAATACGCCGCGTGAGATTCGGCGATTTGAGCTCGCGCCGGGGGCGACGCTGGAGCAGATTGACGCGCGGATGCGTCCGGCGATTGAGAAGCCGGAGATGACGCTCGTGCACAAGGGGATTTACGGCAAGTGCCTGCTGCGGATATTCGGCGAGCTGCGCTACAGCACCGACGAGGAGTGGAATGCGGAGTTGCGAGCGCGCGAGAAGAAATGGTCGGGGTTTGAGAGCAATGCGCGGGTACTCACGAGCCGCACGATTGGGAATGAGCGTGCGCTCCAGGGGCAACTGACATCGCTTGTGCTAGATGCCTACTTCAACAGCCAATATGCGGCGAACGACGTGCCGTTTCGGCTCTCGTCGGATGAAGCGCGGTATTTTGTTTCAGGCGGGCTGGCACTGCGGATACCGCCTGTGCAGGAGAAGAAGCCTCGCGGTGTAGTGGTGCACTTGACGGCACTGGTGGGGAATCCGTTTGAGATGAAAGTCATGGATCACCTGGCGAGCGAGGGCTGGGTGAGCTTTGACATTGATACGCAGACGAACGTGCTGGCGGAAGTGCCTGCGAAGGACCGTGAGGAGATCGCGAAGCTGCAGCAGCGCTTTGCGGAACTCACGGTGCAATACAACACGTTGCTTGGTGATACGGCTGATCTGGTGACAACGACAGACGGCGCACGGCTGGATCCGCGCATTCCACCGGCGAATCGAGTTGAAATTGCGAAGATCACGAAGGAGTCGCGGGAAATCAGAAAACGGCTCCAAAAGCTCTCGAAGGCATCGTTTCAGTTCTGCGAGGGCGATGACCCCGATGCGATGGCGCGGGTGTTGGCCAGTGAGTTGGACAATGCGATTGCGGGGAATGCGTACGCGGTGGAGGCGGTTGTTGAGTACATCAAGCGTGAGCGGCGTGATTTGGATGGGGCGCCGATTGTGGTGATCGGGTTCAGCGCGGGCGGGCTGGCGACGCCGGCGAGTGTGGCGCGGGTGCGGGACAGCGTCGAAGCGGCGGTGATGGTGGGCGCGGGGGCGAACCTGCTGATGCTGAGCCAGGAGAGCACGCTGACGGATGGCGGCGTGCGGCTGCGGTGCGGCGAGGAGAAGCTGCCGCGGCGTGTGCGCGAGGATTTGTACGCGCGGTACCTGACGTACGCAAAGCTGGATCCGTATCACACGAGCCAGGCGATGATGGGCATGCCGGTGCTGTTGCTGCATGGATCGTGGGACGAATGGGTACCGGCCAAGGGTGGCGAGTTGCTGTGGGAGCGCATGGGGCGGCCAGACCGGCTGACGTTTGCGGGTGGGCACACGCTGCTGTTTTACTTTCTGCCGGGGCAGGCGGAGCGGATTGGGCGGTGGCTGGAGGAGAATGTGCGGAAGCCGGAGTGATTTCTTTCACCATGGAGTGCGAGTCGGATGTCTCTCGCCGCCAATCCACTTTGTTATATGACGCGCAACCTATCATTTAGCATGCAGTTATGGCTGATCTTTGCGAAGATTTCGAATTTTTGTTTGATTGCCCCCACAGTACCGGTACGTTGATGTAGGGTGGTGAGTGCAAGGGGAAGCGATTGTCCGCCATCGCTGGTGCATTTGTTTGTCGCACGACACAGCCCGGCATCGCGCCTTGCTTGGGAGTTTACAAATGCTTCAAGCACTCGCACGCGCACGCTGTCGGGCCACGCCGGGGGGGGGGGGTAAGTTCTTGTGCCTCGCACTCCTGACACTGCTTCCCAGCAAGGTCATAGCGCAAAGTTCAAGCTTCTACGACGAGCCAGACGGCACACGCTACAACGAGCTCAAGGAATGGGGCGCCAAGTACGTCGAGTTACTGGAATCAGGCGTGCCGGCTGTGGATGCAGCGAACTTCGCGTTCACGGTACCCGCCATGAACTCGCCGCTCTTCTCGCCCGTTCGTGCCGCGATGAGCATCGTGGGCGAGGCCGCTGGCGCGAGCAACTGCGCCACGACGACGATTCAGCCGGGCGTCGGCACGATCGATGAAGAGTTGGTGGTCTACTTGACGATGGGACAGATCACCACGTCATTGACCAACACCAATGCATCGACGGCGCACCTCACGGCAATCATGCAGAGCAACAACGCGCAGTTCACCATCCAGGACCAATTGCTCGTCAGTGAAGGACTCGCCCCGAGCATTGTGACGACCGTCCCTGGGGCAAAACAGTACACGACCGTCGCAGCCCCCACCGCCACATGGATTTCGCAGCTCGGCACGCTCGCGCCTGGCTGGGCTGCGCAACGCGACTTTTCGGAAGAAGGCAAGCGGCAACTGTTGGGACAAGTCAGCGAAGTCGACTACTTTGAGAGCGACATTCGCAACTGGGCAACCGTTCAAGGTCTTGACCTCACAGTCTACCGCGTGAACGCCAACTTTGGAAGATA
>JBKDAN010000016.1:0-230421 GCA_046316615.1 Phycisphaerae bacterium
CAGCCGCCTGTTCAACAACAACCAGAACGACACCGCCTCACTCACGGTGCTCTTCAAGGGTCGGGGTGCGGGCGGCATCAACACCATGGGTGTCGGCACGCGCGTCGAACTGCGTTCCGCTGACGGCGCCACGCTGCTCCAGCGCCGCGATATCGGCGTTGCCCGCGGCTTCGGTCAGTCACCCTTTGCCTTGCACTTTGGCGGCGTCGCGCCCGCAACCACCTACACCCTGCGCTTTCACTTTCCGGGCGCGTTCCACGATGTGCAGGTCACGCCTGCCCTCGCCGACACCACCATCGCCGGGCGGACGTTCAGCCGCACCTATCTGTTCGATGAGTCCACGCTTTTCCCGAAAGTTCGCGTGCTCCGCTGGCGAGAAGTCAACGCCGAAGGCCAGTGAGGCATCCGCTCAACTTGGCGCGAAGGCGCAACAGTGATCGCGCTAGACCTGCGGATCCTGCATGGTTCTTCGCCAAAGGCCTGTCTCTATTTCAGACGCTTGCGGTGCCAAATCGTTTCGTCGGCACAAGCATTGTCGCGATCCCGTGATCGCGTCATTCGACTTTCCACGCCTCTTGAGCGCGAACTTCGCGGGCGGCAAATCGTAGTGAATACTGACGCACGCAGGGCCGGTCGCACGCAACCTCCGGCCCACTCCTTTCCCTCCTCCGGTGTGCCGGCGTGAACAACGCCGGTACACTGTGTTTTTGGAGTCGGCGATTTCCCGCAGGCTCTGGTCCCCAGGTTCGTCGCGAAGGAGCACCCGTGCTTCAGTCCAGTCCGCTCGCTATCGCCCGTGTCGTTTCGCCGTCCGCTCGTCGGGCGTGGCCTGTTGTTGTGCTGATCACTGCAGCGATGGCAGGAGCAGTGGGGGGCCTGACTGGCTGTGCTCGTCCGCTGCTGAGTCCTGAAGAACCGCGCAGTCAGTACGACCGCTCCGACCGCCTGCGTGGCCGCAGCGCACCACCCTACGTGACCAACGAGTTCGGCGACCGCCGCCCCAACGTCCGTGGCCGATTGCTGGGCGGCGAGTAAGCGGGAAGAGTGCTCGAGCGCCAAGTGTCCGATTGCAATTTGAAACCCGGCACACGCCTCGCTTCGGACTCCGGCACTTCGGCATTCAGGCACTTCGACTCGCCACTCTGGACTCGTTCTCCCACCCGTCTATCTTTGTGCACGCGATTTGCGAGGACGCATGTCGCGCGGGCCGATTGTTTTGCCGCCGCGATGCGTTGGATGCGCATCCTGGCCCTTCACCTTTCTCGACCGTGCATGGATGCGCATGGCCAAGACCTCGAAAACCTCTCGCAAGCCTCGCTCACGCGAAGAGTCCACACGCATCGTCGTGGTCTGGATGGCGCTCGTCGCCGCCATGACCGTCGTCGGTGGCGGCCTGTGGCTTGCCCAAGGTGGCCGCATCGAGAACGTGCAGCCGCTCGTCGCTACCAGCACCCAGCCCGTCGCCCCCGCGCCGGCCGGTGTCCCCTCCGCGCTGGAGGCCGTGCTCCGCACCCGCCAACCGCTGCACGCCAATCGCTGGCAAGCCATCGTCATTCACGACACAGGCCAGCTCGTCGGCACCCCCGCCTCCCTCGATGAGCGCGCTCGCACCGCCGGCCTCCGCAGTCTCGGATACCACTTTGTCGTCGGCAACGGCAACGGCATGGACGAAGGCGAACTCTTCGTCTCCGGTCGCTGGATGAACCAGGAGACCGGAGCCCACACCGCAGGCGACAATGCCGACTGGTTCAATCGCCAAGCCATCGGCATCTGCCTCGTCGGCGATGGCGACCGCCAGCGGTTTAGCCCCGCGCAAATTCGGCGCACCACGCAACTTGTGCAGCTCCTCGCGCAACGTTTGAACATCCCCACCGATCGGGTGTACTTGCACAGCCAGATCGCCCCGACCACCAGCCCGGGCCGATTCTTCCCGGAAAGTGAGCTGCGGGCAGCACTCCGTGCGCGATAAGCCGGAAAGGTCTGGGACAGCGTCCCCAAACGGGACGGTCTAACCGGCATTCATGAACTTTGTCGGTTCCGCGTGCAACCCGAGAGGTATCGAATCGGAAAGAACACCGGACGAGCGACGTCGGGCAGCCGACGGTTCTACGCTTGTGCCCTTGCCAGCCGGTCTACGCTGCATGGGTTATCTGTCGATCCGTTCTTGTTTTGTTCGTTTCTTGCGCTGGGCTTCTTTGCATGGCCGAACCTATTTCATTCTACAAGCCCAACGACATCGTTGAAGGCCTGCGCATTCTCCAGGAACTGGGGCAGGGTGCAGCGTCGACGGTGTACCTCGCGCAGGACCCCAAGGACAAACAGATCTGGGCCCTCAAGCACGTCCACCGCTCGACGGAAAAGGATGACCGCTTCCTCGATCAGGCCGAGTATGAGTACAAGGTCGCGAAGGAACTGGACCACCCCAATCTGCGGTCCATTCCGCGGATGCACAAGCTCCGCAAGCTGCTCACCGTCACCGACCTCTTCCTCGTGATGGAGTTCGCCGACGGCTACAGCATGGATAAGAAGCGCCCCAAGACGTACGAAGACGCCTTGGAGATCTTCTGCCAAACCGCCAGCGCGCTGCGCCACATGCATGAAAAGGGCTTCGTCCACGCGGACATGAAGCCCAACAACATCATGGTGGCACCGGGCCCGTTGGTGAAGGTCGTGGACCTTGGCCAAAGCTGCAAGATCGGCACTGTCAAGCCGCGTATTCAGGGCACACCCGACTACATCGCTCCCGAGCAGGTGATGCGTCAGCCCATCACCGAGAAGACCGACATCTACAACCTTGGCGCGACGATGTACTGGACCATCACCCGCAAGACGGTGCCCACGCCGCTCAATAGCAAAAACGAGAACAGTCTCGTTGACCGCGTCGACCCCAGTCTGATGCCCAAGCCCACCCCGGTCACGGAGATTGACCCCAAGTGTCATCCCAAGCTGGCTGAGATCATCATGCACTGCGTGGAGATCGATCCCGCCGATCGTCCCGAGAGCATGTCGTATGTCTACGACCGCCTGCAACTCACCCTTGGCATGGTCCGTGCCCAGAAGAAGGCGAGTGACGCGAAGGCCGCCGGCGACAGCGGCCTGATGGACGGCACCAAGGGCGGCTCATCCGCCGGCACCAGTGGCAGCGGGATGAAGCTCGACAGCAAGAGCGCATCAACCAGCGTGCTGGGCGTGAAGTTCAAGGATCAAGGCAAGTAGCGCGAGTTTCGGAGACCAGGCGGTCGTGGAGGAGCGGAGAGAGGCGGAGTAACGCGGAGTTCATGCTCGGCTGAAACTTCATTTCGTCGCCGATCAGCGACAATGATGACCCAGCCCGCGTGTACGAGCATCTTGGCATCCGCCGATCAATGTGTCTTTCACGCTTCATTCCTCTCCATTTCTTCTCCGCGCAACACCGCTCACGTCCGCCCCTCCGCGACATTTCTTCATGTCCTCGTTCCCCCTCCAACGCCCCCCGCTCGTGCTCAATGACGCTGAGAACGTCATCGCCGCGCTGAACGCTGGAGCACACGCCAACTTCAACGCCAAGTGTCGTCGCGGCAGCGTCGACAGCATCGACGCACCGGGCAGACTTATCGCGACCGGCGACCTGCACGACAATCCTGTTGCCTTCTCCAAGCTCACGCGTCTGGCCAACATGACGCTCAACGAGCCCTACATGGAGCAGGCCCCGCCCGCGGGCGAGCCCTGTCACCTGACGCTCCACGAGATCATCCACAGCGATCGCCTTGTGAACGGCATGGACATGAGCTATCGCGCACTGGTCCGCGTGGCAGACCTGAAAGCTCGCTATCCCGAGCATGTTCACGCCCTGCTGGGCAACCACGAACTGGCGCAGTACACCAACGCCGGCGTTCTCAAAGACGGTGTCCGCTGTGTCGACGTCTTCAACGACGCCGTCAGCTTCACCTTTGGCGACGACGCTCCGCGCGTGGACGAAGCCTGCAAAGCCTTCATCCGCTCCCTGCCTATCGCGCTCGAAGTGCACACGCCGCGCGGCACGATCCTGTGCGCCCACAGCGTGCCTGCCGCCGCCGGCATGGCGCGCTTTAATGCCGAGATCATCCGGCGCGACCTGCACGATGATGACTACATCCCACGCACCGGCAGCGCATATCTCATGACCTGGGGCCGCGGCTACGACGAGCAAAGCCTCGAAGACCTCGTCGAACGCTGGGGCGTGTACATGTTCATCTTGGGCCACGAAAAGGCCGAAGACGGCGTGAAGTTCGTGCAGCCCAACGCCATCATCCTCGCCAGCGATCACGACAAGGGCACGTACCTGCCCATCGATCTGAGCGACCCGCCCACGCCCGCGAGTGCGATGAGCCAAGTGAAGTGGCTCGCGCAGCTGTGAGCGAGCCGGTCGATGCCTGATTCACACCCTCAGAAAGCAAGCACGCGAGCTTTCGCCCGCGTGCCAGGTTCATTGTCAATTGTCGCATGAACTGTTGTCACCATTCGCGCTTATCGCGCGGTGACTGATCAGTTGCGACGAATGATGCGGCCCTGGCCCGTGGCGGGGTAGTCTTGGCTGCGGACTTGACCGCCCAGCGCCTGCGTCAGGTAGTTGAAGAAGGCGCGCTGATACGTCGTGCCCAGGCGCGTGTAGGGGATGGCGTTGAAGGGGTAGCTGTCGCCGCCTTGTGCGAGAAAGTCGATGGTGGCGATATTGACGCTGGGCGCGCCGGGGACGACCGCGCCATTGCGGACGATCACGCGGCCATCATTGAGGACGATCTCGCGGATGCGGGTGCCAGGCGTGATGCTGAAGATGCGATCGCCCGTGGTTGTCGTGCCCGTCTGTGTGACGGTCTGAGCTGTGCGGCCGACGGTTTCGTAAGCGATGCGCATGCCGGCGATCTGCGCAAACCGGCCGTCAGCGGTGGGCATGCGGCTGATGCTGTTTTCCAGCAGTTCCTTGAGTTTCGCGGGCGTCACGTTGGGGACGATGGTGATGTAGTTGAGGAAGGGCAGTTGGTCGTAGGTGTACTTCTCGCTGATGTTGCCCGCGGGCAGCACGCTGTCGAGACGGATGCCGCCACCGTTCTGGAAGGCGACGTCAGCCAGAGGCAGGCCCGCTGCGGGAGCGAGTTGATTGGCCTGCCACAGGATGGCGTCGGCGATCAGGTTGCCCGCGTTGGTTTCGCTCACACGAACGCCAACGCCGCTCACGCTGCGGCGGCTGTCGAGCGGAACGTTGGCCGTGGCGATGATGTTGTTGGCAAGGGCCGCGTTGGCCGCGGCGAGCGGGGCTTCGATCTGCGCTTGCACCGTCGCGTCAGGCGTCACGGCGTCTGGCGCCACGCCGCTGACGCGCAGCGGGTTGCTGATGGGGTCGACGGTGATGAGGTTGCCTGCGCTGTCAAAGCCCGCAACGAGGCGACCCAGATACTTGTACTCGCCGCCGGTTGTGATGATGGGCGTGTTGACGCCGCCAGCGTTGACAATCCAGCGCGGATAACCCGTACCACCGAGGGTGGGGCCGCCGGCATTGATGGTGTCGCCTGGCACGAGCAGCGTGCCCGGGTTGGCCATCAGTTCGCTGCCGCCGCCCGAGATGACGATGTCGACGCCCGAGAGCTGCTGCGTCAGGGCGATCTCGGCTTCAAGGCCTTGCAAGTGCGTGCTGACGATGATGATGTTCACGCCCTGCGCGGTCAAGTTGTTGATCTGGGCCTGCACAGCGGGCAGAACCTGATTGATGACCACGAAACGCGGCGTGCTGATGGTGTTCAGCGCTTCGGTGGTGGCACCGACGATGCCGACCTGGCGGCCCGCGACGGTGACGACCTTGGAGGACGCGATCTTGTTGGCGTTCACCTGGGCTTGCAGCGTGGGCTCGCCTGCGAAGTTGAGGTTGCTGCTGATGAAGGTGGTGGCGTTGGTGCCTTGCACGAGGTTGGCCAGGATCTCGGGGCCGGCGTCAAAGTCGTGGTTGCCCAGCGTCATCGCGCTGTAGCCGATCAGGTCAAAGAGGCGAGCGTCGTAGTAAGGCACGCCCTGGGCGATGGAGATGTCGAGGTTGATCCCGGGCAGGATGTTGTCGCCCGAGGAGATCATGACCCAGCCCTGGGCCACGCCGTCGCCGCGAGGAGCGTTGGCCTGGGCCTTGCTCTGATTGACGAGAGCAGTGAAGCGGGCCGCGCCGCCGAAGCCAGCCTGCGGACCAGTGAGGGGCAGCACGCGAGATTCGCCGTCGTTGTTGTGCAGCACGTGGAGCCAGAAGGAGACGGGCGAACCCAGTTCGTTCGCGCCATACTCATCTTCAAGGATTTGCAGAATGCGGTCCTCGAGCTTGGTGGTGTGAGCCTGGGAAACAACGGCTTTTTGAGCGATGGCGGGCGCGGACATTGCAAGCCCGGCCAGCAGAGCGAGAAGCGTCTTCATGAGAGAGGTCCTTTGTGAGATGTGCAAGTGAGTGTGAACGGTGCATCAGCGAGCGCGACGACGACGGACGCAGGTCACAGCGCCGGCGATGACGAGCGCGACCGAACCGGGCGCGGGGATGTACGCAATGCCGGAGAAGCCGGCGACGCCGTGAGCGCCGATGAGCGTTGCCGCGCCGGTCGTGCGATCGAGGCTGAAGAGACTCGTGCCGTCGCTGGCGAGCAGTTGCTGCGTGGCGTGGTTGAAGGTCAGGCCCGCCGTCGCGACGCTGGCTGTGCCGGTCGCGCCGATGACGGTCGCGGAGCCAGTGGCGAGGTTGAACTCGACGAGCTCATCGGCGAGCGTGCTGTTGCTGACGAGGCCGAAGAGACGCAACGACGGATCGAAGGCGAGCCCCGAGACATCGAAGGAGTTAAGCCCAGACGCGCCGAGGTTCGACCACGCAGCGGGACCAGCGACGCTGCCGTGCAGATCGTCAAAGATCGTGGTGAAGCGACGACCGGTGGTGGGCAGAATCGCGAAGCCGCTCTCGGGCGTGAGGGTTGCACCGTCTGCAAGCAGCGTGGCGGCGCCGGTGAGCGTGTTGAGTTGGAAGATATCGCCCGCGACAGTGTGGGCGAGCAGCGCATTGGCGTTGGGATCGAAGGCGATGTCAGAGATCTGGCGCAGACCTGTGCTGCCGATCAGCGTCGCAGCGCCGTTGACGGGGTTGATGCTGTAGAGGTTCTGGGTGCCTGTGGGCGAGAACTCACCCACGCCGAACAGTTGGGCATGGGCTAATGCACCCGCACCGGTGAGCGCGAGGGCACCTGCGAGCGAACGTGTGAAACGAGTCATGTTGTCTCTCCTCTGCTGCCCAACGCGACGGCGCACACGCGTCGTCGATTAAGCGCAGACACACTAGCTGCTCGACGCGTTTATCGCGTTCAGGTTGCGCGCATGCTGCATGAAGAGTGAGCAAGGCTCAGGATGGGTTTGTGCGATTTGTCGCGGGAAATTCACTGTCGCGATACGCCATGCGGCGCGACGGCAGCCGTCGCAACGTCAACCCATGTCGTCGGGTCCGTCGTCGCATCAATCCACACACTGCCGGGCGTCATGCGCAGCCGCTTCAGCCACGTGCGCTGGTTCTTCGCGAATCGCCGCGTCTGAATTTTGATCTGCTCGACTGCGTCATCAAGCGAGATGCTTCCATCCAAGTGCGCAAGCAGTTGCTTGTAGCCAAGAGCCTCGCACGACTGCGTACCAAAGGCCTGCGTCTCGCGCAGCCGTCGCACTTCATCGAGAAAGCCCCGCTCCATCATCATCTTCACACGCAGATTGATGCGACGGTTGATGAGTTCGACCGGCCAGTCAAGCCCCACGAGCAGCTGCGCACCGGTGGACCGCCCCTCCGGGGCAGCCTTACTCCCGGTTTGGCGATGGACATCATCATCGCTGCCGCTCCACTGCCTCTGATGCTCACTGATCGCCTTCCCCGTCAGTCGAAACACTTCGATCGCTCGAATTGTGCGCCGCTCGTCATTGGGGTGTATTCGCGCCGCCGCCGCCGTATCAACGCGCTCCAGCTCTGCGCGCAGTGCAGGCAGCCCCATCGCCCGTAGCTCTTCGCGCAGCGCTTCATCCGCCGCTGGCCCTTCAAACATGCCATCCACCAGCAGCTTCACGTACAAGTGCGTGCCGCCGACCACGATGGGTAGCACGCCGCGCGAAAAGCAGTCATCGATCGTGCGTTTCGCCAATGCCAGCCAGTCGCTCGCCGAAAACGCGTCACGTGGGTCGACCACATCAATCAGCAGGTGCGGCACGCCGCCACGCTCTTCCATCGCTGGCTTTGCTGTGCCTATGTCCATGCCGCGATAAATCTGATAGGCATCCGCCGCGAGAATTTCACAGGGTTGACCGCGACCGATGAGCGCGTGTGCCAGCCGCACCGCAAGATCGCTCTTGCCGCCAGCTGTGGGACCGATGATGATCGGATACAACCGATTCACGCTCGCAAGGGTAAGCGATATCACGCCCGTTCCACGTCCGGTTTGCACGCCGTCGCAGGGCGTGTCATGCCGCATACAACTCCGCCGCATGCATGCTTCCATGCAATCTGCCGCCGCAACCACGCCGCCGCCCGCGGGCTGGACGCAGCGTCTGCTCACCGCGCCCATGAGTGCCCGCCGTGCCTGCATGTTCCTTGGCGCCGCCCTGCTCGCCAGCGTCGCCGCCATGCCCGCAGATGCCTGGGTCATGACCAACATCGGCCCGTACCAAGGCGGCCTTGCCAGCAAGCTGGGCGGTGATCTCGTCCGCGAAATGGAGTTCGTGCAGCAGTTTGGTGCTGTTACCAGCATGGTCATCGCCGGCATCATCATCCTGCTGCTCGATCCCACCAAGAAGCGCGGCGTGCTGCACTTCGCCATCGCTCTCGCCATCAATGGCGTCGTCGGTCACGCTCTCAAGGTCTTCTTCGGTCGTCCGCGCCCACGCGTGCTCTTTGACAACACGCCGCAGGAAGGCTTCGACTCCCCGTTGCACTTCGCTTTCGCATGGAGCAAGTACCCGTTGCCGCGAACCATCGACGGTAACGCCAGCTACCTGCTTGCTCACAGCTGGGAATGGTGGAAAGGCATCAGCAGCGACCTCGCCAGTTATCCAAGCAGTCACGCCATGGCCAGTGCATGCGCCGCGGCGTGCCTCGCGCACCTCTATCCGCGCCTCTCGCCGCTTGTTTTCACGCTCGCCATCATCGTCGCCATCTGCCGCGTTGCGTTTGGTGCGCATTACCCCAGCGACGTCATCTTCGGCAGCGTCACCGGCCTTGTGATCGGCGCGCTCGTCATGCAGCGAACGGCCGCGTCAGCAGCCAAGTAGTTTCCTCCAAGCCCTTTTCCTCGCTCTTTTGCCAGCGAAGGCGCTGCAACGCGTGCGGTCTTTCACGCCTACTTTCCGCCCATGCTGCACATCGATTTCGCCAACTGCATCGAAGATCGCGTCGCCGAACACGGGCTCGAAGAAGCTTTCTTCGATATCAACTCGCCCGCCAGCCACGCCGCGACAGCAGCGACACGCAAGCTCGCCCAGACCCGCGGCACCGGCTGGGAACGCTGGCGCCAGCTTCCCTTCGATCCGATGCGCAGCGAACACGTGCAAGGCGTGAAGGCTGCAGTCCAAGCCTGCAAGCAGCGCGGCTTTGAGAACATGGTCGTTCTGGGCATCGGCGGCAGTGCACTTGGCAACATTGCCGTGCAAAGCGCGCTCAACTCACCCACGTGGAACATGCTGCCCACCGGCAAACGCGGCGGCCCGCGCCTCTTCGTCATCGACAACGTCGATCCCGCCTACTTCGCCAGCATCATGGATGTCTGCGAGGCCAACGGCGGTCTTGAGAAGACGCTCTTCAACGTCATCAGCAAGAGTGGCGAAACCGCAGAGACCGCCGCTCAGTTCATGATCATCCGCGACATGCTCAAGAAGCGTCTGGGTGCCAACTACGGCGGCAACATCGTCGCGGTGACCGACCCCGCCAAGGGCACCATGCGCAAGATCTGTGACGCAGAGAAGTTCGTCACCCTGCCCGTGCCCGACGGCGTGGGCGGTCGCTTCAGCGTGCTCTCGCCCGTGGGCCTCTTCAGTGCAGCCATGTGCGGCATTGATATCGACGCGATGCTCGAAGGCGCCAAAGAGATGGACGCCCTGTGCAGCCGCGAGAAGATGCTCGAAAACCCCGCCGCGCTGCTCGCGAGCATCCTGGTGGAAATGGGCACTGAAAAGGGCAAGCCCAATCACGTGATGATGCCCTACGCCAACAACCTCTACCTGCTCGCCGACTGGTTCCGCCAGTTGTGGGCCGAGAGTCTTGGCAAAGAGAAGGACACGCAAGGCCGCGAAGTCTTCGCCGGCTTCACGCCCATCAAGGCTCTGGGTGCAACCGACCAGCACAGCCAGATCCAACTCTACCGCGAGGGTCCCAACGACAAAGTCATCGGCCTCGTCGCTGTCGAGAAGTTCTCGCGCGAAGTCGATATCCCCTCGGGACTCGGCGTCGATGCGCTGATGTATCTCGAAAGCAAGAAGATGGGCGATCTGCTCAACGCCGAACGCCGCGCCACGGAGTACGCGCTGGTTGAAAGCCTGCGTCCCAACTTCACCATCACCTTCCCGCAGGTTGATGCATACCACGTGGGCCAGTTCATCAACCTCTGGCAGATCGCGACCGCTTACGCAGGCCTGCTGCTGGGCGTTGATGCGTACAACCAACCCGCTGTTGAAACAGGCAAGCAGGCCACTTTCGGCCTGATGGGTCGCAAGGGCTACGAAGACCATGACAAGGTCGTGCGTGAAACACTCCAGCCCACGCGCTGGATGTGGTCAAAATGAGCGTTTTGCACGCATTGTGAGAGTGATCGGACGTTGAGCGCCGGTCGCCGCGTGCATCTTTGCAGCACGACCAGTTGACCGGGCGATTACAATCGCAGCAACAACCGCGGTTGCGCCATGTCAGCCATCAATCCGCCATCCAAGTCCGACGGGCCCCCCGAGCCCACTACGCCCGCATCGCCCGATGCGCCGGCCCAGCCGCTGCACGCGCCGCTCGACCCCTATCAGCTACTCGAGCTGATCAGCGATCCTGTCGCTCCCGCAGCGCCAGTTGCGACATCGCCACCCGCTCCGCAGCCCGCCGAGCCCACACGCGATGAGACCCCGCGCGCCGTTGCGCCCGCGCAACCCATCGAGGTGCCAGCGCCCGCGCCGCCCCAGCTCAACCTGTCTGAAATCGCTGCGCCCCAGCCCTACGAGCCTCCCGCGCCGCCCATCGCTGCGTCGCAGCCGGAGTCCAATCTCTACGCCGTCGCTCTGCCAGCAAGCTCAGCCGCCGCCGCCAACATCGTGAGCGAAGACGAAGAAGCAAGCCCGAGCGCTCGCTTCACGTGGGCCATCATCGCGTTGTGCGCCGCTGTCGCCTTCGCTCTCTTCTTTGCGTATCGCGCCCGCTCTGTCGCCAGCGAGCGTGACCAGGCGCTCCAGTCAGTCACCGAAGCCCGCCAGTCACTCGAGAAGGTGCAGAAAGAGCTCCAAGCCAACAAAACCGACGGCGTCAAGCTGACCGCTGCCCAGAACGCTCTGCAGAACGTCCAGAACCAGCGCGTCGACGAAGAGAAGCGGTTCAAGGAAGCCCTCGCCGCCGAGTCGCAGAAGCGCGAACAAGCGGAAGCCCAGCTCGCGCAGGTGCAGCAATCGCTCTCATCGTCGCAAGCTCGCGACAGCGAAGCGCTCCAGGCCGAAACCAAGCGCCGCACCGAAGCTGAACAGTCGCTCGCTACCACGATCGAAGACTTCCAGAAGGAACGCGCCCAGCTGCGCGAAGCTCGTGCAGATGAAGAGAAGCGGCGCCTCGCCGTCGAGTCAGACCTTGCGACTGCTCAGCGCCAGATCGCGGGATTGACTGAGGATAACAAACAGACCCGCCAGTCACTCGCGCAGCAGGAGAAGGACGCGGACACCGCTCTCTCGCAGTTGCTCAAGGAACTGACGCAGACCAAGAACGAGAAGAACGAAGCTCTCAAG
The DNA here is from genome assembly GCA_046316615.1 of Phycisphaerae bacterium. Classification (GTDB taxonomy): domain Bacteria; phylum Planctomycetota; class Phycisphaerae; order Phycisphaerales; family UBA1924; genus BJHL01. Next base: position 11,968 of record JBKDAN010000016.1, read on the forward strand.
CAAGCCGAGATCTTCCAGCGCCAGGCCGAAACGCTGGCCGCTTCGCAAACCAAACAGCAGGAAGTGGAGAAGCAGCTCTCGCAGCTCACCACGCAGTTGACCAACCAGCGTGATGACGCTCTCAAGCAGGTCACCGCCCTGCAGCAGCAGCTCGCCGCTTCAACCACGCCCGATGCCGTGACCGAGCAGCGCCGCCAGCAGTTGCAAGCCGCGGAAGCCAAGCTCACCGACGCAGCCAAGCAGATCGAAGCCTTGCAGTTGCAGGGAGCCCAAGCCACCGTTTCGCAGCAAGACACGCAGAAGCAGCTTGCCGAGTTGACCACCAAGCACGACGAAGCAACCAAGCAGATCGCCACACTGCAGCAGCAACTCACGACAAACACCACGCCGCAAGCCGTGCTCGATCAGCATCGCGAAGAACTGCAGACCGCTGAAACAAAGCTCTCTGAAGCAACCAAGCAGATTCGAACGCTCCAGCAGCAGGCATCGCAAGCCGCCACATCGCATGAGCAAACTCAGCAACAACTGGCCGATCTGACCACCAAGCACAACGAGGCCGTCGCTCAGGTCACAGCGTTGCAATCACAGCTCGAAGCCGGCAAAGCCGCCGTGACCACCGCCGCCGAAACCCAGCAACGCTTGCAGACGATCGAGCCGCAGCTCGCGCAGGCCACAAGCACCATCGCCACGCTGGAGCGTGCCGCGGCTGATGCAACAAGCCAGCAGAGCGAATCGCAGCAACAGATCACTCAGCTCACCACGCAGCGCGATGAAGCACTGACGCGCGAAGCGGTCCTGCAGAAGCAGCTTGAATCCGCAGTGAGCACACAAGCCGCTCTGACGAATGCACAAACCGAACTTGTCCGCCTTCGCGACGAACTTACGCAGGCTACCCAGCGTCAGGCGACACAGCAGTCCCAGCACGAGGCCGCCCTCGCCACTCTACAGCAGGATCTCAAGCAATCGCAAGAGCGCGAGCTGTCCGCGCAGCAGGTTGCTCGGCAATCGGCAGATCAAGTCGCGCAACTGCAGACCCAGTTGCAGGTCCAATCGCAAGCCGCGCAGTCTGCCAACGAGTCAAAGGCCATCGCGGCTCCCATCGCGGCCGAAGCATCCAGCGACGCGCAGCTCGCCGCGGACTTCCTCACATCCATCTTCGCAGGTCGCGATGCCGACACACGCTTCAGCGACAACGTCACGCTCGTGCAGGTCATGCAACTCGCCACGCGACGTCTCGATGCTGGCGCGCTGCAGGCACAGCCGCTCGCAGAAGCCATCGCCCGCGACACGATCGCCGCCAGCATGCGCAAACTGATGCGCTATGACGATGCTGAAGCCAACATCCGCAAGGCGCTCGAACTGCGCCGCGCCGCGCTTTCTGCTGGTCACGAGCAGGTTGCCCAAACGCTCGACAATCTCGCTGCCATGCTCCGCGATCGCGACAAGCTGGCGCAGGCCGAGCAGGTTTCGCGTGAATCTCTCGAACTGCGGCGTCAGGCGCTCGCCGCCGACGATCCGCTCGTCGCCACCAGCATCAACAATCTCGCGGTACTGCTGCGAGATCAGAACAAGCTGCTGCAAGCCGAGCCACTCTTCCGCGAAGCCCTCGACATGCGCCGCCTCACGCTGCCTGCTGAACACCCGCACATCGCCGTCAGCCTCAGCAACCTTGCGTTGCTGCTTCAGGATCAAGGTCGCCCCGCCGAGGCCGAGCCGCTGCTGGTCGAGGCGCTCGACATCCGCCGCAAAGCTCTGCCCGAGGCCCGCGAAGAGATCGCAACCAGCCTCGTGAATCTCGCGGCTGCACAGCAGGCCCAGCGCCGCTTCGACGACGCTCGCCGCAACTTCGACGAAGCGCTGCGCGAGTTCCGCACCGCTGCTCCGCGCGGCTCGCCCGCCCTCGCCCGCACGCTCCGTCAGTCAGCACTGGCTCGCCTCGAAAATCGCAGTGCCGTCAACGACGCTGCCGCCATCGCGGAGCTCGAAGAAGCCCTGCGTGTCGCCCAGCGCACGCTGCCCGCCGACCACCCACTCATCAAGGACTACCGCGACACGCTTGCCCGCTGCCGCTCCGCTATCTCCCGCAACGCCAAACCCTGACCGCTCAGCGTTCACGGCCGTTGCTTTTCCCGCTGACACGCAAACAATTCCCCATGCCCCTGTACGAGTACATCGCAGAAGACGGCACCGTTCTCGAACTGCTCCGCCCCATGAGCCAGGCCGACGCCCCCGTCGACGATCCCGACGGCAAGGGCCGAACGTTCGTCCGCAAGCAAAGCACCTTCGCCAGCAAAGGCGGCGAAAAGAGCGTGGGCCTGCCTTGGTCCTCAGGCGGTCACGTGCACTCAGGCACCTGCGGCTGCGGCAAGAAGCCCGGCTCCTGCGGCGGTTGAGCTCCGGTTACAGGCACTCCCCGCCAGCCAGCACATTGAAAAAGTCCAGCACATCCGCGTCTTCCGGAAAGACGCCGTTGTTGTTGAAGTCGATGTCATTGCACGCGCCGCACTCGCCGCCCGCAAGCACATCAAAGTAATCAACAACGTCCTGATCCTCGGGGAAGACGCCATTCTGATTGAAGTCGATGCTGTCGCAGCACGCCGCGTTCACGGTGATCGCGACAACATTACTCGTCGCCCCGTTGCACACACCCTGCACAATCGCGCGGAACTTGGTGCCAGACAGCGCGGTCGTCGCTCCGCTGATCATCAGCGTGTCCGTCGTCGTGCCGCTGAATGTGCCACCGCCCGCCAGCACGCCTTCGCTCAGCGTAAACCACGTCGTCGTGATGTTCGCCGGCTGACGCTGCCATTGATATGTGAACGGCCCACTGCCCGCAGGTGAGATCGTGAATGTCGCATCGCTCCCTGCGCACGTCGTCACATCGTTCGGCTGCTGCGCCACTTCAAGCGGCGTCGCGCCAGGCTGGTGCTTCAGCACCAGCAACCCGTGCGGCGGCAGCGTCAGTCGCGCAAGCTGCTGAAAGCCATCGCGAGGCGTCGGCTCAATCGCCATGCACCCCGCGGGCTGGCCTTGCCCCAGCCCTTGATACAGCGTGTCCTCACTGTTGATGATGACATTCCACGTACCCGCCCGCGGCATGCCGACCTGATAGTTGCTGATGGCGTTGTTCGAGAAGTTCGCGACAACGACGAATGAATCGCCGCCATTCACGTATCGCTCAAACGCGAGCACGTTGGCCGTGTCATTCACGTGGTACACATTGCACGGGTTGTTGGCGAACAACGCCGGGTTGCCGGTGCGTTGTGCAATCGCGTCCTGATAGAACCGGAAGATCCCGCTGTACGTGTTCTTCTTCGCCCAGTCGATCTTCTGCGTCTCCCAGCTGTTGCTCTCCAGCCACTCGCTGCCTTGCAAGATCGCTGGCATGCCGCGTGCAAACAGCGTCAGCCCGTTCCCCAGCTTGCTCCGCCCCTTCGCATAGCGATCATCATGCGGAAACGTCGTGTCAATATCCACTGGCGCGCGAGCCGTGCCGTTCACGCTCCACGCGTCGTCATGCAGTTCGTAGTAGTTGAAGACCCGTTCGCCTTCAACCCACGCACCCGATCCATCAATGCTCGCCGCCAGCCGCGCCATGTCCGGATTGCCGCTTGCTGCCGCGGCGATCGCATCATGAATCGCGTTCTTGTACGCCTCGTGGTATTGCCCATCCAAGTTCAGCCCGCTCGGGCTCGTGTTCCACGCGCTGTTGTTGTAGATCTCCGCCATGTTGTGGCTGTCGGCGAATCGCCGGTTCTTGAGGGCACTCAAAGCCCGCATGATCGTCTGGCCGCCGCTCCATTGCGTCGCGCTCACCATCTCGGCGAGCGCATCATGCCGGTATCCGTCCATCTTGTACTCGCCCAGCACCAGTTCCGCCGAATCCAGCAGGTAGCTCTGGACTTGTGCCCGGTCCAGGTCAAGCTGCGCGCCCCAAGGCGTGTTGACCGCGGGCGAGTCAAAGTAATGCTGCGTGCCGTCGTACGTGAACAGGAAGTTGTCAGTGGGGGAGAGGTGGTTCCACACCACATCCAGCATCACCGCGATGCCGCGCGTGTGCAGTTCATCAATCATGAACTTGAAGTCATCCGCCGATCCGTGCGCGCTTTCAAATGCCCAGAATGACACCGGGTTGTACCCGCCGCTGTTGTTCCCGGGAAACTCATTCACCGGATTCAGCAGCACCGCGTTCACGCCTAGTTGCTGCAGGTGCCCCGCCCGCGCCGCCACTTCGCGATACGTCGCAACGCGCGAAAAGCTGCCCAGCGGATCGTTCAACCCGGCAAAGCTGCCCACATGCAGTTGATACACAACCCACTGCTCACGAGGAAGCGGCGAAAAGTTCGGCGCACGCCACACATACGCCAGCGGATCGACAATCACGCCGTTGTAGCCGTCCGCATTGTCCAGGAATCGAGCCCGTGCATCAGGCTTCCACAGATTGTTGTTGAAGAAGTATTTGTACTTCTGCCCGGCCCGCGCGCCAACAACATGCCCCACAAAGAACTCACCCTGCCGCGTGAGCGCATTCACGTTCGTCCAGTTGTTGAACGTCCCGCGCACCGTTGCGCTGCTCGCCCCCGGAGCCCACACGCGAAACACCGTGCCCGTCGCCGTCGGGGTCGCTCCCAGTGGCGCATGGCTCAGCGTGGCGTAATCAAGCGTCCACCAACCGCTCGTCGGCAGCGAGTCAAACACGCCAAGCGTCGTCAGGTAGTCGCTGTCACTGCCATCGGTGTACTCCAGCGCATAACTCACGCGCGTCGCCGTCGTCGCCGGAATCGTCGCCCGCCACACGTCATAGGGCCCGTAGCTGCTCAGTAGCGTTGCGTTTGCATACGCAATCCCCGTTCCGTCCGCGCCTTCATCAAATGCAACCCGCGCCGCCGTCAGGTCGCCTCGCGCCGCCTGAAAAAGCACGTCAAACGCCTGTCCATTCATCGGGCACAGCGGCCGCCGATCGCTCAGGGCACTGTGACTCATCGAGTCCCACGCCACGTTGTTGTCACTCGCAACCGCAACCCCCGCGCTGAGTGCGAACGCGACAATGATCGATCGTGCATGCATGGCGATAACTCGGCTCCTGGTTGCAGGCTTTCCTGGCCCGACAACCTACCGAATTCATACGCAACTTGCAAGCCCCAAGGCGAAAGAACGTCAGATTCCCCGCACATATCTCGTACGTCGTGACCCAAACGAGTGCTGACCGTGTCCGCTTGGCAAAAAACAAGTCGGCGAGAGCTTTCGCTCCCGCCGCTTGGTGTGTGTGCGATCCATGATGATCGCTCAAGGGGTCAGTTGCACGAATCGCCGGCGAGGACGCGGAAGAAGTCAATCACGTCCTGGTCTTCGGGGAAGGCTCCGTTGTTGTTGAAGTCAATATCGCTGCACGTGTTGCCGGCGCTGCACTCGCCGCCCGCAAGCACATTGAAGAAGTTGATGACGTCCTGATCTTCCGGGAACACTTCGTTGTTGTTGAAGTCAATCGAGTCGCAGCCCACGGTGGGGGTCAGATCAACCCGGAAGTTGATCGGACCCGTGTTGCCCTCGAACCCGCCCAGCGCGATCAGATACGTCTGACCCGCGATCGCGTTGAAGGGCAGCCGCGTGCCCGGGTTGCCGTTCTCAATGAAGATCTGTCCACATTGCACGCTGGGCTGGCCGCACGCTTCAAAGCGCACGAGAGCGGGCAGAACCGCCGCAGAGAAATCCTGCACATTGGCCGATGCGACGGCGAGACCCGAGGTCGTGGGCGTGTAGCTGAACCACACATCGCGGAAGACTGCGTCGGGACGGGGCTGGTAGCACGAGAAGTCAGCATCCGCGTTCGACAGATCGTTGCTACCGATCCACAACTGGCCATCCGTGATCACTTGCGGGTTCGCGCACGTGTCGTTCGCCGGGCCGGTCGTCGAGCGAGGATCACTGTTGCCGAATGAGAAGGCGAGCGTCACCGCATAGCTCGTGAAGATGTTGTTGAGGTCCAGCGTCAGCGATGTGTTCGTGCTCACGTCCCAGTTCGTCGGGTTGGCCGTCACGTTGGCGCTTCCACCCGCAGCAAGGGCCACGTAGTAGTCGCCCACGGGCAGCGTCGCGCCGTCGCGACCGTACACCTCACCCGTGCTGCGCGGGCCGGCGATCGTCGAGCCGAACGACAGACTCGCGCTCTCGCCGCCGAACTCCGTCGCGACCAGGTTGCCCACGACGTCATAGAACGCCAGTGACAGGTTCGCGGGCACAGAGAAGCCCGTCGATCCCGTCGTGCTCACTTGCAGGATGGCCGGCGCGGACAGTTCTTCCGTCACCGTAAAGCGGTACCACCTCACCGACAGTTCTTCAGGGGCGAAGCGACCGCCGACCGCGAACGCCGTTCCGCTGATCTGGCTCGGTGGCGAGAGCGGAGCTGCAAACGCGCCAAGGTCGGTAACGTCTGCAGGCTGCGCGAAAGCTGCAGTGGCGAGTGTCGTTGTAGTCAAGAGACTGATCCGAGCGAGACGATTCATGGCTTTCCTTTCAAACTTCAAACCAAACTGTTCCGCGAGATAGCTGTGGGCACCAACGTTGGTGCCTTGATTCAGTCATACTGCATTCTGCGACTCAACCCGCGCCACGCTCCCGCCGGCGGGGGGAGGAACCGGCGGGAGCGGGCGTAACTCACGCACTGCAGGGGAAGGGGGAAGTAGCGTGAGTTGCGGGAAACGATTGAAGAGGCTGATCGGTATCGATCGATCGGAGCGATGCGTTGGCAGTTACCGCGAGTGCTTCATCCGAAGAACTCGCTACTCGCTCCGCTCACGAACACGCACCTCCAGCAAGCACGATGAAGAAGTCAATCACATCCTGATCTTCAGGGAAGACCTGGTTGTTGTTGAAGTCAATGTCATTGCACGTATTGCCCGCGCTGCACGGCGCGCCCGCAAGCACGTTGAAGAAGTCGATCACATCCTGGTCTTCCGGGAAGACCTGGTTGTTGTTGAAGTCGATGGAGTCACAGCCAGCCCGCGTCAGTCGATACGCAGTCGACCACCCGTAGTTGTTCACCGTCGGGTCATAAGGCACGCCAGCGGGAACCGCATAGATCACACCTGTCTCTGCCGCACTGTCATAGACATCCGCAAAGCCCGTCGCCGTGAGTTGCTGCCCGCTAAGACCGCCTTCAAGCAGCCCGTCGATGCTCGCAAAGCCGCGCTCTGCTGACCAGATGAATGCCGCCCGACCTGAGCCCGGATCAAACAGCCCTTCGTTGCCGTTGTAGAACTGGTAGTACCCCGTCAGCACGCCATCTTCAGTCATGCGAAGCGGCAGTGCAATTGCGTCATTCGTTGACGACAGATCAAACGTCAGCACCGTCTGCTGCTGCGTGTTGATGTTGTAGACCCACACCGTGCGACCGACATACAGATCAGAATTGGGTCGCCCGTTGTAGCGGTAGCTCACGCCGAACGCGTAGCCGCTGTCAGTCCAGCCATAAATCTCGCTTCGCTGAAAGCCGTCACTGCTCGTGTGCAGCGCATCAAACAGACCCAGCCGCCGATTCACACCTTGCGGGTTACCTGCACTGGGCGGCGTCCACACCCACGCCGAGTTGCCCACAAAGCCGCCACTCGCGTCGTAGCGATCCGCGATCCCGACAAAGTGCCCAGTCGGAAACGCGTTCACCGCAAAGTTGTCGCGTGCGCCGTTGCTCCGCCTGTGCTCGCCAGTGAAGAGACCGATCTCAATCGTCCCTTCACCAGGAGCCCACGACCACGCCGAGCGACCGATCGGAAAGCTCGTACCCGGAAAGAAGATCGACGCGATGCCGCTCACTCGCAGCGGTGCGTCAGCGCGATACGCCGTCGCCACGTTGTTCTGCAGTCCGAATCCATCGGTGTGCTCCGGCCCGCTCAGCCCGATGATGATCGGTTGCTGCGTCAGAGAAGATACCGCCGGATACACCCACGTGTCCGCCCCGCGCGAGAAATCACCGTCCTCTTCGGTCGCATACGTGCGCGACGTGCCGATGATGTCACCGCGCGTTGGTCGCGCGGTTGGGCAGCGTGAAGCTCTCACCGCTGATGTCCGTGTACCGCGGTCCGGTTGGTCCAACCTTCCGCGTCGGCTGTCCGGGCGACCACACCCAGCCGTCCGTGCCATCAGAGAAGTCAGCTCCGGGCGGATACGCCAGCGACACACCCGTCACGATGTTCGCGTCATTGATCCAGCGCACCGAGTGCTGCTGATAGCCATCCAGCGACCGCGTGTGCCGCTCATCCACCAGTCCGATGATCGTGTGCCCTTCGTCTCGCGTCCACGTCCACGCGGTCGTCGGCTTTGCATCGCCCAGCGTTGCAGGATCAACGTCGTAGCGCACCGAATTGCCGATCACCCGGCCCGAGTTGTTGAAGCCAAAGCTCACACTCTGCCGCTGACCTTCGCTCCCGGTGAACACACCACCCTGCAGACCGAGGTCCGTCGTGCCCGTGCTTTGTTCCCAAAGCCAGAGCGTCGCGCCATTCGCCCCCGCGCTTCCGTACCGCACCGAATAGCCCACCACCTGACCCAGGGCGTTCATCCCGCGCCGATCCGTGTTCGTTCCGCTGAACGCCGCGCCCAGATCGCTGATCTGCTCGCCCGTCGCGCTCGTGTGCACCGCGTCAAAGAATCCAATGCGCTGCGTAGTCGACGACTTGCTCGATGCCCACGCCACAATGCTGGAATACTCGTTGCCCGCGTACTTATACGAAACACCCACAAGCAGTCCGTCGCGGTTCAGACTCTCACCTCGCACGGGAGATGCCTGCTCCCCGTTCGCGGACGTGAATTCAGGTCCGAAAAAGCCGACTCGTTCAACCTTAAGCCCAGGTGCCCACTGCGCGTGGCACGTGCCGGCCATCGCCGCAAGTGTCGCAAGTGTCGAGAGAACGCGTTGTTGTGTTGCAGTGAACATGACCATCTCCATGCGATGCACCCACGCATCGTCGATATCAACTTCGCATGAGTTACCCAGTGGTTTCGCCGATGCTCAAAATTCTTTCAAAGAATGTATCGTGTCGATGTCCCGCCCGGTTTAGAATCATCCCATGGCCGCAAAGCCGCTCTCTGCTCCTCGAAAGAGCCACGCATCCCCGCGCGACGACAAACCTCTGGAAGAAGCGGCCATCGCCGCTCGCGCACTGCGAGAGCAGCTCCAACGCATCACCCGCTCCATTCTCCCCGCCGAGCCACGCCTGCGCGATTGGATAACGCAGCTCTCCCTCGACAAGTCGCTCGCCAGTCGCGCCAATCGCTTCATGCAGAGCGACGACGAACAATCCCTTCTGCGCGATGTCCCTTCGCTCACCGGCATGGCCATCATCGCCGAAGCCTGTCGCCAGCGCGGCGCAGGCCCGCGACTCACTCAAGCGCTTCTCGATGCCGCTCAAGCCTGGGAAACCACCGCCCAGCGCGTGCCCGGCGGCCGCGCAGGTTTGCGCGCCGCTCTCAGCGCACGCGCCGACAGCGTGCGCGAAGATGTCGAACGCGACGCAGGCCGCATGCTCTTTCAAGGCATGGCCTCGCTCACCGGCTCATGGATCGACATGCGCCACACCGTTTTCGTCATCGCGCCAAGCAGCACCCCGGGTCGGTTCGATATGGCCGTCTTCTTGCAGTGGCGCGGCATTCATCGTGTCCGCTGCGACAAACCCATCGTCCTCGCCAGCCTCTCCGGCGCGCCAGACAACACCCAGCCCTCGCGTTTCAATCTCGACGGCTCACCCCTCGCCGCCGATCCGCGAGCCAGCATCATCGAGCCCTGCTCCAACTATCCCGCTCACGCCTTGCACTTCCATCGCCTTGGCAACGCATGCGCATTGCTCCTCGCGCGTGACGCAACCCGCATGGACGAATCCATCGACTTCGCCATCGGCATGCGCTACGGCGGATACATCCCCGCCATCGCCCCGCCACGCGAAACCTTCGTGTGCATTCCGCTTGTCGTTCGGCGTCCCACCCGCCAGTTCTCTATCGATGTCATGCTCGCCCCCGGCATCTGGCCCGGCGTCGCGCCCATCAACGCCTTCGCGTTTTCCGCTGCTGATCCGCCGGATCTCGAGCGCGGCCCCTTCCATGATGTTGCGGAAACCATCGATCTCGGCGCGACCTACCAGCCGGCCGAGTCCCAAGTGAACGATGCGTACGAGCCCGCCCGCCAGGAACTCACCAGCATCGGCTTTGAACGCCTGGGCTGGAATCCCGCCGGCTACCGGCGCTTCCGCCTCCAGCTTCGCTTTCCGCCGCCGCTGATTTCCGTGCAGACCTGGTTCTCACCGTTCTCAGGTTGATCGACACTTCACGGACACGCGCCGCCCGACAGCACATTGAAGAAATCAACCACGTCCTGATCTTCCGGAAACACGCCGTTGTTGTTGAAGTCAATGTCATTGCACGTGCCGCACGACGCCCCCGACAGCACGTTGAAGAAGTCAATCACATCTTGGTCTTCCGGAAACACCCCGTTCTGATTGAAGTCGATGTCATCGCACACACACCCGGGCCGGAACAGCGCAATGCGCGTGTACGGCTGGCCCGCAAACTGTGTGAAGTCTCCTGCTACAAGCAACTCGCCGCTAGGCAGAGCCAGCAGTTCAAACACCGTCCCATTCGCTACCCCGACTTCGGTCCACGTGCTGCCATCCCACTTCACCACGTTCGCGCCCAGCCCCGAACTCGACAGCCGTGCGTTTGCAGCGTAAAGCACGCCATCGAGCACTGCAAAGTCCCGCGCAGAAGTCTGAAACCCCGCACCCATCGCGTGCCACTGCGTCCCGTCAAATCGAGCGACATTCAGCGCGTTCACCCCGTTCACCTGCGTGAAATTTCCCGAAATGATCAGATCCCCGTTGGGCATCAGGAACGTCTCGTAGACCTCCGCGCCATTCGTCAGGCTGCCACCCACCTGACTCCAGTTCACGCCATTGAACTGCGCGATCTTGAACGTGTCCACCGGCCCCATGAATCGAAATGCCCCGCCGGCGATCACCACGCCATTCGGCCGCGCGGTCAGATCCCACACCCAGTCGTTGCTTGGCTGCCCGCCCGGCACGAACCACTGGTTGTTCACAAACTGCGCCACGCGTGAGTTGAACGCGTTTCCTGCTCGCGTGAACCAACCGCCTGCATAGATCGATCCGTTTGGTGTCGACGTGATCGCGAAAACGATGTTGTTCATCCCCGTGCCTAGCGGCTGCCAGTTCGTGCCGTCGTACATCGCGATATAGCTCGTGCCCGTCGCGCCCGACGCCGTAAATCTCCCCCCTACGTACAGCTGGTTCGTCGCCGTCACGTGCGCGCATTGTGCGGAGTCATTGAACCCTGCTCCAAGTTGTGTCCACGCGCTCCCGTTCCACATCGCCACCCGCGAAAGCGGCTGGCCCCCTGTGCTCTCGAAGTCACCCACGATCACCGGCGTGCGCCCCAGCGGCCCGTTCCCATCCGGATCCCACAACGCCGTCCCCAGCACGCGCCGGTTCACACCAGTCGCTGTCATGGGCGACTGCACCCACGTCCCGGCGCACTGGGCAAAGGCAGACGATGCAAGAGTCAGAACCAAAGCGGCGGAGTACTTCATGTGTACCTCAGCGAGAAATGAAAAGAACGCACGCCACGATTCGCGGCGCGCGTCAGAAAGTGAAGTCAAGGTTGCGCAAATCTCGCCAAACCCGGGACTAACGAGCACTCAGCACGAGCCGCCCGCCAGCACCGTGAAGAAGTCAATCACATCCTGATCTTCCGGGAAAACCCCGTTGCCATTGAAGTCAATCGCATCGCAAGTGGGGCAGTCACTGCCGGCCAGCACACTGAAGAAGTCAACCACATCCTGGTCTTCCGGGAAGACGCCATTGTTGTTGAAGTCGATGTCCGTGCAAGGCGTGCCAACCACCGTGAACGCAAACACCGCATTGCCGCCCGCAACGCCGTCACCGCTGGGCAGCGTCGCATTCGCTTCGCCATCCAGCGCGATTCCAGCCGCCTGCGTCGTCACACCGCTGTCCGTCACCGTCAGCGTGTACGCGCCCGGCGCAAGCGCTGACACACTCGTGACTGTCGCCACACTGCCCGACACGCCGACCGTCGTGCCGACAACTCCATTGGGCCCCACCAGCGTGAATGCTCCGGCGCCCGCGTTCACATTCTCACTGAACGTGATCGCAACCGCAGTCGCGCTTGCGCTCTGCTGCAGCGACGAACCCGCCGCCGGCACAACGCCAACAACCTTCGCCGGCCCGTTCACATACGTCTCCGCCGTCTTGCCGTCGTTGAGAATCCAGTTGCCGTTGTCAATCGCCACGCCAGTCACCGCCGCGCTCGTGGGCAGCAGGTAGTGCTGCGTGCGCGCTGTGTTCTTTACTGTCACCGTGCTGCTGCCACTCGCCGTGGTCAGCGTCACCTGCACCGGCATCTCAAACACGCCGCCGGCGCCCATCGTCGTCGCCTGTGTCTGCCGCAGCGACACCCGTGCATAGTTCTGCCCGCCGATGTTCACGTTCTGAAACCCATACGCATACACCGGCGCGCCCACGCCATACACAAACGCATCGAAGTACGCGTCCAGTTGCACGCCGCTGCTGACTTCCAACGCATCGCGGAAGTCATTAGTCGTCACCGCCGAGCCTTCATACTGCGTGCGCAGATCCTTCAGCCCCTGGAAGAACGCCGCATCACCCAGAATGCCGCGCAGCATGTGAATCGCCCAGCATCCCTTGTTGTACGTGAACGTCCCGCTGAAAATCCGGTTCACGTTCGTCGTGTCGTACACGTACACCGAGTCATTCGTCGTGCTGGGCCGCCGTGCATTGACCGCAGCGTTGCGAGCCGCCGCGCCGCTGCTGCCGGGCCTGAACTCCTCCCACAACACCTCGCTGTAGCTGGCGAGCCCTTCATTGAACCAGATGTCATTCCACGTCTTGCACGTGATGGCGTTACCCCACCATTGGTGCGCCAGCTCGTGCGCCGTCAGCGACAATCCAAACCCGCCCTGTCCCGAATACGTCTGGTGCTCCATCCCGCCGCCGAACGGAAACTGGTAGATCCCGTACTTCTCGTTCACAAACGGATACTCACCAAACAGCGGCCTGAACGTCGCGAGCATCTGCACGCTCTGCTCCCACGCCGCTCGGTTCGCAGGCGTGTCGTTCGTTGGATAGATGCTGAACTGCACCGGCATCGTGCCCGTCCCGCCGCCCGGCAGCGGATAGTTGTAAGGCACCGTCCACTGGTTGTAGTTGGTCGTGCCAAACGCGTACAGATACGTCGCAGTAGGGTAGTTGGTGCGCCAGCGATACCGCCGCTTGCCCGCGGCAGGCACGTCCGTGCTCTCCAGCAACCCGTTGCTCACGCTCTTGAGCGTGTCCGGTGCGGTGATCGAGATACGCCCGATGCTCTTGTCAATGTTGTTGCCCGGCGCGAACACATCACCGTCTTTCACAGGCCACCACGTTGCCGCGTAGTAGGGCTCGCTCAGCGACGCCATCACAGGCACGCCGTTCTGCGTTGTGAAGTTGATCGACCCAAGCCCCACGTTCGCCGGCACGCCGCTGTACGCGATGCGAATCGTGAACTGTTCACCCGCGTTGTACGCGCGGTTCAGCGTCACCGTCCGCGAGTACGAGTTCGTCGGAGGCGTCGCCGGTGGCGTCACGCCCACGCCGTTCACCGTCACACTCGAGATCGTGTACTGCCGCCGCAGCATGAACGTGAACTGCGTCAGGCCGTTCACATTGCTGCGCACCACCATCTCGTTCGTGCCCGCGATGAATGAGTTGGGCGTGGGCGTCACCTCAATATCCAGATCCACGCTGATCAGATCCGTATCACTGAACGCCTCGCGCCGCGTGAACGACCCGCCCGTCCCCTCCTCCGCATCAGTCACGATCTCGCCCATCTCCATCCGCATGCGCAGCGCATTCGCCTTGCCGCACGTGGGCGAGTTGCAGTGGTGATGCACACCCAGCCGCTCACTCACATGCTCGAGCTGATCAATCGACTGACCGACGCAAGCCGATGCCAGTCCCGCCGCACACACCAATGCCAATGCACGAGCCATACAGACCTCCGCGAAGCACATGACAAGACCATGTGCCGAAAGAAGCACCAGACCAGACGCAGAAAAACAAACAGCCTTTCGAGGGGAAAGGCTGCCCGGGTCCGCATCATCGGGTAAATTGCCGAGAAGTCAATCTGATTTTCGGTCCTGCGTCATCTTCCTGCCGCTTTCGCAGCATGTGGCACGCGCAACGCCCGAAAAACCACTGGCTTCAAGCGAGATTTTCATCACCGCGTGTAAATGCCCGTCGCGCTCCACACCGCCGCCGGTCCGCCGCTTATGCCCACGGGGGGAATCACCAGCGCCACGTTCTGGCCGTTCTTGCTCATCGTCGCCGATGTCGCGACCGCCTCGAGCACCATTTGCGCAAATGGCGGCATCGCCGCCGGCGCACGCACATGGCTCGCCAGCGCGCCCAGCCCGCTCATCGTCGCCGCGATCGTCATCCCGCCCACCTTCACCGTCGCGCTCACGCTGCCAGGCAGCGCCGTTGTGATGTCAATCGTCCCCGTCAGCACCGGCGCCTGCTCAAACGGCGTCCCAGCGAAGATCTTGGGCCCAAAGTACCCGCCCACCTTCGCATCCGGGCTCACAAACCCCATCACCTCCGGCATCCCCGTCGGCCCCGGAATCATCACCATCCCCGCCGGCGCACTGCCCACAGGCGTGTGCACCATCCGCGCCACATGCACGATCACGTTGGGCATGGGCAGCCCCGCCTGCGTCATCGCGACCAGATCAAAACCGCCTTCCCAACTCATCCAGTTGTTCACCAAAGTCATGTAATCTCCCGAGCAAAAGAGGACAACCCGATGCGGAGTGTATTGCAGATACGAGCACGAAAAAACGCCGCGACCTTCGCCGCGGCGTTCACACGTTCTGCCTTGCGCGGCACTCAATCCTCCGGCACGTGATCGCTCGTCACGATCTCGCGGAACTTCTTGCGCAGCTTGTTAGTGATGGGGCCTTCCTTGCCATTGCCGATGATGACGCGCGGACCTGTGCCCGGGCCGTCGGTATCAATCGCGTTCACCGCGATGATCTCCGCCGCCGTGCCAGTCAGGAAGACTTCGTCAGCCTTCAGCACTTCTTCCAGACGCATCTCCTTCACCACGCACTTCACATCGCACATCTTGCACAGTTCCTCACGCACGAAGCGCTCGGTGATGCCTTCAAGACTGCCGCTGTTGCCCGTCGTGTGAGGAGGCGTGTACACCACGCCGTTCTTGATGACGAAGATGTTGTCGCCCGTGCACTCAGTCACCCAGCCGTCGGTCGACAGCATGATGGCCTCATCGCATCCCGCGTCAATCGCTTCGACCTTCGCGAGAATGTTGTTCAGATAGTTCAGGCTCTTCACGCGAGGATCCAGACACTCACGCGGCGTCTTCGGACGCTTTGCGACCACCACGCGCATGCCTTCTTCATAAAACTCCGGCGCATACAGCCGAATCTGGTCGGCGATGCAAATGACGCCAGGCACCGGGCAGCGACGCGGGTCAAGCCCCAGCGTGCCAAAGCCGCGCGTCACGACCAGGCGGATGTACCCCTCCTGGAAGCCGTTGACTTCAATGCAGTGCCGCTGCACCGCGATCATCTCTTCACGAGAGATCGGAATCTTCATGTGAATCTTGTCCGCGCACGCGTACAGGCGATCCATGTGCTGCTCGCACTTGAAGATCTTCCCGCGATACACACGAATGCCCTCAAAGATGCCGTCACCGTACAGCAGCCCGTGGTCATACACGCTCACCATCGCCTGGCTCTTGGGCACCATGCGACCGTTCACCCAAATCATCGGCTTGTCACCGATCTCCTGCGGCGTGGGCCACAGCTTGGCAAGTTTGGAGATGTCCGCGACAGGCTTCACGGGAGCGGACTGCATCTTGGTCATGTATCAAACCTCCAACCGGCGCGCCATGCACGCCGCAAAGCGGACAAACGGAACAGTGCGAAAGTGTAGCGGGATGCGGGGCGAAATCCGGCGGGAAATCCATGGAGTACGACACGCTCAATGTGTGTGTGATCCGCCGTTTTTTCGCAGGAAAACGACAACTGCACGTGCTGCGCCACATGACGCTCGTCATCTCCAGCTTCACGCCGCGTGACAGGTCACCGTGCGCTCCGAGAGTCGATTTGCAGAATTCCTGACATCAGCTGCCGCCGATCGACGCATGTACCTCCAGAAGCGGCTGCGGGCACAACCCGGCGCGATGATGAGTCGCTCATCGGAGGTTCGCCATGCGCGCGTCTGCTGTCTTTCGTCCGTCTTTCTCTCTCGCCACCGTCGCTTCAGTTGCTGTCGTCCTCTCGCTCACAGCAACTCGTGCCAACGCTCAGCCGCTTGTCCAACAAGCCGGAATCGTGCCGGGCGACAACGTCCTGCATGGCACTGCCAATGCTCAGTCCTCTCCGGTGCTCTGCCGCGGTGGCCAGCACACACTCGCCGTCTGGTCTGATCGCCGTGCCGCCAACGCTGACACGCTGCAAAGCGACGGCGACATCTACGCGATACGACTCGATGCGAACGGCCAACCTCTCGATGCCGCACCCTTTGTGGTGTACGACGGTGCCGGCGAACAGCGCAACCCGAAGGTCGCTTGGAACGGCTCCGCGTGGCTTGTCGCTTTCGACTCCTACGACCCCGATCCTACCAACGGCTACTTCATCCAGAACTCTCGCGCCGTCCGCGTCACTGCCGCTGGCGAAGCCCTCGACGCCGCTGGCATTCTGCTCTTCAACGGCGTGCAGTACTTCAACATCGCTGGCGGTAACGGCACCTGGATCGTGATGACAGATCAGTTGCGTCCCGAGTTCTACGGATACAACACCGTTGCGCGTCGTCTCGCCAACGATGGAACCTTCATCGATGCGACCTGGCGCACGATCATGGAATGGACCTACGGCCCCGCCTCCGCGATCTACCAGAATGGTGAGTATCTCGTCGTTGCGACCGAGTTTCGCGACACGCCCGCGACCTACAAGGCTGGTCGCGTCAGCCCCTCGCTTTCTCCCCTCGCTGCGACCTTCGTGACTCGCAGCCCCAACATCGGTGCCAACGGCGCCCAGTTCTTCGTCGTCTGGAGTGACTTCGTCAGTCTGCGCGCCAGCGTCATGAGCAATGCTGGCACGCTCACCACCCCCGCCGGTATCGCGCTGTCCACACTCTCCCCCAGTGGCGGCGATGTTTCGATCTCGCACGACGGCACAAACTGGTTCGTCGCATGGCAACCAGGTGTCGCCAACATCCGTACTGCTCGCGTCAGCCCCAGCAACGTCAATCTCGATCCCGAAGGCGTCGAATTCACCGCCGCCGCGATTCAGACCATGACAACGCCGCGCGCGACCGCACTTCCCGCTGGTGGTGCTGCACTCGTCTGGGGTGACACGACGCCACTCGACGGATCAGACGTCAAATTCGCTCGATTCAGTTCCAGCAATGTCATCGTTTCGTCGAGCGTGCTGTCCACAAGTCCCGCGATGCATCGCACGCCGGATATGGCCCGCGCCGGCCAACTCATCGCCATCGCAACCCTCAGTGATCGCTCCGACGCCGCCGGTGACGATCGCATCATTGTGACGCGCCTGCAGTCCGATGGCGACATCTTGGACGCAGAGCCCATCGTTGTCACAACCGGCCTGAATCTCGGTCGTCCCGGCATCGCTTGGAATGGCGAAGTGTTCATGATTACCTGGGCGACCGGCAACGTTGTCTACGCCCGGCGCATGACGCCCGAAGGGGACTTTGTCGATGCCAGTCCCATCAGCGTCATGCCGGGCTTCGAGCCCGCCATCGCCGCCGTCGGCGATGACTTCGGCATCGCCGCTCAGCGCTTCGGCCTCACGCCGCAGTTCATCGACAGCTACTTCAAGCGCGTAGACGGTCCAACCGGCACCGTGCTCGACGCAACATCCAAGGTTGTCGCCACTGGGTACGTGCAGAACGTCCGCGTGCGGAGTGATTCCGCTCAGTGGATGATCGTCGGCCAGAGCAACTGGAGTCACATCAACCCGCAGGCAAGCTTGTGGCTTACTCGCTTCAATGCCGCGGGGGAACTCATCGCGACTACCGAAGTGCCGGGTGGCGCCTCAGGCGGCAGCCCCGACATCGCTTTCAGCGACTCACAGACGGGAAAGTACCTCTACACCTGGCGCAACAACTCCCTCGCCAGCGCTGACAACTCCATCGCCGCCCGCATGCTCAACGCCGACTTTACCTTCGCCGGTCCCGCGTTCACTGTCGTGAACGCACCTCGCCGACAGTTGCGTCCGACCGTTGCGTGGATGAACGGTGTGTTTCTTCTCGCCTGGGAAGACCAGCGGCATCATCCCAACTACGACGAGCGAACCGACATCTACGCCGCTCG
Organism: Phycisphaerae bacterium; assembly: GCA_046316615.1. Classification (GTDB taxonomy): domain Bacteria; phylum Planctomycetota; class Phycisphaerae; order Phycisphaerales; family UBA1924; genus BJHL01. Next base: position 30,400 of record JBKDAN010000016.1, read on the forward strand.
CGTTTCGCCGACTGGTGCTGTTCTCGATCCAAGCGGCTTTGAACTCCTCCGTACCGAAGGTGGCGACAACTGGCAGCAATGCGTGGCTCTGGATTCGGGCGTGATGTTCGCCACACAGAGCATGATTCAGGCCCCCGGCGTGGATACGTATCGCACCAGAATCACACTTGTCGGAAACGTCGGGTGCGACAGCATCGACTTCAACGCCAACAACGTCTACCCCGAGGACTTCGATGTCATTGACTTCATGAACGTGCTCGCCGGCGCGACGTGCCAGCAGTGCAATGACATTGATTTCAATAACAACGATGTCTACCCGGAAGATGCTGATGTGATCGCGTTCTTCCGCGTGCTTGCCGGCGGACAGTGCGACTGACGCACGCCGCGCCATGCTCATGCCCAGAGCCTCTCGTCTTCCGACGAGGGGCTCTTTTCGTGCCCCAACTCCACGTGCTCGCGGGAATCAGTATCAGCGTCAATTTGCACCGCTGCTCGCCGCGTTATTCACGCCGCCTTGCGGACTCGCGTCCCCGCCGCAAACTTCGCCACCGTCGCGATCAGTTGCTGCTTGTTGACAGGCTTGGTGAGGTAATCATCACACCCCGCTTGGCGAGCCTTCTCCTGCTCGCTTGCCAGCGCGTGCGCCGTCAGCGCCACGATGGGCAGCGTGTATCCCGTCGCGCGCAGTTCACGCGTCGCGGTCAATCCATCCATCTCAGGCATCTCCACGTCCATCAGCACCACGGCGAAGGGCCTGCCCTTCACAAACGCCTCGCGCGCCGCATCGCGTGCCTGCACGCCGGTCTCCGCAAGCTCCACCTGCGCCCCAGCCTTCCGCAGCAAAAAGCTCATCAGCCGCTGATTGTCCACCGCATCTTCCGCCAGCAGCACACGGCAATGCAGCGCCGGTGCATCGCTGGTGCTCGAAGTCTGCGCGTTCGTGTTCACATCAGGCATCGCCGTCAACGTCGTCACATGGGTGACATCACCCGTGCGCACTGCCACGCTGAACGTGCTGCCCTTGCCAGGTTCGCTCGTCACCGTTACATCACCGCCCAGCAGCTTCGACAGGTGCTTGGAGATGTTGAGCCCCAGACCAGTGCCGCCAAACTGCCGTGCCGTGCTGGCGTCCGCCTGCGAGTACGCGCCGAAGATCTTCGCGACCTGCGTCGCTGTCATCCCGACGCCCGTATCCACCACATCAAATCGCATCAGCCCGTTCGCCGCGTCATGATGCACGCGAATCGTCACATCGCCCTGCTTCGTGAACTTGATCGCATTGCTGCACAGATTCACCAGAATCTGTCGCAGCCGCAGCGGATCACTCGTGATCGTCGCCGGCAGCGGAAACGCGAACTCCGCCTTCAGCGTGAGCTTCTTGTGCTTCGCCTTCAGCGCAAGCAGGCTCACCACATCCTGCACCACATCAATCGGCGCACACACGATGGACTCAACGTCCATCTTGCCCGCCTCGATCTTCGACAGATCCAGCACATCGTTGATCAGCCCAAGCAAGTGCTCGCCGTTCCGCCGAATCGTGACAACGTGCGCCCGCCGCTCATCGTCCGTCAGCGAGCTTTCATGCATCAGCAGTTCGGCATATCCCAGGATCGCCGTCATGGGCGTGCGAATCTCGTGGCTCATGTTCGCGAGAAACTCGCTGCGCGCATCCGCCAAGGCGTGCGCGTTCTTCGCATCGCTCTCCGCCAGTTCCTTTTCCATCTCGCGCTGGCGCACCAGTTCACCCATCACCACATACACGCCCGCCACGCCCAGCAGCAGCAGCACCATCACGCCGCCCACCAGCAGCACCGCACGCCGCGATTCCGCCATCGCCGTAACCCACGACGACGCCGGAAAGTCAATCCCAAACACCGAGTGCACGCTGCCGTCCGCATTGAACACTGGATAATTCGCACTGATCCACGTCCCCCAGCGATCGGCGTACACCTCGTCATTAAACGTCTCAACGCCTCCGAACGCTCGCGTCAGTGATTCATCTTCTTCCTCATACAGCTCACCGATCGCCGTCCGCGACTCGGTCTCGCCTTCATACTTCCCGTCGCGGTTGTAATCCGTCTCCGAGTCCAGCAGCAGCGCCGCCGGACCCTCCGGCGTCCGCACAAACGTGTACACATCCGCAATGCTCGGATTCAGCGACAGCCACAGCTTCTGCTTCTCAATCAGTCGCAGATACGTCGGATTATCCGCAGGCGTGTCAAGCGACAGACCCAGATACCCCGCATCAACCAGTTCAGCCACATACGTCGGCCCCATGCCGCTCATCGACTGCTGAATGTCAAGCTTCTTCGCATGCTCGCGATCTCGCGCAATGTGAATCGTCGGCCCCAGAATCACACCCAGCACCGCCCACGACCACCACGGCAGGTGCCGCTTGGTGTGCGTGCGTCGCATTATCAACTGCACCAGAGCAAACAGCCCCGTGCACGCCGCGACAAAGAGAATGTAATCCGTCGTCGCACTCATAACAATTGCATCCGCACTTCCCGGCCCCTAAGTCGGCGTTCTCTGAAGAACGCTTGAAGACCCCGTTCCTGTATCGAAGCATTTCGCCACTTCACGCCGCCCGCTCGGTACCTCTTTGCGCAGCCCGTTGTGCCCACACACTCGCCATGCCCACCAGCTTCGCCTTTTCCACAGGCTTTGTCAGATAGTCATCACATCCAGCCACAAGGCATCGCTCGCGATCATCCGCCATCGCGTGCGCCGTCAGCGCAACGATCGGACCCGTATACCTGCGCTCGCGCAGCAGACTCGTCGCCGTATACCCATCCATCTCTGGCATCTGCATATCCATGAAGATCACATCAAAGGGCGTGCGATTCTCACGCTGCTGCATCGCCACCTCAATTGCGATCTTCCCATTCTCCGCAAGCGTCACTTCCGCGCCCGCAACTCGCAGGTGATGCCCGATCAGCCGCTGGTTATCCGGTGCATCTTCCGCCAGCAGCACGCGCACGCCTTGCAGCACCTTGCCCGTCGTCGGCGCAGACGGAGGCTGCGCCAGCGCAACATGCGCTTCCGCCGAAGCGGGCAACATCTTGGCATCACTCGTCGCCGGCGCATGAATCGTGAACGTAAAGCAACTGCCCACACCCGGTGCGCTCTGCGCCGTGACATCGCCGCCCATCATGCTCGCAAGCCGCTTGCAGATCGCCAGCCCCAGCCCCGTGCCGCCAAACCGCCGCGACATGCTGTCATCCGCCTGTGCAAAGGGCTTGAACAACCGCGACATTTGCTCGGGCGACATGCCAATGCCCGTGTCCGTCACATCAAACCGCAGCCGGTTGCCCTGTTCAAACCACACACCAACCGACACGCTGCCGCTGTTCGTGAACTTGATCGCATTTCCTACGAGGTTGATCAGCACCTGCCGCACGCGCATCGGATCGCTGATAACCATGCTGGGAACATCCGTGTGCATGGTCACATGCAGCGCAAGCCCGCGATCTCGTGCCCGCACCTGCATGAGCGACCGCACCTCTTCAACAACATGCATGGGCTCGCACGCGATCTTTTCCACGCGCATCTCGCCCGCTTCAATCTTCGAGATGTCGAGAATGTCATTGATGATCGCCATCAGGTGATCACCATTCCGCCGAATCGTGTGTACATGGCTCGCGCGGTCATCGCCCGACAGCATCGGGTCCAGCAGCAGATCCGAGTACCCCAGAATCGCATTCATGGGCGTGCGAATCTCGTGGCTCATGTTCGCCAGGAAGTTGCTCTTCGCCTTGCTAGCGCTTTCCGCCAGTTCAACTGCTTTCTCAAGCTCGCGCGCCTGCCACCGCAGGTGTTCTTCCGCCGTCAGCAGATCCGTCATGTCTGTCGCGCAGCAGATCATCCCGCTCATCGCGCCGCTCGCGTCCTGCGTCGGCACGCCGCGCTCCAGCAGCCAGCGCTGCTCCATCTTCGCCGTCCTCACGCGGTAGCGAACTTCATACGCTTGTTGCCGCAGCAGAGCCTGTTGCACCACCGTCATCACCCGCTCGCGATCATCTTCATGCACCATCCCGCGCCACTGCTGATCCACAAACTGACCCGCATCATGCCCCGTCAGTTCCGTCGCAAAGCGGTTGACGAACGACACATTCCCCTTCGCGTCCATCTGCTTCACGACCGCCGCCAGAGCGTCAGCCATCTCGCGAATCTTCCGCTCGCTCGCGCGCAGTTCCGCTTCCGCCTGCACCCGCGTCACTACTTCCTGCACCAGTTGGTCGCGCTCGCCCTTCATCCGCTGCGCTATCCGCGCCACGCTCGCCGTCACTTCCCCGATCTCATCGCGGCTCGTCGCCGTCAAGTCAGCAAACCGTCCCGCATCCAGTTCCGCCGCCACAAACCCGATGCGCGTGACCGTGCGCTTCACATCCGCCACCAGCGCCATCGCCAGATACACCGCCAGCAGGCCGCCCAGCGCAGTCACCGTCACGACAAACCGCTGCGTTGCGTCATATCCCGCCACACGCCGGGAAATCAGCCCGTGCAGTTGCATGTTGCACGTCTCATACAGGCCCCACATCTCATCCGCGAACCCGGACAAGTTCGCATGCTTCGCTTCATTGCTGTTCGCAAGCTCGGCCAGGTGCACGCTCAGCCGTTCAATCACCGGTTCCAGCTCTTCGCTCAGTTCAGGCCGCGTCCGCATCGCCACCCGCAACCCGCGCACCGTCGATTGCCACTGCTCATCGATAGCGCCCAGCGCCCGCAGCTTGTCCCCCTGCGATGGTGCCGGCTGCTCGATGATCTCATGCACGCTCGCCGTGTTCTGCGCAATCGTCGGCAGCGTCACGATTACCGAGTTCATCAGATAGAAGGTGTCCAGCTCCGGGTCCAGAATCAGGTTCGATGTGTCACCCACATGCGACACCAGCCCCGCAACCTCACGCAGCAGTGGCTCGAACTGCTCGCCCCGCGCTGTCTCCAGCCGCGCGCTGATGCTCGTCCAACGACCGCTGGTCTGCAGTCGCGCGGCATACTTCGCATCCACCGCATCCATCGCCTTCACTGCTTGGCGCAGTTGCGTCAACTCTTCCGCCGTGGCATCATCCCCGCGCTCCAGCACACGCATGACCGGTGCCAGACCCTGCAAGTACGCCACGCCCTCCAGCTCTTTCGCATTGAACGCGATCTTCTCGTTCAGTTCACGCACATAGCTGCTCAGCAGCCACCCCAGCGGCAACGCAAAGCACAACGCAATGACAATGAACTTGGGCAGAACCCGCAGGTTGCGCATCACCGCCATGCCCGGCGCAAGAATCATGCCCGAGCGGCGTCCCCGCGCCGACTTCTCTTCAGTTCCACGTCCCACGCCCTCTCCATCGTCGCGCCGCCGTTCATAAGTGAGTCTCACCCGTCTGTGCGCACAAATTCCGCGGCCACACAATCAACCCGTCAGGCTCGATAACCTCCCTCATGGCCAAAGTGCGCAAGGTTTACATCTGCCGCAGTTGCGGAGCCACCCAGCAAAGGTGGATGGGCAAATGCCCCGACTGCAACACCTGGGACTCACTCGAGGAATCCACCATCGACCCCTCCAGTGAGAAAGACCCCCAGCGCATGAGCGCACTCGCGTGGACGCAGGTCCAGTCCGCCGCCGACGCGGAGCCCGACGCACTCGCAGCCGCGCCCGCCGCCGGGGCAGTCGCGCTGGCAGATGTCGATGCCGCTCCCACCAACATCGAACGCCTGCCCACAGGCCTGCGCGAGTTCGATCGCACGCTGGGCCTCTCCACCCTCAACGACAAATCTATCGCAGGCCTCGTCCCAGGCAGCGCAGTGCTCGTGGGCGGCGAGCCCGGCATCGGTAAAAGCACCCTCCTCCTCCAAGCCGCCCGCGCCTGGGCCAGCCAAGGTACCAAAGTCCTCTACGTCAGCAGCGAAGAAAGCGTCGAACAAGTTGCCATGCGCGCCAAACGCATCGCCTTCAACGATGCAGAGCTCACGCCGCTTCAAGCAGCGGACGCAACCACGCGCCTTCCCTCCGGTACTTCCTCTCTTCGGCACTCCGGTACTTCCTCTTCGCACTCCGGCACTCAGGCACTCTTCCTTCTCCACGACACCAACCTCGCGCGCATCGTCGAGCAAGCCCGCAAAGTTCAGCCGCGCGTCTTGGTCATCGACTCTGTACAGATGATCTATCGAGGCGACATCACCGCCGCGCCAGGCAGCGTCACGCAACTCCGCCGCTGCTGTGCCGAACTCGTCTACCTCGCCAAAATGGCCAACATCGCCGTCGTCCTCGTGGGCCACGTTACCAAAGACGGCCAGCTCGCCGGCCCGCGCCTCCTCGAACACTTGGTCGACGTCGTCCTCAGCTTCGAAGGCGATCGCACCCACAGCCACCGCGTCGTCCGCACCGTCAAGAACCGCTTCGGCAGCACGCTTGAAATCGGCCTCTTCGAAATGACAGGCACAGGCCTGCGCGAACTCGAAGAAGGCGGCGTCATCGCCGCCATCGGCGCTCACGACCAGCCGCGCCCCGGCTGCGTCCTCACCCCCGTCATGACCGGCACACGCTGCATGATGGTCGAAGTGCAGGCCCTGACCGCCACCGGCTTCCTCGGAGCCGCCAAACGCAAGTGCTCAGGCCTCGACGCCAACCGCATGGCCATGCTCATCGCCGTCCTCGAGCAGCACGCCGGCCTGCGCCTCGCCGACCGCGACATCTTCGCCAGCAGCGTCGGAGGCCTCAAAGTCCTGGACCCAAGCAGCGACCTCGCGCTGCTCCTCGCCATCGCCGGCGCACACTACCGCAAACCCATCCCACCGCGCACCTGCGCACTCGGAGAAGTTGGCCTCAGCGGCGAAGTCCGCAACGTCCCGCACTTGGAGCAACGCATCCGTGAAGCCGCCCGCCTCGGTTGCGCCCGCGTCCTTTGTCCCGCAACCAGAGACGCCAAAGCTCTCGCCAAACAACTGAGCATCGACATCACGCAGGTAAAGAACGTCGACCAAGCCATCGAACAACTCGGCTGATCGACGCCCATGCAGAATTTCTGCATGTTGGACATGGTTTGTGCGCTCAATCCATGTCCTCGGCCCCGATTCTTCTTGCATCACACCAGACATTCTGCGAAAATGCGCATCTGGTGGCCCGTCACGAGTCACCAAGTTCCTCTGTTCGCTTTAAGCGGCGGCATTTGGGCAGCCAAGTCGACGGCGACAAAGCCCCCAACGCGCCCGATGATCGAGCGAACACGGACTTGGTCCCAACCGAACCATCCACCAGCGGTCTTGGACAACTTTGGAGGTGGGCCGCCCGTCCCGGGCGGCCGAATTCCCAAAGCCCTCGTGGATCACGCCACGATGTCGAGCGCAAGCTCGACAAGCCCAAGCCCGCCAATTCCGGTGCGCAAGCCGCTTACCCACTTGGCCCCTCCGGGCCAAGTGCGGCCGATCATCCCACGCACGCGGAAATTGACAGCCTGCTCCATCCCCCAAAACGCACCGAAGCCGCCAACGCGGCCCCGGTTTCGCCTTGCCTTTGCTGTCTTGGCCCTATTGCCAAATGCCCAATGCCTCACCAAAAAGCGACACCCGCTCTCGCAGGTGTCACTCGCAATCACTTCATCGCTGCACGACGCTTGCGCACAATCACGCCCGCGCCGATCAGACCCGCCATGCCCATCCACGCACCTGCCGGAAGCGGCACGATGATCGTCTGAATGTTGGAAGCATCGAACCAGCCCTCCTGGTTGTAGTTCCAGTCGGACAGTTGGCCCTGGTTGCCGTACGTCGTGTTCAGACCGGTGAACGTGTGGAACCACAGACCGATCATGTTGCTGAACTGCACGCCCGTCCAGTCATTCTGACCGCTGGGGTACAGCGGCGTGTGACCGTTAATGCTCGCGACGTTCACGTCCAGCAGGAAGCGACGCTTGCCCGCCGCGTCCGTCACGCTGGCCGTGTTGATCCAGCTCGTGTCGCTCGCGCTCTTGATGATGTCGGGAGTCTGGTTGCCCGCGACCGCGCCGTTGCCGTCGATCCAGCTGTTGATCGCGTTCTGGCCGTTGTACGCGTACGCCGTCACCTTGGGGGTGCCCAGATTCGTCGCATCGAAGTGAATCAGCGCGAGTTCGCCCGCGTGGCCCTTGGGGTTCGGACCGGTGTTCACCGCGAGCGTGTAGCCGCGCGTCACCTGGTTGCTGAACACCACGTCCCACACAAAACGCTGGCTCGTGCTGTCGTACGATGCGTTGATCGTCTCGAACACGCCGCCGGCGTTGTTCACGCCGCCCTGTGCCGCCGTCCAATTCCATTGATACTCCGCTGCCGAGGCCATCGAAGCGGCCACAGCAAGCGCACCGATCCCGGTGAGCAGTTTCCGTGCAAACATTTCTCTCTCCTACTCTGAGCCGCTTTCGCGGATCAATGAACTAACGCAGCGCGTTCCTCGCTGGTGCGCTATGACCCTGCGCGCTCGTGCGCGTCGGCCACGAGGTAAACCTACACCGAAGCGGGTGTGAGTGCAAGGAAAAACGATCTTAAATGCATGTTCAATAAGGAGTTACATGCGTTATCTGACGCCCCATCGTCGCATAACAATGACGCGGGTCGTCGCATAACGCGCTACGCTGTTTCCTCGCGCCGACGGAGCGGCGCGTGGCCCCTTCGCGGAGCGATGCCCCGATGCACGACGGTTCCACCTTGCACGACAACGACGACGCTCTCACGCCCAGTTGGCTCAGCGGCAGCCCCGTGCATGTGGAACCGCCCCACGCCGACGGCGCATCACCGCGTCCGTACGCGCAGCCTCGCATCGATCCCGCTTCGCTCACCGAAGGCCTGACTGAGCCGCAGAAGCTCGCGGTTGTGACGACCGAAGGTCCCGTGCTCGTGCTTGCCGCTGCAGGCAGCGGCAAGACCCGCGTCATCACGCGTCGCATCGCGTATCTCATCAACGTGCTGGGCATCCCGCCTTGGCAGGTCCTCGCCCTGACCTTCACGAACAAAGCCGCCGGCGAAATGCGTGAACGCGTCACGCACATTCTGGGCGGCAGCGACAGCCGCCAGATGCGCGGCCTCACCGTCACCACGTTCCACAGCCTTTGCGCCCGGCTACTGCGTCGCTACGCCGTCGCGGCGGGCCTCAAGGAAGACTTCTCGATCTACGACAGCGGCGACCAGAGTTCGCTCGTCAAGAAAGTGATCGAGCAGTGCCAGTTGTCCACCAGCAACTTCCCGCCGCGCAGCGTGCTCAGCGCCATCAGCAACGCCAAGAACCAGTTGATGGGTCCAGCCGAGTACGCGGCACAAGCGATGGATTTTTCCAGCCGCAACATCGCGAAGATCTACGTCGGCTATGAAAAAGCCCTGCGGGCAGCGAACGCCGTCGACTTTGATGACCTGCTGCTGCTGACGGCGCGCATGCTGAAAGAGAAGCAGGAAGTCCGCGAAGAGCTGCGCGAGCGCTGGCAGTATGTCATGGTGGACGAATATCAGGACACGAACAAGGCACAGTTTGTCATCGCCAGTCTCATCGCGGGTGAAGGTGGCAAAGCTGCCAATGGCCGCGTCGCCAACATCTGCGTCGTGGGTGATCCCGACCAGGCCATCTACGGCTGGCGCGGTGCAGACATCTCCAACATCCTTGATTTCGAGCATCACTATCCCGGTTGCAAAACCATTCCGCTGGGCGAGAACTTCCGTTCGACCGCGCCGATTCTCGCCGTCGCCGACACGCTCATTCGCAACAACAAGCGCCGCAAGCACAAGGATCTGTTCACCAAGAAGTCCGGCGGCGACCACGTCGACGCCATCCTCTGCCGCGACGAACGTCACGAGGCGCGCTTGGTGACGGATTGGATGAAGAAGCTGCATGAGAAGAGTGCCGCAGCGGACAAAGGAAGTTCGGTTGCGTCTGCAGCACTCGGGCACTCGGGCACTCAGGCACTCGCGTGGAAAGACATGGCCGTCTTCTACCGCACCAACGCGCTGTCGCGTGTGCTCGAAGAAGCGTTCCGTGAAGCCAACATTCCCTACACCATCGCTCGCGGTACCGCCTTCTATGACCGCGAGGAAGTGAAGAACGCCATCGGCTATCTGCGGGTTGTCGCCAACGCCGCGGATGATGTGTCGCTGGAGCGCGTGATCAACACGCCTGCGCGCGGCATCAGCGACGCAACGGTCGACAAGCTGCAGCTCGAAGCGACCCGTGCTGGCGTGCCGCTGCTGGAAATCTGCCGACGCGTCGATACATCGTGGAGCGCGGCGGACATGCTCAACGCCCGCGCCGTCGCGAGCGTGCAGAAGTTTGTGCAGACTTACGACGCGTGGACCGGCGCGGGCACGTTTTTGGGCGCAACCGTCAGCGGTTCGCTCGCGGATCTGGTTGACCGCGTGATCAAAGAGTCAGGCATCGAAGAGATGTACCGCAAACAGGCGGCGCAAAGCAAGAGCGAAACCGACGAGGAGCGTCTGGACAATCTCGCGGAACTGGTGAGCAGCGCACGCCAGTTTGAGCTTGAGTACGACCCGACGAGCGACGCTGCGATGGACATCCCAACGCGCGCGACCTCCACGCCGCCGCTGCTCGCGCTGCTGCGGGCCTATCTCGAGAGCATCGCGCTCGTGGCTGACGCCGACGCAGTGGACCCGTCGCAAGGCAGCGTCACGCTCATGACGTTGCACGCCGCCAAGGGCCTTGAGTTCCCCGCCGTCGCGATGGTGGGCATGGAAGAAGCGCTGCTGCCACACAGCCGTGCGGTGACCAGCCCCAGTGACGCCGAGATGGAAGAAGAACGCCGACTGTGTTTCGTCGGCATCACGCGGGCCATGCAACGCCTTCTGATGACGGCGGCGAAGTATCGGACGATGCGCGGTACACCCGAGCGCACGGTGCCCAGCCGCTTCCTGGCGGAGTTGCCTCAGCAGTACCTGCGCGTGAGCGACCAGAGCGACACCTTCGCTGATCTTGGTGCCGAGTGGAATGAAGGTCGCGGCGAAGATGTGGAGTTTGGCGCAGGCCGGCCGGCGCGTCCTGCTCCGTCCAGCGCCCCGCGCGCCGTGGGCGGCATCGCGGGTCAGTTCCCGGCAGGCTGTACTGTGCGTCACCCCCAATTTGGTTTGGGCACCGTCAAGAGTGTGACACCCGGGGCTCAGGCCCGCGCGGTGATCGAGTTTCGTGAAGCTGGCACCAAGACGCTGGTGCTGGAATACGCGCGTCTCACGCGGGTGTGACGGAACGCGACAAAGTGAAAATGTCGGGGGCGGGGTGGATTTTGCGACTCCGGCGGGTTGGCGTGCGGATAGGACGGGTGGTATACTGACACGGACCCGGCGGCTTGCTTCCGCCGGAAGCGCATGGTGAGTTGTGCGAAATAGGCCGCACACCAGCGCGTTTTAGAGAGTCCGCTTCTCCCCGCACACAACGTGAAGGTGTCAGCAGCGTCGAAGGCGTTGCGCGAAGCCGGTGATTTTGGTGCGAGGTGGAGATCGGGGCAGGTCCATGCGTCAACGGCGTGGTCGCTTTTTCAAGCGTGCACGCGAGAGTGAATGGCGCATGCATATGCAGAAACGGTGAAGTCGCCGCAGCCATCTGTCGCGTCGACAAGCCTGTCAGTCGTGCACACAGGTCGCGTCTTCTCGCGCGATCCCTCTCAGCTTTCATTCACAGTTCTACCGCGAGAGAAACTCAATCATGCCACGTGCCAGCCAGTCGGTTGATGACAAGAAGGGCGAAAGCAAAGCCAAGACCACGCGCAAGAAGGCGAAGGCCGACGACGCGGTGGAGAGCAAGCCCGAGAAGGCCGAGAAGAGTTCGGCCCGCAGTGAGGCGCGCACGGAAAGTCGCAGTGAAGCTCGCGCCGAGAGCCGCGTGGAAACTCCTCGCGAAGATCGACGGGACGATCGCCGTGAAGATCGCCCCATGCCGGCTCCGCCGCCGCGCACGTTGGGTGGCGGCTGGAACGGCGGCGAGCCGCGCCGCGTGGCGCGCACGGATTGGCCGGGTGGCGGCGGCGGCGGCGATGCACGCCCCGCACGACCCAGCGGCGATCGGCCCGCGAGTGAACGGCCTTCGGGCGATAGGCCTTCCGGAGATCGGCCTTCAGGCGAAAGGGGCGGGGAGCGCGTTGAACGCGTGGACTTTGATCGGCGTGAAGATCGGCGCGATGAGCGCGGTGAGCGTCGTGATGAACGGCCCGAACGCCGCGAGGATTGGAACGATCGACCCGAGCGTCGCGATGAACGGCGCGAAGAGCGCGGCGAAGATCGTCCGCGTGCGGAAAACGCCGGCCAGCAGCAAGACAACGCCGGTGGCGCAGCCAACGGCGGAAACGGTGGTAATGGCGGCAATGCCGGCAACGGCGGCGGCGAACGTCGCGATGAACGCGGCGATCGTGGCGATCGAGGTGACCGCGGTTACAACCAAGGCGGCCAGTATGGTGGCGTCCAGCAGTACGGCAACGATCCGTACGGCGGCGATCGCTTCCGTCGCAAGAAGAAGCGTCGTCGCGGTGGTGGCGGCGCCCCGGGCTTTGGCGGTGGCGGCGGTGGTGGTGGGGGCGGAGGCAACTACAACAACCAGCCCCATAGCGGCGGGCCGAACCGCGCGCAGCGCTTTGATCCCACGCTGCCCAGCGATGAAGAACTTGAACGCGAAGCGATGGAGCTCGAACGCGCCATCGCGAACGCCGATCCGGCGAGCCTGGCGCAGACGCTCCACGCGAATCAACTGCAGGACATGAGCCTGCCGCAGATTCACGAACTGGCGGACAAGGAAGGCTTCACCGAGTATCAGAGCACGCCCAAGCAGGAACTGATCTTCAAGGTGCTCAAAGCCCGCGCCGCGCGGCAGGGTCTGCTGATTGGTGAAGGCACGCTGGAAATCATGCCTGATGGCTTCGGCTTCCTGCGCAGCCCCGAGCAGAGCTACTTGCACGGACCCGATGACATCTACGTGAGCGCGTCGCTCATTCGCAAGCATGGCTTGCGTCGCGGCATGCAGGTTCGCGGCTGGATTCGTCCGCCCAAGGACAACGCCCGCAACTTCGCGCTGCTGAAGGTTGACGCGGTGAACGGGCGCGACCCCAAGGTCATCAGCAAGCTGATCAACTTTGAAGATCTCACGCCGCTGCACCCCGAGCGCCGGTTTGTGCTTGAGACCGCGCCGGATGAGATTGAGTGCCGCATCGTGGACCTGGTCGCGCCGCTGGGCTTTGGTCAGCGTGCGCTGATCGTCGCTCCGCCCCGCACCGGCAAGACGGTGCTGCTGCAGAAGATGACCAAGGCCATCAGCAAGAACTTCTCCAAGGCGAAGATCATCGTGCTGCTGGTGGACGAGCGTCCGGAAGAAGTGACGGACTTCCGCCGCAACGTGACGGGCGGCGTGGAAGTGGTGGCGAGCACGTTTGACGAGCAGAGCCACCGCCACGTGCAGGTTGCGGAGATGGTGATTGAGAAGGCCAAGCGCATGGTTGAGTTCGGTGATGACGTCGTCATCTTCCTGGACTCCATCACACGTCTGGCTCGCGCGTACAACAGCGAGACCAGCAACAGCGGCCGCATCATGACGGGTGGTCTTGATGCCAACGCCCTGCAGCGGCCCAAGAAGTTCTTCGGCGCGGCTCGCGCGATTGAAAAGGGTGGCAGCCTGACGATCATCGCGACGGCGCTGGTGGACACCGGCAGCAAGATGGATGAAGTCATCTTCGAAGAGTTCAAGGGCACGGGCAACAGCGAACTCCACCTTGATCGCAAGCTGATGGACAAGCGCATCTATCCGTGCATCGACATTCCCGCCAGCGGCACGCGTCGCGAAGAGCTGCTGCTGGACCCCAAGGAACTGGAACTGGTGCACCGCCTGCGCAAGGTGCTCGCCGACATGAACGTCGTGGAAGCGATGGAACTCATGAAGGGCAAGCTGAAGAAGGTGAAGACCAACGCCGAGTTCCTCATGACGATGGCGATGGGCTAAAGCCAAATCTCACACGAAATGAAACGGACGCTGCGAGGCGTCCGTTTTTCATTTCGTGCGCGGATTGCTCATCGCGTTTCGCGCATGCGCCACCACGCGGGCGGCTCGAATCGCGTGCGCACGCGGCGGTCCCAGCACATCACTTCTTCGGGCGTTGCAGGTGGCAACAGCGGGTAGTGCGTGCCGCACTCGGGGCAGCGGGCGGGACCGGCGTGGATGCCTTCGCGGAGTAGCGACTGATCGTGCTCGACGCTGGAGAGGTCGTAGTCGCAGTGGGGGCACTGATTCGTGGAGCGCTGGACGTCGGTGAACTTGCTGAGGTTGGGTAGCAAGCGTGTACGCAGCATGGCATGTGCCGCGACTGCCATGCCTGCTGCCACGAACGCGACGACGATGAGCGACGTGCTGCCCGTCCACATGATCGCGGCGCCCGCCAGCACATACATCGCGCCTGACAGCCGCGCGGCGTTTCTCGCGTCGGCCTGCAGCCATCGCCAGCCGAAGACACACTGCGATCTCTCCATCGCGGCGCGGTACGCATGGCGAGCGGCGATGCGCTCGGCGGCCATTTCTCGGGTGAGCACAGGCTTTATCAGGTTGCGTGTGGGTGCGAGCCGCGCTCGTCGTGTCGCGGCGAGGTGACGCAGCACATCACGCTTTCGCAGCGTGAACAGAATCCTCAGCACGCCCACCATCGCGACCAGGCTCCCTGCGTACATCGCCGGCATGCCAGGCGTCTTGAAGCTGGCCCACAGCCACACGGCAAGAACGATGGCGGGAATCGTCAGCACAGGCACCAGCCCGAAGACGAGTTCCGCCAGCAGCGCGTGTTTGCGTGCGAGCCGACGCACCCATTCAGGACGCCAAGGCAGCAAACGTGTCTCCGCGGGATACACGAGCGACACTTCGGCGTTGGCGATGATGTCGATGGTGGAGACGCGTGGCATGGGAGCGGGTGAAGCGGCGCGATTTGCAGGCCGTGTCATGCGATGCACGCACGTGCGCACGTGTCATCACGATGATAAGAGCTGCAAACCCGACACAGAACTCCGCGTCTCGCTGTCTCGCGCCGCCGATGCGTCAACGCTTTCCTACCATGTGGTACGCCGGACAACGGAGCCGGTCGTTCGCACTTTGCGTCTTCGCCCCCGCAACGGAAGGTGGGCGAGTGACGGCAGGAGTTTGACATGTCGAGCAAGCCCATGATCGCACTGGCGGCGGGAGACGGAATCGGTCCTGAAATCATGCAGGCCACGTTGGACCTGTTTCGCGAAGCCAAGGTCCATGATCACGTTGATTTCGTCAACGTTGAGATGGGCAAGAGCGTCTTTGACAAGGGCGACTCGCGCGGCATGACTGATCCGGCGATTCGCACCACCGAAGATTGCGGCATCCTCTTCAAGGGGCCGATGGAAACGCCCAAGGGTGGCGGCGGCAAGAGCATCAACGTGACGCTGCGCAAGATGTTCAATGCGTACGCGAACTTCCGGCACTTCAAGACGCTGCCGGGTGTGACGACGGTGTACAGCAAGGCCGGCATCAACCTCGACATGACGATCGTCCGCGAGAACATCGAGGACACGTATGGCGGCGTCGAGCACCGGCTGAGCAATGACATGATTCAGTGCAAGCGACTGATCAGCGCGCCAGGGTGCGATCAGGTGCATCGCTACGCCTTCCAGACGGCTCGCAAGATGGGCATCAAGAAGGTGCACTGCGGCCACAAGGCCAACATCATGAAGATGACGGACGGCCTGTTCCTGGAGCGCTTCAAGCGCACCGCGCAGGACTTTCCGGAGATTGAAACGGGCGATGTGATCGTCGATGCACTGTGCATGAACCTCGTGGTGAAGCCCCAGCAGTATCAGATGATCGTGCTGCCCAATCTGCAGGGTGACATCGTGAGTGACTTGTGTGCGGGGCTTGTGGGTGGTCTGGGCTTTGCGCCTTCGGCGAACATCGGCCGGCACATCAGCATCTTTGAAGCGGTGCACGGCACGGCGCCGGATATCGCGGGCAAGGGCATCGCGAATCCGACGAGCCTGATTCTGAGCGGCATCATGATGCTGCGCCATGTGGGGCTGCTGAAGCAGGCGGCACAGATTGAGAACGCGCTGCTGGCGGCGCTGGAGAGCGGCGTGCACACGGGTGACTTTGGTGACCCGACGATGAAGAACTACAAGCCTGCGGTGGGCACCAAGGAGTTCA
Source organism: Phycisphaerae bacterium (assembly GCA_046316615.1). GTDB lineage: Bacteria > Planctomycetota > Phycisphaerae > Phycisphaerales > UBA1924 > BJHL01. Next base: position 46,544 of record JBKDAN010000016.1, read on the forward strand.
CGCAGGCGATCATCGGCAAGCTGGGCAGCAAGCCCGAGACCGTGCCCGCTGTGCCGGTGCCCGAGCAGGGTTCGTGGGCGATCGAGAAGAGCGCTCGCCCTGCCGGACAGCAGGTGATTCGCACGTTTACCAATGTCATCACGCATGTGGTGGGGTGTGATATCTACCTCGATACGCCGCTTGCTCCAGCGAGCGTGGCGGAAGAGATGCAGCGGTGCTGTGCGGACACGCCGTTCAGCCTGACGCTGATCAGCAATCGCGGCACGCAGGTGTGGCCCACGGGCAGCGTGTACACCGAGTGCGTGGACTATTACCGCGTGCGGTTTGAGCTGAAGAAGGATCTGCCGGTGGGGACCATCGGCCAGAGCCGAGCGGTCGCGCTGATGGACAAGATCGCGGAGAAGTTCACGATCTGCAGTTTTGAACTGCTGCGGACGTTTGATGGGATCAAGGGGTATAGCTTGGCGCAGGGGCAGTAAAGCGGGCACTTGCGTCCTGCTGTAGACTGAGGCGGTGAAGACCGCTGACACAACCACCAAGAACACGTCTCATGCGAGGCGTGTTTTTTGTTGGGTGGTTTGGCTGCCTTACGCACTGGCAGTGTTCTGTGTGTGGGGGTTTGTGTTTGATGTGCAAGCAGGATGGGGACGCGATCCAGCGGTGCAGCACCATCTGATGAGCTGGGTGCAGCAGTGCCGGGAGCTGTTCATTCTCGCAGGGCTCACGATTGTCGGTCCCTTGGTTTTGTTTTACGCGGTGCGCGTCATGTTCGTTTACGTTGCGAGTGGTCGCAAGTCTGGTCGCAAGTTGGCGAGCCGAGCCGATCGATGTCCGCAGTGCGGGTACACGCTGCCGGAAGCGGGCACGCAGATGTGTCCGGAGTGTGGGCGGACGTGGACAGAGGCGGACCGCGTCAGGCCTTCAGTATTGATGCGGACAATCAAGGACATGGCGTGGCTGCGACGTTTCACGCTTGCGTGCATTGTGGGTTTTGTCGGCGGGCCGGCGCTGGCGATGCTGGAGACAGCGCTTGTGCGACATTTCGCGGAGAGAGCTTTTGCCATGCCGCCGCCAACGAGTGATTCAGTACCGAAAGTCACCGCGAAGGACTATGTCTCGGGGTGGGTAGATGCGGAGTATCTGTACTCTGATCAGCCGGGAGGACGGTTGTACTGGTCGCCTGGCTACTGGAAGCACGTGGACTATTACGCGAATCGCCAGCCGCAGATCTTCAGGCCGAGCTTTCGGATCGTGCCGTGGTTTGGGATGGGCGCGAAGTTCGCACAGCCGTGGGGACGGGTGTTTGTGGACTTTGATTGAAGCAAATCCTGCAAGCGATCCCGAGCGAATCCATGGGCATGTCCCGCAAACTCTCGCTGTATTCTCTGGCCGCGTTCACCTCTGCTTTGGCGATTTTGCCTCCCGTGCTCATGGGGTGCCGGACGATGAAGTCGCCGCCCAAGGATGCTCCGCGAGTGGATGTGACTGCACCGAGTGCGAATGTGGCGGGCGGCAGTGCGACTGCGGTGAGCGAGGCTGTACCTGCCGCTGCGCCGGTTGCGGCTGTTGTGGCGGCGCCGGCGGTGACGCTGCCTGAGGCGGGCAAGTCGGTGCGGCTGGCGGGTGATCCGGCGATCACCGTGACCAAGCAAGGCGACTTTCACATCGCGGGGCAGCACATGATTGATACGCCGCTGCCGGTGGGGTACCCGGCGCCGACGCCTCCTGAGACGATTGAGATCAAGACGTATCCGACGCTGCGCCGCGCGGAAGTTGGTGGCGAGCGCGATGGTGTGCGCAGCAATGGGCGGGCGGGTTTCTGGCCGCTCTTTCGGCACATTCAGCGGCGTGATATTGAGATGACCTCGCCCGTGGAGATGGACTTCAAGGGCATTGCGGCGAGCGCGGGGTTGAGCGCGGATGCGCCGGTGCTTGCGTCGGACGTGAAGACTGAAAACGTGCCTGCGGTGGATATCAATGACGCGCAGTGGACGATGAGCTTTCTGTATCGCTACACCGACCAAGCTGATGCAGGCGTTGACCCGGAAGACAAGCGCGTGCTGGTGGTGGACACCACGCCCGTGACGGTGATCGCGGCGGGTGTGGCGGGCAGCCCCAACAACCGCACGGTGAACAAGGGCGTGGCGGCGCTGCGGGAGTTCCTGGCGAACAACCCGCAGTACGTGCCAGCGGGTGATATCCGCGGGCTGTTCTACAACGACCCGATGGTGCCTGAGAACCGCAAGTGGGCGGAGATTCAGATTCCGGTGACGTTGAAGTGAGTGTGGGATGGGCGGGCGGTAGACGGGGGTTTACGCGCTTTGGTTCCTATCCTCCCGCGTGATTCTTCTGATTGACAACTACGACTCGTTCACGTGGAATCTGGTGCAGCGACTGGGCGAGATTGATCGGTCGCTGGTGGTCGGCCGCGACCTGCTTGTGGTGCGGAATGACAAGATCACGCCGGATGAAGCGGCGGCGCTGCGCGATGGCAACGGGCCGACGCGGCTGATCATTTCGCCCGGGCCCTGCACGCCGAAGGAGGCTGGGGTTTCGGCGGCGATGATCGAGCGGTTTGCGGGGAAGATTCCGATTTTGGGCGTGTGTCTGGGGCACCAGACGATGGCCGACATGCATGGCATGACGGTGACGCGGCATGTGGTGCCCATGCATGGCAAGATCAGCGCGATTCGGCACAATGACCAAGGCGTGTTTCGCGGGCTGACCAATCCGTTTGATGCGACGCGCTATCACTCGCTGGTGGTGCTGGAGGAGACGATTCCGCCGCGCAAGCAGGGTGAAGATGGCTGGGAAGTGACGGCGTGGACGGATGAGCCCGTGGGTGAAAGCGGCGCGACGCGGCGTGTGGTGATGGGGCTGCGGCGTGTGTGGGCGGACCCGCGCAAGCCGGTGCTCGAAGGCGTGCAGTTCCATCCGGAGAGCTTCTTGACGACGCAAGGCGTCGGGCTTTTGACGAACTTCTTGAGGGCGTAAAGATGAACCAATGCGTGCGAGTGCTGATTGCGAGCGTGGGTCTGGCGTGTGCGGTGGTGTCGCCATCGGCGTTTGCGCGCGATGATGCCGCGGCGATGGAAGCGCCGGCGGCTGCGGCTGTTTCGGCGGATCAGATTGCGCTGGTGCGCGAACTTGTCGCGACGATGCAGACCACGACCGCTGCGGGCGACGCGGCGGGGTATCTCGCGCTGGTGGATCGGGCGGAGCACGAGTGGTGGCACGAGCAGCAGGCGTGGGCGAAAGACATTGCGAGCAAGACGCCTGTGGCGATGACGATTACGGCGGGCGATGACTGGTCGCTCACGACGTATGACGGCGTGCCTGCGGTGGAAGTGTCGCTCGCGTGGCGCTGGACGCCCAAGGCGGATGATCGCGTGGCGAGCGAGCCCAAAGAGGGCGAGACTGCTGCGCCCAGGCAGGAACCTAAAGAGCGCGAGCTGACATTTCGCGCGCGATTTGTCGAGCGCGACGGCGGGCTGCGGTACGCGGGCGAGGCCTGGCAGACAGTGGAGCGCGAGGGCGTGATCGTCGCGTTTGATCCCGGGCTGGAAGACAGCGCGGCCGCGGCGGCGGAAGCGTTCGCGAAGATTCGCAGCGGCGTGGAGCGCGAGCTGGGTGTAGAGGGCGGCGCGATTGCGACGCGGACGCAGCGCATCAAGCTGTATGGATCCATGCGGCACTTGCAGCACAGCATCTATCCGAGTTATGTGTTCGGGCTGAGCGGTTGGAACGAGCCGAACGAATCCATCAAGGCGCTGACCAAGCCTGGTGCGACGGAGAAGAGCTTTATTGGTTTGCTCGCGCATGAGTATGGTCACGTGGCGAGCTTCGAACTGGGGCCCAAGGCGAACTTGATGCCTTGGTGGACGCTGGAGGGTGTGGCGGAATTGATGGTTGATCCGCACGATGCGAGTCTTGCAGAGCGCTCGCGGCGGCAGGTGCGCGGCTGGGCGAAGGAAGGTACGCTGACAGAGCTGGCAGAACTGGCGGACTTTGAGAAAGTGCCGCTGAAGCTGCACGGGCGGGTGTATCGCCAGGGGCACGACATGGTGCTGTTTGTGACGCAGCAGTATGGACGCGAGCGGCGCAATGCGTGGCTGGCGGCAATGTCGCAGGGAAAGACGATTGACGTGGCCAGCAGTGAAGTGCTGGGCACGGAGTGGCCAGCGGTGGAGCAGGCGTGGCGCGAAGCGGTGATCGTTGAGCCTGCCGAGCCGGCCCAGCCGGTTGAGCCGTCGGCCAAGTGATGTTCAACTAATGGCCAGATGTACGGTGTGAGACGCGAACGATTCACGGTTGGACGAAGCGCAGAGACACTTGCATGTTTTCATCACGAGCGAGTTTGCAGGCGGCGAAGGAAGCACTGGACACGCTGATGGCGAGTCCAGAGCATGTGGCGGCGATTGACGCGATGGTGCGAGATGTCGCAGCGGCGTTTGGGCGCGGCAACAAGGTGCTGGCATGCGGCAATGGCGGCAGCATGTGCGATGCGGCGCACTTTTGCGAGGAGCTGACCGGACGCTTTCGCAGGGATCGCAAGCCTTTGCCCGCGATTGCGTGCAACGACCCGGGGCACCTGTCGTGCGTAGCGAATGACTATGGATACGAGCACGTGTTCTCACGCTGGGTGACGGCGCTGGCGCACACCGGCGATGTGGTGGTGCTGCTCTCGACCAGTGGCAACAGCGCGAACTGCGTGAAGGCAGCGGCGGCAGCGAAAGAACGCGGTGCGCGGACGTATGGACTCTTGGGTAAGGCCGGCGGCACACTGAAAGACGCGTGCGATGTGGCGATTGTGGTGCCAGGCGAGACGGCAGACCGCATTCAGGAACTGCACATGCTGATCTTGCACATTGTGGTGGAGGGGGTGGAGCGGGAACTGGGGCTGGGGTGAGCAGGTGAGCAGGTGAGCAGGTGAGCAGGTGAGCAGGTGAGCAGGTGAGCAGGTGAGCAGGTGAGCAGGGCGATATTGTTGGGCATGAGCAATGCGCTGCGACTGCATATCGGTGGGGAGATCGTCAAGGACGGTTGGAAGATTCTGAATGTGCAGGGACTGCCTGGGGTGGACTATGTGGGGCAGGCGTACGACCTGCGCCAGTTTGGCGACAACTCCGTGACGGAGATTTACGCCAGCCACGTGTATGAGCATTTGGATTACGTGCGCGAACTGCCCATTGCGTGGGCTGAGGCGCGACGCGTGCTGGTGCCGGGCGGGCGGCTGCAGTTTTCTGTGCCTGACTTGCAAACGCTGGCGTGGCTGCTGGGGTCGCCCCAGATGACGCTGGAAGGCCGCTGGCACATTGTGCGGATGATTTACGGTGGACAGACCAACCCGCACGACTACCACAAGTGCGGATTCACGTATCAGATCGCGCACCAGATGCTGCGAGAGGTGGGGTTCAGCAGCGTGGAGCGGGTGGAGAAGTTTGATCTGTTCGAAGATACCAGTATCAGCATGTTTGCGGGGTTTGCGATTTCGCTGAATATGCGGGCGGTGAAGTGAAAAGGAAGTGCCAGAGTGCAAAGTGCCAGAGTGCGGGGTAGGGGGCGGGGCACATACATTTGGCCATGTCGTACACCGTACTGGCGCGTCGATATCGGTCGCAGGATTTCGGAGAAGTGATCGGGCAGGAACCGATCGCCAAGACGCTGCAGAACGCCATCGCGAGTGATCGCGTGGCTCATGCGTATCTCTTCTGCGGCACGCGCGGGGTGGGCAAGACCACCATGGCGCGGCTCTTTGCCAAAGCGCTCAACGGTGGCACGCCGGAGATTGACAATCTCATCATGCAAGGCAAGGACACCGATGTCATTGAGATTGACGCGGCGAGCAACACGGGCGTGGAGAACGCGCGGGAACTGATCGCCAACAGCATGTACCGCCCGTTGCGCGGCAAGTACAAGGTGTACATCATCGACGAAGTGCACATGCTGAGCAACAGCGCGTTCAACGCGCTGCTCAAGACGATGGAAGAGCCGCCCGAGCATGTGAAGTTCATTCTGGCGACGACTGACCCGCACAAGGTGCCGCCCACGATTCAGAGCCGGTGCCAGCGGTTTGACTTCCGCAACATTCCCGCGACGCTGATTGCCAAGCACCTGACGGAGATCCTCAAGAACGAATCAGCGAAGGCTGACCCGGAGCTGCTGCATCAAGTCGCGCTGCTGGGTAACGGCAGCATGCGTGATGCGCTGACGCTGATGGACCGGCTGCTGGCAACGGGCGAGAAGAAGCTGACGGTGAAGCTGCTCGAAGAGCTGCTGGGCCTGCCCGAGCGCGATGTGATCTCGCGGCTGATTGGCGCGCTGGCCGATGGCGACGCGGATACCGCGCTGACGCTGGGCGGCGACTTGCTTGCGAAAGGCACGGCAATTGACCAAGTGATTGAAACGCTGCTGGTGCGGCTGCGCGACTTGATGATTCTGGCGAGCTGCGGCCCCAACACGCAGTTGGTGGATCTGTCACCCGAAGCACGGCAGAAGGAAGCGGACCTGGCGAAGAAGTTTGACGCCGCCGGGCTGGTGCACATGATCGCGCTGTGCGAGAATGTGCAGCGCGCGGCCAAGAGCAGCAGTGTGCCGCGGGCGCTCTTTGATGCGTTGCTGGTGCGGCTGGCGATGACCGAAAAGCTCGCGGATGTGACAGCGATTGTGACAGGCCGCGGAGCGCGGGCGAGCAACACACCGGCGATGGCAAAAAAAGCCTAGCGGGTGGTGTCCTCGCGTCGCCGGCTGAGCCGATGACGCATCCGCCGCGTGAGACACCTGCGACGCGCGGCCTGGCTCCACCCGCCACCTCTGCACCTTTGGCTGCAACCGCGCCTGTGAACAACACGGCGGTGGCGGCTCGTACGCCCATTGTGGCGTCGGTGCGGACGGCGGCCCCGGTGGCTGCAGCGCCAGCTCCGGCGGCGATGCCCGCCGAAGTGCGCAAGCTGCCTGACACGGCGGCACTGGGTGAGAAGTGGGGCGCGCTCATGGAGGCAGCTCGCGACAACCGCCGGCTGCGCGTGCTGCTGATTGATGTGGTGCCTGTTGCGTGGAGCGGCGGAACACTGACGCTGCGACCTGCGACGCCCGTGATGGCTCTGCCCATCGACGCGGCGCGGGTAGAGATCGGCAGCTTGGCGAACTTGGTTGTTCCCGGCACGACGAGTGTGGTGCTGGAACGCGATGAAATGCCTCAGCAGGCTGCGGCCCCTGTGAGCAACCTGCCCACCGCAGCGGAGATGAGCGAGCATCCGCTGATCAAGCAGGCCATTGAACTGTTTGGCGGCAAGGTGACGTTTGTGCAGGCACGCAAGCCGTCGGAGAAGTGAGCGAGTCGCAGCGTCACCATCCTTCTACGAGCATATCGATGATGCGCTCGCGTGACGGACTTTCAGCATCGCGCACGTACGCGCCGCTCGTTGCGACTGCGACGGCGAGGCAGTGCTCTTGCGCAAGTCCGAGCGTTTGCGCGAATGCGAAGCCTGCGTTGAAGTGATCGCCTGCGCCCGTGCTGAGTTTGGGGTTGGCAGTCACCGGGCCTGCGACATAAGTCGGTGTGGTGACATCGCGACTGCTGGCCGCGGCGCCTTCGCGCGGGTGGATGACGACGCTGGTGATGTTGACGCGCTCGCGGATGCGCTGTGCAAGCGGCGGTAGACGCTGCTCGAGCGCGAGCGATTCGTTGTCGGCGACTTGCAGTACCGAGGCGATGCGCTGGGCTTCGGCTAAGTTGAGCCCCAGCGTGACGTGGATGTGCTTGTCAAGTTCGCGCAGCTGCGTGAGCATGCCGGCGATGTCGGCATCGGTGCGCTTGGCGGGGTCGGAGAGATCGATGAAGAGGCGGCGCGGGTGGCCGTTCACGAGGCGCGGGACGTGGGGAAAGACGTCGCGCATCAGGCCTAGCCAGATGCTGGGCACGCCGCCAAGCAGGGACCAGTTGACGATGCCCAGCAGTCGCGATGTTGCGACGATCTCGCGAAGCACGGGCAGGCCGACGCGGGCGACGATGGCGTCCCACGTGACGCTTTGCACCGCGGCGGTGTGGTTGAACATGATCTTGCCGTCGCTGAACTCCAGCGCATCGGTGTGGCCGGGCGGGCTGAGCGAGATGACTCGTTCGCAGCGAGCGGCGAAGGGCGTGAAGACGGGGTTGATCGCGGCGTGGTCGTCGGGCTTGCTGATGGCACCGATGTACGTGATGCGAGTGCCCAGTGATGCGAGGCCGCTGGCCATGAGCGGGCCATTGCCGCCAAACCGGAGTTCGCGGCGGACGAGCTCGATGTTGGTGCTCTTGCCCGCGGCGCCGGCGATGCGCTGCGAGAACTCAGTGATGGTGGCGATGCGGGAGAAGTCATCGACACGCATCGAGTCGCGCGAGTTCACGGCGTGCAGGATGGCATCGGTAAAGCCGTCGAAGCCAACGAGTGCGGGGAAGGTGGGGGCGCTGGCGAGTGCAGCGGCGGCGTGGGGATGCGCGGGCATGGGGCAAGGCTACGCGGCGAGCCGGCGATGCTGCGAAGGCTGATGGCTTACTGGGTGTCAGCCTTGCCGATGAAAACATCGACCGCTTGCCCCGGGAAAATGGGCGTTGTCGCCTGCGATGTGACGCGCAGGACGACGTCAATCACGCGGGTGTCGACGCGTTCGGTGTTGTTGCCGGCAAGGTCGCTCTTGGGGCGGGCGAAGGGTTCGATGCGAAGCACTTGCAGTTCGAGCATCGTGGGCTGTGCGCCGCGAGTGCGGGCGAGGGCCTTGAGGTTGGGTAATGACTGGCCGCTGGCGTCGGCAATGAGGGCGATATCTTCTTCGTCGATCTGGGCGCGGATGGCGAGGTTGGAGAGATCGCCCAAGATGAGCGCGGGCTGGCTGCCAGCGGCGGCGGCGGTGTTGGCGAATTCGCCCGGCTCGATATTGCGGCGGAGCACGACGCCTTGCTGGGGCGCTCGAACGGTGAGGCGATCGACGAGGAGTTTGAGGCTGCGGACGCGGGCCTGCGTTTGGGCAAGCTGCGCTTGATTGATCGCGAGGTCGGGCTGCCAGCCGCCGGCTTGGGCGCTGGCGAGGGCGGCTTTCGCACGATCGAGTTCGGCGACGGCGTTGTCGCGTGCGAAGCGTGCGATGGCGAGGTCACGCTCGGTGCTGGCTTGGCGGCGCACGGCGTCTTCGGTGACGCGCACTTGGTCGGTGCGGTCGTTGAGGACTGCTTGTGCGGCGGCGATGCCGGCTTCGAGCGGGGGTAGATCTTCCTTGCGGGGCAGGGCGTGCCAGCGATCAATCGCGGCCTGCGCGGCGAGCACGTCTGCCTCGGCGCGAATGAGGTCAGCCTCAAGCGTGCGCGTGTCGAGCATGAAGAGCGGATCGCCCGCGTTCACGCGGTCGCCCACGCTCACGAGCACTTTGGTGACGAGCCCGGCCTCGGGCGCGACCACTTGCAGGTTGCGCGTGGCGGGCTCGACAATGCCCAGGGCCGCGACGCCGCTCGCGAAGGGATTGATGGCGGCGGGGCGGGCGAGCGGCGGGATGGCCTGGGGCTGCTCTTGCGTGGCGACGGCGTAGACGCCAATGGCGAAGCCGGCGATGGCGAGGAGGATGGTGATGGTGCGGAGCATGGTGGGAAGTGACGAAGTGGTGAGCAGGTGAGCAGGTGAGCAGGTGAGCAGGTGAGCAGGTGAGCAGGTGAGCAGGTGAGCAGGTGAGCAGGTGAGCAGGTGAGCAGGTGAGTGAAGCGAACAGTGATTTCGCGGCGAGGGGCGAATGAGATGTGATGCGGGGCGACTTTGGGCGTGCGTTGCGACTTCGTTGCTTCGTCACTTGGTCACTTCTTGCGTTTCTTGAAGCCCGAACCGCCTTTGATGCTTGGGGTGAAGGTGGTTCCTCGGCCGAACATGCCGCGCATGCCGGCCATGGCCTGGGCGGGGTCGCTGCTTTGCATGGTGCTGGCCATTTTGGCGCGGTCCATGGCGGAGAGGCCGGACATTTCGCGGGTCATCTTGCTGACCATTTCAAATTGCTTGGTCAGGCGGCCCACTTCGTCCTGACTGGCGCCGCTGCCGGTCGCGACGCGCTTGCGGCGGCTGTTGTTCATGATGGCGGGGCTCTTGCGTTCCTCGCGGTTCATGCTGTTGATCATCGCTTCGACGCGGTCGAGTTGTTTGTCTTCGATGTTCACGTCTTTGAGCATGCTGCCCACGCCCGGCAGCAGGCCCAGCAGGCTCTTGAGCGGGCCCATGCGGCGGAGCGTTTTGAGCTGCTTGAGGAAGTCGTCCATCGACATCTCGCCCTTCATCATGCGCTCTTGCAGGGTCTTGGCGTCATCGTCGTTGATCTCGCGTTGGGCCTTTTCGACGAGGCTCACGACGTCGCCCATCCCCAGGATGCGCCCCGCGACGCGCTCGGGCAAGAACTCTTCGAGGGCGTCGATCTTCTCGCCCACGCCGACGAACTTGATGGGTGCGCCGGTCACGTGCTTCACGCTGATGGCTGCGCCGCCGCGTGTGTCGCTGTCGAACTTCGTCAGGATCACGCCGTCAACCGTGAGGCGTTCGTGGAAGGCCTTGGCGCTGTTCACCGCGTCCTGGCCCGTCATGGCATCGACGACGAGGAAGACGTGCTGGGGCTGCGTGATCTTCTGCACCTGCGCCAGTTCGCCCATCAGTTCGTCGTTGATGTGCAAGCGGCCTGCGGTGTCGATGATCAGCGTGTCGACACCTTTAGCCTTGGCTTCTTGCAACGCTCGCAGCGCGACTTGCACGGCGACGCCCACGGCCTTGCCATACTCAGCGCATTTGTCGGGCTCGGCGTAGAAGTGAACCTGAGCGCCGCCGGCGTGTTCTGTTTCCACTTGCGTCGCGATCGTGCGCAGCTGCTCCACGGCGGCCGGACGCTGCAAGTCACACGCAGCAAGCATGACGCTGCGGCCACGCTTCTTGAGGTACGCAGCGAGCTTGCCGCACGTGGTGGTCTTGCCTGAGCCTTGCAGGCCCGTCATCATCACGACGGTGGGGCCGAACTGATTCTTGACGATGAGGCCTTCGGCGCTCACGGGCTTGGGCAGCGTGATGGGCAGGCCGGTTTGGGCAAGCTCGGCTTTGGTTTCGGCATCGTCGGGCGCTTCGCCGCCCAGGAACTCGATGAGCCGCTTGTGCACGATGCCGATCATCTCTTGCGCGGGGTTGAGGGTCTTGGTGACCTGCTTGCCCAGCGCATCTTGCATGACCGAAGCGACGAAAGCGTTGACGACATCGAGATGCACGTCGGCATCAAGCAGGGCCGTGCGGACATCCTGCATCGCCTCGGCGACGTTTTTCTCGGAGATCTGGTCATTGCCGGAGAGTTTGCGGAAAAGACCAGAGAAGGTGTCGTTGAGTTTTTCGAACATGACCGCTGATGCCTCGGGAGGACGGGTGAGGATCAGGGCTTGACCGCGAGGAGTGTAGTAACGAAGTGACGAAGTGACGGAGTGGAGATTGCGGGGGAGAAGCGAGCCGACGGGCGTGCCCGTACGCTGCTGGCGGAGGCGGCATGAATGTCTGGCGGCACTATGAGCGGGCGTTTGAGCGCTATTTGCGGGCGCGGCGGGTGCCTTATGTCGCGATTGAGCAGGCGCGAGATGTGTTGATGGGGCGGGCGGGGACGACGGCGCGGGCGCGGGGGCTTTCGGAGGCGGGGGTGGATGGGCTCAAGGGGCTGAAGTACTTTGATTTCGTGGTCTACGGCGAGGCGAGCAACCTGCTGGTTGAGATCAAGGGGCGGCGCGTGGGCACCGGCAAGCAAGGCGCGAAGGCGCGGACGCCTCGGCTGGAATGCTGGACCACGCTGGATGATCTGGGCTCGCTACAGCGATGGGAAGAGCTGTTTGGGCCGCCGTTTGAGGCGGTGATTGTGTTTGTGTATTGGTGCGACAAGGAGCCGCCTGCATCGCTGTTTCAGGAGATATTCGAGGATGAGGGTCGGTGGTACGCGCTGCGAGGCGTGCGCGTGAAGGACTACGTGCGCGAGATGCGCACGCGCAGCCCGCGGTGGCGCACGGTGGACATGACAGGTGAACAGTTTGAGAAGATCAGTGCACCATTCGCGCCGGTGGCGACGGGTGATCCGTTTCCGCTGCCGGCGAGTCGTCGCGTGCAGCCGGGGTGGCTGGAGTTGGCGGAGCGGGCGAGAAGCTGAGCAGGTGAGGGGGTGAGCAGGTGAGCAGGTGAGCAGGTGAGAAAGAAAACGGGCGAGGCTGGTGCCTCGCCCGTTGCGATGATTTGTTGAGCACTTCGTGCCCGTGTGCCTTCGTGCCTCGTTCTTACACGCTCTTCTTCAGGGCTTCGGCCTTGTCGGTCTTTTCCCAGGAGAAGAAGCCCAGTTGCGGGCCGCGGTGTTCGCGCTTGACCTTGTCGAAGTAGCGCTCGGTGTAGGGCTTGCGGCCGAAGTGGCCGTGCTTGGCGGTTGCGCCGTAGATGGGGGTGCGCAGGCCCAGGGTTTCGATGATGCCGCGGGGGGTCAGGGGGAAGTGATCGCGGACAGCCTTGCTGATCTTGGCTTCGTCGGCCTTGTTGGTGCCGAAGCAATCCACCAGCACGCTGGTGGGTTCTGCGACGCCGATGGCGTAGCTGAGCTGCACTTCGCAGCGGTCAGCGAGGCCGGCGGCAACAACGTTCTTGGCGATGTAGCGGGCCATGTACGCCGCGCTGCGGTCGACCTTGGTCGGATCCTTGCCGGAGAAGGCGCCGCCGCCGTGACGGCCCATGCCGCCGTAGGTGTCGACGATGATCTTGCGGCCGGTCAGGCCCGTGTCGCCGTGAGGACCGCCGATTTCGAAGCGGCCGGTGGGGTTGACGTGGGTGGTGATGCCCGGGTTCCACCACTCGCCCAGCACGGGCTTGATGATGTGGTTGATGACTTCGGTCTTGAGCTGGGCCTGCTTTTCGTTCCACATGGGGTCGTGCTGGGTGCTGAGCACAACGGTGTCGACCGCGACAGCCTTGGCGCCGTCATAGACGATGGTGACCTGGCTCTTGGCGTCAGGACGCAGGCCGGGAATCAACTTGTTCTCACGCACGTAGGCCTGGCGCTCGACCAGGCGGTGGCTGAGCTGGATGGGCAGGGGCATGAGCTCTTCGGTGTCGCGGCAGGCGAAACCGAACATCATGCCTTGGTCGCCTGCGCCTTCCTTGTCAACGCCCATGGCGATGTCGTTGGACTGCTTGTTGAGGGCGACCAGCACGGCACAGCTGTCGGCGTCGAAACGCATTTCAGCCGACGTGTAGCCGATTTCGCGGACGGTGTGGCGGACGAGCTCGGGGATGTCGACCCAGGTGTTGGTCGTGACTTCGCCCGCGACGACCACGAGGCCGGTAGCGCAGAGGGTTTCGCACGCGACGCGGCTGCGAGCGTCATCGCAGATCATGGCGTCAAGCACGGCGTCAGAAATCTGATCCGCGACTTTGTCGGGGTGGCCCATCGAGACGGATTCGGACGTGAAAAGACGCTGCATCGACATGAGTGATTCCTCTACTCCGACCGGGTTTACGGCGGGGAGCAAGGATAGCAGGGGGGAGGGGAAAAGGTGAGCGGGTGGGGAGGTGAGCGGGTACGAGTGGCGGTTACCTGCTCAACGTTCTCTGTTCTCCGGTCTCGTTTCTCACGGCACATCTGCGCCGCGGCTGAGGCGGCGGTTGGTTTCGGCGTCGGCCGCCGTCACGACGATGCGTTCGCCGATAAGTTTGGACTCTGCGACGGAATAGCTGAACCGGCGGACAGCCTGGGAGCGCGGGGCGAGGTTGCTGAGGGTGGCGCGTTGGCGGGGTGAGCCGGGGGCGAGGCTGACCAGTTCGATGGTCAACTCGTTGTCCGAAGTGTTGGTCACGGTGGCTTCCGCGACGACGGTGTCTCCGACGCGGGTGGCAGTGACGTCCAAGGCGAAGTCCTTGAGGCCAAGCTCCAAGGTGCGTTCGATTTCGACGATGCCGTAAGGCTGATCGCCTGAGACTTCGATGCCGAGCACGAAGTCTTTGGGGCCTGCTTCCTGATTGAGGCGGAAGGAGACTTGCAGAGGCAGGCGGACTTCCTGTCCTGCGGCGAGCGTGAAGTTATGAGCGCGCGGGCTGATGCGCCAACTGCGGTCGATGGGGCCGTTGGCGAAGCCGCCCGGCTCGAGCACGCTGACCTTGCCGGTGATGCTGTTCTTCCAGGGGTTGCGCAGGACGATCTCGTGCTCGCCAACGTCTTGGGCGGCGTCGAGCAGCGTGGGGGTGATCTCAACGGTGGAGACGAACTGCGCGAGGCCGACATCGAGGCCTTCGAGGAAGACGGGTGCGGTGGAGAGCGGTACGCGCACCATGAGCGAGCCAGCGCCCGACTCGCGCTGCGCTGCGCGCAGACGGGTGACGTTGCCGAACATGTCATACATCAGCACGGTTTCGCTCGCGACGGGCACGGAAAGCGCCGCATCGGGTGCGCCGGATTCGTTCCACGCGATGATGCCGCCCGTGATGCCGGTTTCGGCGCGGGTGAGCGGCTGGGCGATCCATGCGACGCAGCCGGCAGGTGCGGGGAAGGGACCGGCGATGCGGCGGTCGCTGAGGCGCTGAGCAACGGCGGTGAACGCCGCGAGAGCGGCGGTGGGGCGAGCGTGCTGGCGCGCGGTGGCGGGCCACTGCCACGCATTGGCGAGGGCGACGTGAAGCGGCGCACTCGCGGCGACTTCGGGCTCGCTGCCCAGCATGCGCCAGACTTCGATGAGTTGACGAGCTATCGCAGCGGCGTGCTCGACGGGCTGGGTGTGGGCGGGCTGTGCGCCATCGAGAATGAACTGGGTGGAGATGGTGCGCGGTGCCGCCGCGAGCGGTGCGACCCAGTAGTCGCCGGCTTGTCGCACGGCGCCGGAGGGAAGATCCGACGGAATGCGCGGCGCGAGGCGCAGCGCGCCGCCCGCGCTTTGCAGGACGGCGGGGTCCCACTGATCGCGAATGTCGGCTGGGACGACGAGAGTAATGCCCGGGGCACGCTGGGCGAGAGCGGCGCGGGCGGCGGCCAGTGAGTGGCTGCTCCAGAAGGGAACGGTGCTGTCGCTGGGGCCGATCTGCCAGGCGTTGGCGGCGCCCAGGCGATCGATCGCGTCGCTCAGGAAGGGCTGCACCGGATCGGCGATGCGATCGGCGTTTTGTACGGGCAGCAGGATCACGTCCCAGGGGTCGGGGCGCTCAATGTTGACGGCCCGGGCGAGTTCGTCGGGTGTCTGCGGCAGCGACAGCGTGAGATCGACAAAGCTGCCGACCAACTGGCTCGCGACTGCCTGCATCGACTCGCTGTGCGAGCGAAGCTGCGAGGATTGCAGATCGCGCGCCCAGAGTGGGAGTGTCATCGCGCCGATGCCCGAAGTCCGGGCGATGGCGGGAAGCTGCGACCACTGCGAGGGCGGGACGTCGTCAAAGACCAGACCCAGGCGCGGCGCGTCGATGAGCAGTGTGGTGCGAGTGAGGGTGAGTTCGCGGTCGCGCAGCGGGGCGGGCTTGATGACGGCGGGTGTGAGCCATGCGAAATCGGTGACTGCGCCGCCCACCATAATGCCCTGCGGATTCTGCAGCGACATGCGGGCGCGGTACCAGCCGAAGCCGGGCAAGCGCGGCGACCACGCGGCGAGTTCGGTGCCGCTGACGAGTGAGTCGGTCTTGGCATCGACGACCTCGCCGCTCGCGCTGAGCACTTCGCGCCGCACGGTCAATGTTTCGTCGGTCAGGTCGCGCACGCGGACGAGCAGAGCGGGCGTCTGATCGGCGGTGAAGAGGCCGGCGGTCGTGTCGGCGTTGAGCTCGACGCGCGGGAGCTGGAGGATGGCCACGTCGTCGAACATGGCCGAGCCGCTGAGGTCTTCGGTACTGATGAGAAAGGGCGCTGCGGCGGTGCGATCGGGCTGGGGCTGCTGCTTGGGTTGCAGCAGGGCGAGTTCAAGCTGGATGAACGCCGCGCCGGGATCGCTGCTGGTGATACCGACAGAGATCTGACGCCACGCTTGCTCGCTGATGGCGAGTTCGCTGATGCGTTCGCTGCCTGGGATGATGTTGCCTTGCGCGTCGATGAAGCGAGCGATGATGGCGGCGCGGGCATCACGCAAGTTGGCGGTGCGAATGTGCGCGAAGATGCGGTAGTCAGTGTCGGCAAAGACGGGCAGCACGCCCGACTCCAGCAGCAGCGAGGTGCTGCCGCCTTGGGTGGGCAGCGAAACGAAGCCTTCGCCTTGGTGCGCGAGGGTCGCGTTGTAGACCAGCTCGGCGCGGTTCCAACCGGGGAAGCCCGGACGCGGTCGCTGGGCCGCGTCTTGGTTGCGGAACCAGAACTGGGGCACTTCGCCCGGGTTGGTCTGCTGTTCTTCAAAGTCGAAGATGCGGGCGAGTCGGCCGGCGACGGTGGGGCGCGAGCCCTGTGCGCAGGCGACACCCGCGACCGCGACGAGCGCGGCAACAAAGCCACTGATGCGCCAGCAGCGCGAACTCATGGGAGGGATATCGGCCTTTTCGGCGGGCAGGCTTGGGAGAAGCGGGTCTGGGATCGGTTATCGCGAGCGGCCTGTGCCTTTGGCGATCTTGCGGGCTGCCGAACGCAGGCAGAACAGGGCGGCGGCGCAGTAGACGATGCAAAACACAATGCACGCGCCCAGGAACCCGAAGAAGCCCACGCGGAAGGAGTCGGGCCCGACGAACTCGAAATTGCTGACGGCAAAGTCAACGGAAGACTGACAGCCATCGACGGCGGAGCCGGTGAGGGTGACGGGGTTAGGCATGAGCCACAGGGTGACGAGTTCCTCGCCGCCGCCACGGAGGAAGCCACTGAAGAAGATGGTGAGGAAGAGGGGGATGATGGCCCAGATGCTCAGGGCGAGAGCCAGATTGCAGATGGCGGCGGCGGTGCTGCGTTTGAAGATGGTGCTGAACCACACGCCCGTGGCGGAGAGGAAGACGATGGGGCCGATGAGGATGAAGGGCAGCGGCAGCAGCACGAGCGGGCTGATGACATCAGGAGTCCAGCCACCGCGCCAGGAGCCGACGGCCGTCAAGGCGTCGAGGGGCTCGAGCACTTGGCGCATGACGCCGCTGAAGCAACCCGAGATGATGATGTGCAGGATGATGAATGCGGGGCCGATCCAAAGGCGGCGGAGGCCACCGATGAACTTGCCCCAGACGATTTCCCAGCCTGAGAGGGGCGTGGTGAGAAGTACGTCGAGTGTGCGACCTTCGCGCTCGTGGGCGATGGTGCCTGTGGTGGCGACAGCGGAGAAGAGCAGCCAGATGACGACGCCGACGATGGCGATGGCTATCTGGACATCTTCCAGCGCGCTCATGTAGTAGATAAAGAGCAGGGCCAGACCCACAATGATGCCGATGGCCCACGCCATCCAGGTGCGTCCGACGATGGGCTGTTGCAACTCGCGCCACGCGACGGGACGATCGGAAACGACGCGGCTGAGGCCCTCTTGTGCGGTGGATGCGCGGCGTTTGCGTTGACGGGGAGAATCGGGCGAAGCTGGTTCTGTGGTGGGTGTGGCTGGGGTGGCGACTGGGCCGGCAGCAGCAGTGACCGCGGCGGGCGAGGGACGGGCGCGGTCTTCGGCACGCATGGTGCGGCGCAGCAGCAAACATGTGCCGCCGAAGAAGATGAGTGACCAGACCAAGGTCACTGCGATAGTGAGCAGTGAGACGGGAATGATGCCCCAGAAGAGCGGCACGCCCGTTTCGTTCATCAGCACCGCGCTGTTCATGGCCAAGATGAACGGCGGGCTGAGCACCATGGCGGCTTGCTGCAACTGGCTGCTGATGGGCGCGAATTGCGGCAGCGAGCTCAGCGCGGCGAGCACGCCCGGCAACGCGCCCGTGAGCAGAGCCATGACGATGACGGTGAGGACCAAGGGAGCGGCGGGGCGCTTGAAGCGGACGGAGAAGAACATGCCCAGTTGCACCGCGAGCAGGCCCATGGAGAGGCACAGGCCCGTCATGACGAGCACGTTGGGTGCGGGCACGCCGCCGTAAGAGCGCAGGGCGAGCATGAGCGGCAGCGGGATGAGTGTGAGGATGGCGAGCTCGACCATGCGCGAGAGCAGCTTGCCGAGCACGATCTGCACGGGCTTGAGCGGCGTGGTAAGCAGCGTGGCGAGTGAGCCGGCGCGGATTTCGTCGGAGATGGCCGGTGCCCCCAGGCCCGCACCGATGATGCAGAGCATGACGAATTGCGACCAGATAATGGCGAGCGTGACGGAGGGGGCGACTTCCTGCGAGCTTTGCAGCCTCGCGGCGATTCCTTCCATGCCGGCAACGTTGTAGCGATCAAAATGTGTTGATGCAGCGAAGACGAGCGCGACGACGCCCAGCAGCAGCAAGCTGTAGATGAGGCGAATCCAGGCGGTACTGGGGCGCTTGCCCAGAATCCAGACGTCTTTGGCGAAGACGGGACCGGGCAGGCCACCCACGAACCATGGGCCGCGACTGGGCCGAGCGGGCGCGGCTGGTGCGGCTGCGTCGCTCATTGCACGGCTCCGGTGGTGAGCTTGAGGAACGCGTCTTCGAGACGGACCTGCTCGGGCTGGAAGCTGGCGATGCGGCCGCCTGAGGCGATGATGGTCTCGATGAGGAAGTGATGGCTGAAGGCTGGGGCGAGAGGCGCGGCTGATGCGTCGGTGGTTTGCGGCGCTGGTATGTTTTTGACGTCGATGGTCAGTGTGCGGGCGGTGTCGTCGGCGGTGCACTTGGCGATGCGATCATCACTGGCGAAGCGAGCCGCGATGAGGCTGGCGGGTGAGCTGGTTGTTTCGAGCGTGACGGCGATGCGTTCGGCGATGTCGCTGCGCTGACGCGTGCGTTCATAGGCATCTTGGATGCTGCCGGCGTAGAGGAGTGTGCCGCGTTCGATGATGCCGATGGAGGTGCACATCTCCGCGAGCTCGCTGAGAATGTGCGAACTGACGAGAAGCGTTTTGCCCATTTTGCCCAGCTCTTGCAGCAGGCTTCGCATCTCGATGCGGGCACGCGGGTCCAAGCCGCTTGCGGGTTCGTCGAGAAACAGGACTTTGGGATCATGCACGAGCACGCGGGCGACGCCCAGGCGCTGCTGCATGCCGCGAGAGAGGCTGTCGACCAGAGCGTGACGCTTGAAGGTGAGGTCGGTCAGTTCGAGCACCTGGCCGATGATGGCCCCGCGGTTCTTGCGGCTGATGCCGAACGCGGCGGCGAAGAACTGGAGGTATTCGTCGACGGTGAGATCGTCGTAGACGCCCAGAAAGTCGGGCATGTAGCCGATGTTGCGTCGCACAGCGTCGGCGTCTTTGGCAATGTCGAAGCCCGCGACGCTCGCGTTGCCACGGTCGGGCTGGATGAGGCACGCCAGAATCTTCATCGTGGTTGTCTTGCCGGCGCCGTTGGGGCCGATGAAGCCGAAGACTTCGCCCGGCCCGATGTCGATCGTGAGGCGATTGAGCGCGGCGAGCGAGCCGTAGAACTTGGTGAGTTCGCGGGTCTGGATCATTCGATGTCCTCGGGCTGGGTCGATTCGGTGGGCGGCACGGGCGGAGAGTTGGGGTTGACGCTGACGGGCGCGATGATGCGGTAGACGGTCTTGTTGAGCAACGAGTTGCCTTCGGCTTTGCTCGTTTCGGTGCGGGTGAGCATCACGGCGGCGTAATCGCCTGATGCGGTCAGACGAGCGATGGTGTCAGTGCGCGTTCGAAGTGGCAGGGTGCGGACGAAGCTGATCTCGTAAGCGGGCGCGGGACTGGTCGCGCCCGGGAGCCAGACGACGTAGTTGTCCTGCGTCGTGGTTGTTTCCGGTCCGGAGAATGAATGCTTGCTGGGATAGGTGACAACGTCGTGATCACTTGCTCGCTGCACGTTCTCAGGGCGACCGAACTTGCCTGCATAGTGAATGGAGGCAACGCCAAGCTCGGGCGCGGCGGGGCCAACTGGTGTGACATGCACGGTGACATCGTCGCGCCATGCGCTGTCCGCGCGATCTCGCGCCGAGCATGTGATGCGGACGCGGGGCACGTCGAGGTCTTTGGGGGGAGTCATGCCGGGGTGCATGCTCATGTACAGGCGCAGCGTCCACTGCGCGACATCAACGGGACGGAGCACGCCTGCGGCGGGTGAGGCGCGAGAGGCCGGCGTGTTGACGATCGTGGCGCCAGCGCCAGACTTGAGGCGCGAGTTCCAGAACTGACCGACGGGTGAGACACCGCGCCACCACTGGCCGGCAGGATCTTGGGCACGCAGATCGACGTTGGCGACATCGAAGGTATCGGGCGAGCCGGCGAAGACGGCGTGCATCCGCGAGGTGTACACGCGAATCGGCTTGCCTTCGGGATCAACGAAGACATCGTGGAGTGTGAGGGTGCCCAGCGAGCCCGCGCTTTGACGGAAGATGCGTGGAGCGATCAGTCCCACGAGCGTGCAGGCGGTGATGGCGATGAGAGCGATGGCCCAGTTGCGACTGAGCCAGCCGCGACGCTTGAGAATGACGCGACCCACGGGGCCCACCCACAGCGCGAGGGCGAAAATCGCGAACATGACGACGACGAAGAAGAAGCCGCTGGGCGGCGTGGCGGTCACGATGGAATCCGCTGCGCGACCGAGGGCGGTCGTTTCGTCCTGGTTCCACTGCCAGTACTGCCACTGATTGGCGTCGCGTGAGGTGGTATCGCGTGTTTGTTCGAGCGCGTCGCGCCACACGCGGGCGCTCTCGGTCGCGTTCATGAAAGCGGGCACATTGGCCGGATCGATACCCAGCAGCGTGAGCACGCCAAGGCCCACCGGACCGGTTGCAGCCATGCGCGTGCGGTCGGGCGTCAGCGGGATGCTGAGCGGCGAAGCGAGGTCGAACTCCCAGAATGTGCGCCAGCCCAGCGCGTATGCGGTGTCGCTCGGTGTGATGAGGCGGGCGCGAATGTCGTGTGGAGCAACAACGCTGCCTACGTCCAATGTGCTCCACTCTGCAATCCCGTTGCCCATCAACAGGTTGCGGACAGATGCGCCAGGTTGTACACGCTGGACTTCGGAGATGGTGAGCAAATCGCCGGGGAGGAAGTCGGGCAGCCACTCGCGCCAGCCTTCTCCCGCTTCATCGAGGGCGATGACAATGCGGCCGCCATTTTCGAGCCACGTGCGCAGCGCTTCACGCTGCACTGCCGTCAGGGCACGCAGGTCGCGTTCGCGGGCGACGACGCCTTGAGCACTCTCGTAGGCCATCCATGCCTGGCTGAAGTTCGCCGGCGCGACGGTGGCGGCGACGGCCTGATCCCAGTAATCAACGCGACCCGTGGACGGGTCGCTGGTGCTCGCCAAACCGAGATCATCGTGCGTGAGCTTGAGCGTGAGATCAGGTCCGGCCACAAGCCAGAATGGGCTTGCGCCGACGACGGGCATGGCGATGTCATCAGGACCAGTAGCGATGGGTGAGTCGAGGTTGCGGACGAACTGGCGTCCTTCGGCGAGAATCTCCAGTCGCATTTGCGATGTGCCGCGTGCGGGGCAGGCTTGTAGCTCGATGGTGACACCCACGTTGGGCGTGGTGCTGAAAGGCACGGTGACGCGAGCGTTCTGCGACGAATCTTGCGGATAGATCAGCGAGATGAGGCCGGAGACTGCGTTGGTTCCGCTGCTGAGGGTGATGCGAACCGGGCTGTGCGAGTCGGCGTGCAGGGCTCGGCCTGTCCAGCCCCAGGAGATGCCGTCGATCTGCAGCGGCAGGCGACGCGAGAGGACAACGGGCTGGAAGAGCACGTTGTCGATGACGTCGCGCGGGAGGGCTTCAGACTGGGCGCGGGCGGCAGGCGTGCAGCACGCGCACACAGCGCACGCGAGCAGCAGCAGCACGTGAAGTAAGCGATTTCGCACCCGGCCCTTCCCTTTCCACTTTGCCCTCCGCCGGTGCCGAACACGGTGGCGTGCGGCGTTGCGGTAGCTACGCAGGTCTGCGCGGCGTTGTTCGGAATCGCGGCGTGTGCGTTGCAGCGCACCACGAGGAGCGATCCGTCAAACGTAAACCTTGCGGTTGTAGATGTACCACTCGACCATGACGATGCCCAGTCCCAGCATGATGAGATAGGGCCACAGACGCACGTCACCTGCCCGAGCGGCGCTCTGCGCGTTGGCGGCGATGGGTTCGCCCGCGGCGAGGGCGAGCTGCGGCTCGGCGGGAACGTCGCTTTCCTTGCCATCAAGCAAGTTGGAGGCGTATACGCGCAGGGCGCGGTTGTTGGCGGGATTGCGCACGTCACCGGGCGTGATCGGGCCGTCCCACGTCACTTCGTACAAACCGCTGGTCGTGAGCGTGGGAATGAGGATGCTGCCGTTTTGCTCCGGCGTGACATCGGACTCAGAATTGTCGGGCTTGCGCACGCGGACGTTGGTTGCGCCAAGGGGCAAGCGGTCGCGCAGCTCCTGGCCTGGGCGCAGGGCGCGGGCATCAAGGCGGCCCGCGACTTCCTCACCAAGATAGTTCACGCTGCTGGCAAGGAAGACGACGAACGACACATCAAGCGGCCAGTTGGACTCCATGTAGTCGAAGGGCACGATGAGGGCGTGCGTGTCGGCCTTGCTGATTTCGAGCAGAGCAGGGCCGCGTTCGAGCGTGGCGAGCTTGGCGACGCCTGCGGCAGGGTCGACCGTCACCTCGCGAGCGGTGGCGATCTGCACGGGGTCGAAGTTGATGTAGCGTGTGACGGGGTGATCGAGGCTGCGGTTGATGACGCTGGCGTTCTGCAGTTCGCCGCTGTCGGTGAGACCTGCGCCAGCGGGGATGACGTTGAAGACGAGGTAGTTGCCGGGCGGCAGCGTGCGTGACAGGCCCGCATCGTTGACGGTGCCGGTTGCGCCGGTCGTGGAAGCGACGACCTGTTGACCCACGTTGGGAATGACGCCATCGAAGATCACGCAGTCGTACTGACCGGCCTTGCCTTGCTGCCACTGGGTTTCAAACTCCGCGGCAGTGAGGAAGTCGACGCGATTGAGAGGCAGACCTTCAAGCGCGGACTTGAGGAACAGATTGCTGCGACCCACGACCGCGAGGGTGACGCGCTTGGCAGGCGGCACGACGAGCCAGGCGCGGTCGTCGGTCGCGAGAACGTTCTGCTCGAGACTCTCGCCCGTGGAGGAGGACCGAAGGCGCAACTGGACGAGCATGCCTTCGGGACGTTCGAGCTTGAAGATGACGCCGCTTTGGCCCGCGCGGAGTTTGTTGGCGTCGTTCTCCTCGACGCGGGCGGCGCCGGCGACATCTGCAGCGTCACGTTCGTCAGCGGCGGCGCGGGCATCGGCAGGGCCGGTGAGAGCGAGGTTGCCGCGACTTGCGCCCGGAACAGTGACGGACTTGATGCCGGAGGGAACGCCATCGATAAGCAGTTCCACGTCGACGGTGCGATCAGTCTGCTGGGTGTTGAGCAGCGACGCAAAGATCGTGACTTCCTGCGGATTCTCGTAGCTGCGCTCGGCCTTGAGCGTGGTGAGGGCGAGGTTGGGCGCGTCGGCCTTGCCTTGGACGGCGTAGAGCACGCTGTTTTCTACGCCCGGCTTGGCGTCGTCAGCGTCGATCAGTTTGCCGTCGCTGTACACGTGCATGGTGACGACTTCGCCTTCGTTGACGCTTTCGAGACCGACGCCTTCCACAACGCGGCGCTGAGGCTGGTGAGCCTGCGCGACGCGCATGGCCTCGCTGATGGCGCTGCCTTTGTCGGTCTGCGTGATGCGCTCCACAGCGGCGCGGAGCTGACGCTTGTCGTTGGTGAAGGGCTGCAGGGGCTCCGCGTTCTCGTCGAAGGCGATGATCATCGCCTGATCGCCTTTGTTCTGGCCGAAGAAGAGGTCGCCCTCGGGCATGGCTTCGATGAAGTCGAGGGCCTGCTGCTTGGCGGCTTGCAGGCGAGAGACGGACTCGTTGCCTTTACCTTCGCCATCCATGCTTGCCATGCTGGCGGAACGATCGATCAGTAGCACGTGACGGCTGCCGCGAACGGTTTCGCCCTTGATGAAGGGCTGGGCGACAGCAAAGAGAACGGCAGCGAGCGCGAGGAGTTGGAGAAAGAGCAGCAGGTTGCGGCGCAGCTTTTGGAAGGGCGCGTTGGCCTGGAGGTCTTGGATCGCTTTCTTCCAGAGCAGCGTTGTCGAGATCTCCAAATCGCGACGGCGCAGTTTGAGGAAGTACAGGATGATCAGCGACGGGATCGCGATAGCTGCGACGATGCCGGCGAGTAGTGGGGTGAGGAACGTCACTTGACGACTCCTTTGCGCCGCAGGTAATCCAGCACCAGCGTGTCAACTGGCGTGTCGCTGCGGACGGTGAGCAGTTGCATGTCGCGCTGCGTGCAGAACTGTTCGAGGCTCTTGCAGTACGCGGCGAGGTTTGCTTTGTATCGCTTGAGCAGCGGGGCGGAGACGGTCACTTCGGCCGCGTCGTTGTCCTCGACGTCGCGCAGGCGAAGGTCGCCGGTAATCGGCGGCTCGATTTCCTGCGGGCTCAAGACCTGAATGCAGAAGACGTCGTACCCGTGGCCCACGAGGCGGCGAAGGCCTTCTTCGAAACCGTCCTTGAAGAAAAAATCGCTGAAGACGAGCATGACGCCCTTGCCGCGGCGCGAGAGCGCGATGCGTTCGGCGGCGTTGCGGAAGCTGAACGCGCCCTTGGGCTCCAGGCTGCACAGGAAGCTTGCAAGATCGTGCAGGCGCCGGCGGCCTCGTAGGTCGCGCAATGTGCCCGCGATGCCTGAACCGTCGTCGCGCTCGCCCATGGCTGTCATCGTGACTCGGTTGAGATTGACGAGACCGATGTAGCCCATCG
Organism: Phycisphaerae bacterium; assembly: GCA_046316615.1. Taxonomy (GTDB): domain Bacteria; phylum Planctomycetota; class Phycisphaerae; order Phycisphaerales; family UBA1924; genus BJHL01. The sequence continues at coordinate 71,348 of JBKDAN010000016.1, forward strand.
CAGCGGCGGCCCGCTGCATGAAAAGGAACTTGTTGGGATCGCCCGTGTCGCTGCTGGCGGAGCAGTCGATGACGACGTGCAGCGAAAGGTCTTCCTCTTCGAGGAACAGCTTGAGGAAAAGCGTGTCGAGACGGGCGTAGATGTTCCAGTCGATGTGACGGATGTCGTCGCCCGAGGTGTAGGGGCGGTGATCGGCGAACTCGACGGATTGACCGCGCTTCTTGCTGCGCCGCTCGCCCTTGAGCTTGCCGAAGAAGACACGCTTGGACGAGAGATCAAGCGGATCAAGCTTGGCGATGAGCTGCGTGTTGAGCAGATCGTCGATGGTCTTGGGGCGGGTGATGGTGGGGGTCTTGAGCATGAAGGCGGGTCGCGGAGGGGCGGAGGGAGGCGGAGAAACGCGGAGGGGGCGAAGAGTTTCACACGGGGTCTTCGAGCATGTGATGTGGAATCGGCGCGGCCTTGCTCAGAATGCGGCGGTAGATTCCATCCTTGAGTCGAGGCAGGTTGAATTTGAAAAGCAGACCAAGCGGAAACTGCCCCGAGTGCATGTAGCTGACGAGCTGATGCAGATGCACATCGTGGACGAGGTCAACGGCTTTGATCTCGACGACAAGTACATCATCGATGACGAGATCGAGGATGTGTTCACCGAGGGAAACACCCTTGTATGACATCGCAATGGATCGCTGTCGCGCGTACGAGATTCCGCGGAGCTTCAGCTCGTGACAAAGCGCAGCCTCGTACATGCGTTCAAGCATGCCTGGGCCAAGTGTGCGGTGCACTTCCATCGCGGCACCGATGACATGCTCCGTCAGCGTGTTCCACGCCGGAGGTACGTCACTCAGTTTGCTTGATCCGCCAGCGAGTGTCACACAATCTCCTTGATCTCCGCGTCACTCCGTCCTCTCTCCGCAGCTCCGCGACCAGTCTTACTTCATCTCCGTCGGCGTCAGCTCCAGAATCTGCTTCACCAGCACATCCGGATCAACGCGATCGGCTTCGGCTTCGAAGTTGAGCAGCAGGCGGTGACGCAGGCACAGCGTCGCGACGTGTTGGATGTCCTTGAAGCTCACGTGGTAGCGGCCTTCGACCAGGGCCTTGACTTTGCCGCCCATGAGCAGGGCTTGCGCGCCACGCGGCGAGGAACCGCAGCGAACGTACTTGTTGGTGGGGCCGCCCGCGCCGCCGGCGGCGAGCTGGCCGCCCGGGTGGGTTGCGAGAACAAGGCGTGCGACGTACTGCTTGACGTGCGGGGCGACGATGCAGCCGCGGACGAGCTTCTGCATTTCGAGAATGGTGGGGCCGTCGAGCACGTTGCCGACTTCGGGCGTGACGGCACCGGTGGTGCGGTCGAGGATGGTCATGAGGTCATCGAGCTGGCTGTAGCCGACGACGATCTTGAAGAGGAATCGGTCGAGCTGGGCTTCGGGCAGCGGGTAGGTGCCTTCCTGCTCGATGGGGTTCTGCGTTGCGAGCACCAGGAACGGCTGGTTGAGCTTGTAGGTGGTGCCGCCCACGGTCACGCTGCGTTCCTGCATGGCTTCGAGCAGGGCGCTTTGGGTCTTGGGGGTGGCGCGGTTGATTTCGTCGGCGAGCACGATCTGGGCGAAGATCGGTCCCTTCTGGAATTCAAACTTGCGGCGGCCCGTGCCGGGGTCTTCCATCACCACGTTGGTGCCCAGTACGTCCGCGGGCATGAGGTCGGGCGTGAACTGGATGCGGCTGAACGGCAGCGACAGTGTTTGGGCCAGCGTGCGGACAAGCAAAGTCTTGCCCAGACCGGGCACACCTTCGAGCAGCACGTTGCCGCCCGCGAAGAGCGAGATAAGCGTGGCTTCGACGACGCTGGAGTGGCCAACGACGACCTTGCCCACTTCGTCCTTCAATCGCTTGAAGGTGTCGCGGAACTTCTCGCACTGCGCGCGGACTTCGGCGGGGGTTTCGATGGGAACTTCTCGGCTCACAACAGACATGGGGCCTCCATGGGATCAAGCGAACGAGCGAACAAGCGAACAAGCGAACGAGGGGATAGCCATCAGACGCAGCACTTCGTACTCCGGCACTCTCGTACTCAGGCACTCGGCTTTACTCATCTTCCATCCCCTCTCGCGCCTTCTTCTTCGCTTGCATCAGGCGGCTCATGCCTTCGCCTGGTTGCTGGGGCTGGTCAACGGGACGGGGTTTGTCTTCGATCTTCTGCGGTTTCGCGTCGGCGCCGCCCATGGCGATGGGGCCGCCTGATGTCTTGAGCTGCTCGGTGGTCGCTTCAAACTTGCGGCCAGCGGTCGCGACGGCGCGCTGAGCTTCGTCCTTGGCTTGCTTGGCGAGGTCGTCAGCGGAGAGCTGCGTGCCAGATGTCGCGGCGCGGGCCTGAATCTTGGCGCGGGCTTGTTCGCGAGCTGCACGCAAGCCGCCCACGTTGCCCGTGGCGACGGTCGACTTGCCAAATGCGCGACGGAAGACGTTGAGCACCATCTCAGCGTCGAGACGGACGCGGCGCACGCCGACATCAAGGACGAAGAGGATGAGCCCGATGATGGCGACCGTGAGCCAGATGGGCGTCTTGGCGACGGGCATATCGAGAGCTTCGCGATTCCACAGGCTGTCGGTACGCGGATCGCCGCTAAGGACACGACCGCCCGTGAGTTCGGCGATTTGCGTGAGCAGCGCAGTGTTGTCACGCAGCACGCGGTATTCGTCAGCGAAGGGACGCGAGATGGCGGCTTGCACCGCGCCTTCGAGCAGGCCGCCCGCGACGTTGGGATCGCTCGCGGCGTAGCGCGTGCTGAGGACGTAGCTGCCTGCGAGCTCGGTGCTGACCGTGGCCTGGTAACGACCCGGCGCGACCTGCGTGAACTCCACACCTTCGCCCGTGCCGTCGGGCTTGGCCAGGCGGCCGCGGAAGTTGGCAAAGCTCAGACGCTCGCCCTTGGTGTCCAGAGCCTCGATGGTGATGAGCGTGTCATCGCCCTTGTTTTCAGTGAGAATGCGAATGTTGGCAGAGCCCTGCGGACGCATGCTCCAGCGAACATGCTGCTCCCAGAACTGCTTGTAGCCTTGCCATGCAACCCATGAGCCGTTCCACTTGCTGCTGGCATCGCTGGTGTATGCGACGACGCGCCCCAGGCCATACTGCCACTGGGCCAGCAGCGGATCGCCTTGATCGGGATCGGCGCCGATGACTTTCGCGGTGGTCAGAGCAAGACCCTCTCGCTCGGCGGTCACGACATATCCAGTGATGGGCGGCAGGCCAGTGATGCCGCGGAGCGTGGGGCTGGCGCCGGGCAGCACGCTGGGGACAACGCCCTTGCCTTCCCAGATCAGGCTGCGGCGCACGGTCATCGCTTCCTTCATGAAGATCTCAGGGAGCTTCGCGAGGCCGGCCTGCGTGTTGACGAAGTAGTGACGACCGCCAGTGAGGCGGGCGATTTCTTCCATGCGGCTGCTGTCGGCGCCGCTGTGGGGGAAGACTTCAACGGTGCTGCAGGTGATGCCGCTGTCTTTGAACTGCTGGAGCAGGCTGACGGGCGGCATGCTGGGGTCGCCATCGCTGATGACGATCATGTGTTTCTGACCCGCGTCAGCGTCCTTGAGGGACTTGAGCGACAGCTCAAAGCTGGGCGTGAAGTCCTGCATGTCACCGAAAGTGAGGGCGTTGATGGCGCGCTTGATGGCGGTGCCGTCGCCCACGGGCGTGAGGGGGTGCACCCAGCGGTGGCCGCCCTGCCATGAGTACTCATTCACGCCAGCGAGGTCGAGGCGAGACAGGCGATTGACAGCGGCTTCCGCGACTTTCTTGCCCCAGTAGACGCCCTCGGGCATTTCGACGCTGTGCACGCAGATGACCAGTGCGCCCTTGGGCATCTGGCGCTTCTGCGGCGGGTCAAGGCGAATAGGCAGCGCGGCTTCGAGCGGGCTGCCGATCCAGCCGCCTGCGCCGAACGCGCTGGCGCCGCCGATCATGATGAGGCCGCCGCCTGTGTCGTTGACGTATTGGCGGAGGTCTTCCTGCTGTTGTTGACTGAAGGCGTAGGCGGACTGATTGACGAGAATCACTGCGTCGTACGCCTGCATGTCCGTCAGGTTGGGCGGACTCATCGCAGGATCGACAGCGTCGACGGCGATCTTTGCTTCCTGCAGCGCAGCGATGAGCGGCTCGCTTTCGGCGGGCTCTTGCTCGTTGCGAATCACCAGCACGCGACCTTCGCCGGCGACGAAGGTGACGGCGGTGCTGCGGTTGTTCTGAGGCAGACTGTCGCCTTGCGCCACGCCACCGACGATTTCGGGCTGAAAGACAGCTTCAAACTTCTGCGGGCCGTTGCGCAAGGCGGTAACGGGCACTTGCAGCACGTTCTGCCCGCGGCGCAGTTCGATGGCGGCGCCGAGCGAATCGCTCTCTGCGTCGAGATCCACCGTTTGGCCGTTGAGCATGAGGTTGACGCGACCGCTCGTGGGCTCGCTGGCGACGAGCACGATGCGCACGCTCATGGTTTCGCCCTCGCGTGCCGCGGCGGGGGCGATGAGCTGATCGACAAGCACTTCGCCCGCGTATTCGAACTTGATGGGCAGAACGTCGATGGGAATGTTCAGCGCCTTGGCGCTGTTGGCGGCGGCGATGAGATCGCCCGTGGTCTGGTTGCCGTCTGTCACGAGGACGAAGCGATTGGCTGCGTCCTTCGGCGCGACCGCGATGGCGAGGCGCAGGCCCGCAGCGAGGTCGGTCGCGTCGAGCGGGCCGGGGTGTGTGGCTTCGATATCGGCGACGTTGGGGCTGGGAAGTTTGCCCACGAACGCGTCGCGTGCGGTGGTGATGACACCCAGTTCGTCCTGGCGTTCTTTGTTGTCCGGGTTGAGATTGCGGAAGTACGCCGCGATCTTCTTTTGCTCGCTGGTGGGGATGGACTCGCTGGTATCGAGAATCGCGGTGACGGCGACAGCTTTGCTTTCCTTGCGCCAGAGTGGTTCGGCGAGGGCTCCACATAGCAGCACGAGCACGATGACGCGCACGCCGATGGCGACGAACTTCCAGTTGCTGTCAAGGCCGCTCAGGCTCTTGCGTGCGAACCACAATGAAAGCGGCACAAGAAAAGCCAGCAACACGAGCCACTGAGGTTGCTCAAATTCCAGCGGACCGATGACGATGCTTGCGAGCGTGGCGGCGGGGATTATCAATGGGCACCGCCAGTCGTGTCGCGCGAGTCGTTGGAAGCGAGGTCTTGCAGCACACGTGAGCCGCGGGGTCGTTCAATGACTTGGACGCGGCTGTTGCCCGAGTCGATCACGTAGACGCGATCATCGAGCGCGGTGATAGCCCAAGGCGTGGCGAGCTGACCTTTGGAGCGGCCAGGCTGGCCGAAGATGCCCAGGCACGCGCCTGATGTCAGGTCGATGCGCTGGACGCGGTTGTTGCCAAACTCGCTGATCATGGCGGTTCCGTCGGAGAGGAGCGCGATGCCGTAGGGATAGGAGAACTCGCCCGGACCAGAGCCCACGCCGGAGCGCGAGCCAAACCAGTTGATGAGCGTGCCATCAAGCGTGAAGGTGCCCACGCGGTGGTTGCACGCATCACTGATGACAAGCATCTTGCGTTCCTGATCAATGACGACAGCCTGCGGACGCTGGAACTCAGCGGGCTGCGTGAAGCTCTCACCAAAGGTGCCGAACGCGCCGATGTGCTTGACGCTGAAGTCGCCCGGCCGCATGCCCACGCGCAGGGGTGGGGAGATCTCGAAAATGTTGATGCGGTCGTTGCCGCCATACTCGCTGATGTAGAGCCGCTCGATGGCTTGGCCGTCAGCGGTGGGGAGGGCGGCGATGTCGGTGACATAGATGAACTGGCCCGGTCCTTCGCCGTAGCTGCCGAAGCTGGCGAGGAGTGTGGGCTCCGTCTGCTCAACTGGACGCTGCGTGTCGGAGCCAGCTGCGCCGGCGGTCGTCCAGTTCGTCTGGTAGATCCGGACGCGCTGCTCGTGGGTGTCGGCGATGAAGAGGATGGGGCCGACGCTGCTGGTGCCTTGGTCGGACGTGGGCACCCAAGCGGAGATGCCGCAGGGTTTCCCCTTGTCGTACTTGGGCATGCGCCAAACGCCCAGGACATTCCCGGCCTTGTCAAACCGCTGGATGCGGGCCAGTTTGTCCATGACCCAGATCGTCTCACCGTCGGTACAGGTGGCCCGGGGGTAGCCGAACTGGCCCGGCTGGTCGCCCGGCTCGCCGATGGTCATGACAACGTCAAGCGGTTCGCCCGCAGGTGGTTTCCCGCAGGCGGTGAGAAAAGTCGCGGCGGCGATTGCAACGCCCCACCCCATGCTTGTGAAAATGTCGCCCACTCGCGCCATGCGATTCTCGTACGCCAATCTCCGCGGATGAAGATCAAGGTATGGTACCTTAATTCCAGTTTTCGGGAGGCAATTCTCAGATTTTCACGAGAGCGACACCGCTGACCGCCCTCATGCCGACTGGAAACGGCGAAAATTGCCTACCTTCCGTCGTGCCTGTGTCCCTGCAAACCGCCCGACTCCTGCTGCGCACCCCGGTCGAATCTGATCGAAGGGCGTATCTGGCGGCACGTGCGGCCAATCAGGCCTCCTTGCAACCTTGGGAGCCGCTGCGCCCAGTGGAGTCGCCTGACGAGAGCTTTACGCGATTGCTGGCAAGCGTGGACAGCGATACGACGCAGCGCACGTTTGTGTTCACGGGTGACGGCACGCTGATCGGCGGCGTGTCCATCAGCAACATTTCGCGAGGGCCGTTTCAGAGTGCCAGCGTGGGTTACTGGCTGATCGAGTCTGCCCGGGGGCAGGGGTACATGCGAGAGGCGGTGCTTGCCATGCTTGCGCACGCGTTTGGTGCAGCGAGCACGGGTGGCTTGGGGCTTCACCGCGTGGAATGCAATGTGATGCCCCGCAACGCGCCGTCCATTGCGCTGGCGCGACGCCTTGGGTTTCGCGAGGAGGGGTTCTCGCCGCGCTATCTCCAGATCAACGGTGTGTGGGAGGGGCACCTGCGGTTTGCGATGACGGCCGAGGAGTTTTCGATTACTGCCTAGAACGCATGTCCGCTCCGCGCGGGTCGCTGGGGCGAGCGACTTGGAAGAACTCGGGCAGCAGGTAGTTGCGTTCGCCAAAGCGGGTGACGCGGCCTGTGAGTTCGAAGGTCAGGTTGTCGCCTTGCTCGCCTGCAATGTCTTCGATGGCTTGCAGCATGGCGCAGGGTTGCAGCAGCATGGGAGCCGGGGCCGGGCTGTCGGGATCGTTGTCAAATGCGAATGCGAACCGGCCCTCCGCGCTTGCGAGGCGGACCAGGCGGCCGCGCTTGCGGACGAGGACGGTGCGTTCGCTGACGAGTGGCGGCGCATCGGCATCGTCGGTGCGACGGCGGGGCATGTCGTTGATGAGTTCCTGATCGGGGCGAGCCAGCGCACGCGGGCGCTGCGTGGCGGTTTGCAGTTCGCGCACGATGGCGGCGACATCGTCATCGGCGGGTGCGGGCTGCGAAGGCGTCTGCGATGCCGGCTGGGCAGGTTCCGCGGGTTTGGCGGGTTCTTCCGCGACGGCGAAGGCGAACTGCGTGACCAGTGCGTAGGTGCGCGCGCGGTAGTTGAAGACCTGGGCGGTGATCGTGCCTGCCGCGCGGTCGCCACGTGTGATGAGGCCGGCGGCCATTTGTTCCAGCCGCTGATTGGGCATGAGGATCAGACCCGGCACGGCAGGACCATCGGTCGAGACGCGCTGGCCCGCATCGGGCACGAAGAAGTACTGGTCCTTGACGCGCACAATTGTGCCAGTGACTTTGGAGATGGCGGAGGCTTCAACCAGCGTGGCGGAGCGCGGCAGTTCAAAGTCGGGCGGCAGGGCGGTGGTCGTGAGCTTGATCGAAGGTGTGATATCGCTTGCGGGCGTGGCCTCACTGGGCGAGATCGCAGGCGGCTCTTGACGCGTGGGGAAAAGCTCGCTGTCCTTGGGCTGCGCCCCAGCAACGGTGGCGAGTGCTAGCGCAATGGCGACAGCGAGGCGAGGCGAGCGATGCGACAAGGGGTGCGTCATGACACACAAGACTATCGGCCCACACGGGGCGGTGTCGCGAGTATGGCTCCCAACGTGTGCTGGACCCGGGCGGTGGTGTGGTGCGTATCATCCTGCCGTCGGCCGGATACCAAAGTGGCCTAATGGGGCGGATTGCAAATCCGTTTTTCGTGGGTTCGAATCCCACTCCGGCCTTTTCTGACTGTTGCCGCCGTGATCGCTGGATCGCGGCGAGCTGACCCGTCGCACTAACGCTGCGGGGGTCCATTCCGCGCGGGAACGCTGACAACTTCAATAAAGACACAGCCTCCGGCGAACGTAGTCGCGCGGAGGCTGTGGTTGGTTGGGCGAGCAGGTTTGGCGGAGCCAGCGAGCTCAGACCGTGCTGTCGGGGGCCTTGTGACGGGTGGCTTTCGACTTGCTTGTTTTGGCGGTGCTCTCGCCGTTGTTGGTGGCGGAACTCCCGCGGCTGCGAGCCATGGCGGACTTGTGTTCCGCCTTCACACGCTCGGATTGATCCTCGCTGTCTTGGTCACCTTCCTGCATGGCGGTGGCGATGCTCGACTGGGCGAGCTCCGTCAACGAACCGTCGCACGCCTTCTCTTCCTCGAGCGTTTGCGTGAGAATCGATGCGACTTCGTCATGGCCCATTGCGCTGGCGTATGCGGCCATGGTGCCGTAAGCGGCGATCTCGTAGTGCTCGACTTTCTGGGCGGCTGCGATCAGAGCGGCGTCGCTGGAGGCGGGGCTTTCGTCCCTGCTCTGGTCGATCACTTCCTTGCATTCTTCAATCAGACCCTTCATGCCGTGGCAGAGCTTGGCAGTGGGTTTGATTTCGATGGCGGCGAAGGCGGTCTCCAGACGTGCGACGTGTTCGCGTGTCTCTTCGAGGTGTGATGTGAAGGCTTCGCGCAGCGCGTCAGAGTTGGCGGCCTTGGCCATTTTCGGCAGGGCGGCGACAAGTTGCTTCTCGGCGTGATAGACATCCTTCATCATGTCGACGAGTACGTCGTGCAGGTTTTCCACGGACATGGGGGGCTCCAGTGCTGTTGATGCTGCGATCACGTCGCAACGTTGTTGCGTACTCGTCTCTTCGCAGTTATCTTGAAATGGCGGGCCAGCATGATGCCAGTGTGAAAGCGGCATGAGTTGTGCAAGGCTGATGGCGCAATTGACGTGATTGCCACACATCACGAGGTGGGCAAAATGTCAGATGCGCAAAGAATCCTCTTGACACAGGAGCTCAACTTCGTCATATTGGTGACCCAACAGGACGGATTCGTGCTTGAGGCGCGGCCTTCTCGTGGTCCGTGCCCCGCCCTCGATTCATGTCCGCGCGTTCTGCGCGGCGTTTTGCACGGAGGTTTCCCATGCATCTGCTTTCTCGCTCGCTGCTTGCTCTTGTCGCCTGCGCCGGCTGCGCCTTTGCCGCTGACAGCACCATGACCAAAGCGCAGATGGCCGCCAACGCCAAGGCTGACCTCGCTGAAAGGGGCACGGGCTTCACGCCCGACGTTGGCAGCTTCCGCCAGGACTGGCGCGCCCGCCGTGACGCCGCCCTCGCCAAGGACCCCACGCTCCCGCACGATCCCTACAGCCTCCTTGTGAAGTTCAAGGCCAAGGCCACGCCCGCCGAGCGTGACGCGATCATCGCCTTGGTGGGTGGCCAGACGATTCAGACGTGGCCGGAGTTCATTCCCGATGTGCATCACATCACGATTGATGTACCGCTCGACCGTGCCATGCAGGTGCTCAGCGACGTTGGCACCGCCATGGATCTGGTTGAATACGTCGAGCCCGACCTGTTCTACCGCCTCAACGCTACGCCCAATGACGGCCTTTACAGCCTGCTGTGGGGCATGAACAACACAGGCCAGAATGTGGGCGGCGATGTCGGCATCGCCAACAACGATATTGACGCAAACCTCGCGTGGGATCTCGTTACGGGCAGCACCACCTTTGTGGTCGGCATCGCCGACTCGGGCATTCGCCGCACGCACGCCGATCTGTCGACCAACATCTGGACCAACGCTGGCGAGATTGCGGGTGACCGCATCGACAACGACGGCAATGGCCGCATCGATGACACCTGGGGCTGGGACTTCTGGAACAACGACAACAACCCCGCCGACGACAACGGCCACGGCACGCACACCGCCGGCACTGTCGGTGCACGCGGCAACAACGCGACTGGCGTCACGGGCGTCTGCTGGACCGTTCGCCTCGCCGGTCTCAAGATCGGGAGCGCAACCGGCAGCATCTCCGTCACGTCGGCCGCCAACGCGCTCGACTATTGCCGCGGCAAGGGCATCAGGCTCAGCAACCACAGTTGGGGCGGCGGCGGCTTCAGCAGCACGCTCAACACCGCCATCAACAGCGCCCGCACCGCAGGCCACCTCATCATCGCCGCGGCTGGCAACGGCGGTGCCGACGGCATTGGCGACAACAACAACACCGTGCCCCAGTACCCCGCGAGCTACTCGCAGGACAACATCATCGCCGTCGCCGCCACCGACAACGACGGCCGTCTCGCGTCGTTCTCCAACTTTGGCTCCACCAGCGTCGATCTTGCGGCGCCGGGCGTCACCATCGCCAGCACGTACAACAGCAGCGACACCAGCTACGTCTACCTCAATGGCACGAGCATGGCGACTCCACACGTCACCGGCGTCGCGGCGCTGGTCTGGATTCGTAACCCCAGCTTCACCTATCTGCAGGTGCGTTCACGTCTGCTCAGCACCACACGCGCCAACGCCAACCTCTCGGGTCGCTGCGTGACGGGCGGCGTGGTCAACGCGTACAACGCCGTGCGCTGAATCACTCGCACGTGCTTCGTGCATTGCATACCGATACACACAGACGCCCGCAGCGATGCGGGCGTTTGTCTTTCTCGTCAGCATCTCAGCGCACTTTGCGTGGATTGGTGTGGCCGCCGCCGTCGGCGTAGGTCCAGACGGTCACGGGCAGTTCGCGCACGCCCCAGGCGATGGCTTCTTCGTGCGTGGGGAAGAGCACGTCGAGGCGATAGCCCTTGATGGCTCCGCCGCAGTCGAGCACAGGCACGATGGCGGGCGCTTGCGGCCCTGCGCCCGCGCCGATGGCATATCCCGGGATCGTGAGCATGCTGCCGTAGCTGAGAATCTTGGGGTCGGCGGCGACGAGGTGATGGCCGTTGGTGGTGACGCAGTGGAGCGTGGCGGTGATGCCGTCGGCGCTGTCGCCGCAACTGCGCGGATCGGGCGAATAGGCGGTGACGGTCATCCAGATGACGCGTGCGGGCTTGACGGGGCGTGCGTCGAACCAGCGCAACGTGGGATCGGGCGCGAAACCGCCGGACAGCAACGCAGGCGGGCCGAAGGGCTCGATGTAGTCATTCATCAGCGCGACGGGCGGGCCGAAGACGGTGTCTTCAAAGGCAACGGATGCTGGCGGCGAGAGTGGGGGCGTGGCGGCATTGCTCGCGCTGGTGGAAATGTCCGCCAGATGCTGCACGTCGCGTACGTCCACGAAAGCAGCCTCAGCTTCATGCGGCAACGCAGAACCTGACCGGACGACGATCTCCTTGGTGATGATCGCGCTGACAGCGACGGCGGCGAGCGCGAAGATCCACGGCATGATGTCGGTCTGCGCCGAGCCGCGGCGCGCGACGACCGACGCGGCGCGTGCGCTCAGCGGCGAGAAGCCATCCTGGCTGAACCGGTTCATCACAAGCATCGTTCACGCCGCCAGGCGTGTCACGAAGATTTCCCGCGCCCCCTCGTCCTGTCTTCGCGCGTACATCTGCGCGAACTGCCTCGCTCCCCGCGCCTTGCCGCCCTCGCAAGGCTTCACTCCCTAGATGGTACCCGCCTGCCAAAGCGGCAGTTTGCCCCGTGAAGCCGGCATTTGTTCCGGGGATTGCGGAGGTGAACATCCGGGCGACGGCGGGCGAAGAACACGAGTCGAAAGACACGCGGTCATCCGCCGAACAGTTGGTGGCTTCTGTCGGTATTCGTCGACCTGCGCATCGGGTGCAGACCTTTGGCATCACATTCGCAGCAATCGTCGAAGACACTCTGTCTGTTGCCTTTCCTTCGGTACTCCGTCTCTTCCGTACTCCGGTACTCCTCCTATGACCCGCCTCATCAACACCTCCAAAACGTTCCTCCTCATGCTCGGCATGATGGGCCTGTTTCTGCTCGTCGGATCCATGTACGGCCAGAACGGCATGCTCATCGCCGTCGTCATCGGTGGCATCACCAATGTCATCGCGTGGTTCTTCAGCGACAAGATCGCCATCGCCAGCATGCGCGGCGTCGAAGTGACCGCCGACACGCCGGGCCCGGGCGGCGACCTGTATCGCATGGTCGATCAGCTCCGCCAACGCGCCGACCTGCCCATGCCGCGCGTGTACGTCTGCCCGCAGCAGGCTCCCAACGCCTTTGCTACCGGCCGCAGCCCCAGCAAGGCCGCCGTCGCGATTACCGAGGGTGCCCTGCGCCTGCTGACCAAAGAAGAAGTCGCGGGCGTGATGGCCCACGAACTCGCCCACGTCAAGAACCGCGACACGCTGACCAGTTGCATCACCGCCACCATCGCGGGCGTGCTGGCGTACATCGCGCAGTGGGGCATGTTCTTTGGCGGCAACCGCGAGAACGGCAACCCGCTGGCGGGCATCCTCGTCTTCATCTTCGCCGCCATCGGCGCTGCCATCCTCAAGGCCATGATCAGCCGCAGCCGCGAATACGTCGCCGACCACGACGGCGCGGTGATCGCCGGCAGCCCCAATGGCCTCATCAGCGCGCTGCAGAAGCTCGAGGTCTACGGCAAGCAAATCCCGCTGCAAACCGCCAACCCCGCCCAGAACAACATGTTCATCGTCGAGCCGCTCATCACCACCCGGGGATTGCTCAGCCTGTTCAGCAGCCACCCGCCCACAGAGAACCGGATTGTGGCCCTGCGCGAGATGCAGATGCGATGAGCCACGAATTTGACCGCCGAGTTGCCTGTGATTGGGCATCAGGTGTGTGGCCGCCTGCCAACGTGTGAGGTTGGTGCTGGTTTGGCTAAAAATGGTGAGCACGCTTGCAATACGCGGCAGCAATCCTCGTTACATCTCCAGGTACGAGAGAGCTTCGTTCTCATTTGTCGTTGCTGCGGCGTGAGTCGCGAAAGGAATTAAGTTGGTACTTCTTCGATTGTTCGTCGCGTCATGTCCTATTGGGCTCCGTTCGCTCCGAGAAACCACGCTAGCGGCGGCGTTAGCCATGGCAAGTTCGGTAAGCCTAGCTACGCCCCCGACTTCGGCCCAGATCGAAGCTGCACGAAACTACAACGCAGCCGCGGGCGGGCAGACATTCATCGTCATGTACGATGGGCAGATCATCGCTGAGTCGTATGCCAACGGCGGTAGTGCGTCGCGGCGACAGTTGCTCGCCAGCGCTACCAAAGGACTGACTGGCATGATTGGTGCGATGGCAGCAAGCGACGGCATCATCAACCTGGATGAACCCGTCGCTGTGAACGCCATCACGGAGTGGCAGGGTCATCCGCAGAAGTCGCTGATCACCTACAGACATCTGCTCACGATGTCCAGTGGCCTGCGCGAACTGAACAACCTCACCAGTTGGACGGACTACCTCGCGGCGCCGGTCGACTATCCCGCCGGCACCGTTTACGTTTACAGCGGTGATCCGAATATCTTCGGGCTGGCGTTAGAACGTCGGCTCGGCGGAGAATCGGTGGAAGCGTACATGAATCGGCGACTCTTCACGCCGCTGGGCATGACTTCCATCCGCTGGTCGTCGGGGAGTTTCACGGACGGACATCCAAATCTGTCGGGCGGAGCGTTCGTTACGGCAGTGGACTGGGCCAAGTTCGGCAAGTTCGTGTTGCAGATGAAGACCGGTGACTGGACCGGCCCATCGCTCGTGTCCCAATCTAATTTCGATCAGTTGTTTCAGAGCAATCCCTCGCATCCTGCCTACGGGTTCTATTGGTGGCTCAATCAGGAGGTAGCGCCCGCGCTAGCGACCATCATCAACGCGAACAACCAGAACCAGTACCGCAATCAGATCGAACCGATCGTCAACAACCCGCGCGTGCCTGAGGATTTTGTGATGGCGGCTGGCGCGTACGAGCAGCGCCTGTACGTTATCGCGTCCATGAATCTGGTCGTCATCCGCAACGGCCCCCAGACCGCCGCTGGCCAGTTCGATGACAGCGAGTTTCTCAATCTGCTGCTGCCTGCGATCGTTCCGGCCACCTGTGACAGCATTGATTTCAATCGCAACGGCATCTTCCCGGAGGATCAGGACGTTGTGGACTTCCTTCATGTCCTCGCCGGAGGGAACTGCCCGCAGTCGACCTGCAATGACATTGACTTCAACAACAATCAAGTCTTTCCCGAGGATCAGGACGTGCTCGATTTTTTCAACGTTCTTGCGGGCGGCGACTGTGATTGATGTTGATCTCGGACACTCAACGGTCGGAGTCGGCGCGGGCGCACCTCGGGAGGCTTGCAACGTTGGGAAGAGCCATCTTCTGGCGGCGTGCGATGCAACGGGGCGGGCGGAGGCATGATCCGGCGCCGTTTCATATTTCCTGGCGCCGTGATATGCAACGGCGCGCCGTGCGCACAGCGTGATGGGGCGTGAGGTTGTGCCGATGCGTGCATCTGTGACGGCAGCACACGTCCGCACGCGTGGTTATCCGCGCCGCTTCGCAGTTGCACTGCACGCGACTCTGTCGCGGGGCGATACTTGCCGCCGAGATGAGCGTTTTCTCGCGGCAGGAGCATGGGTAGAAGATGGAAGAGCGGCGTTGGAAACGCCGCACCACCCTAAGGCACTTCGGCACTTCGCACTCAGGCACTCACGCCTTCGCCACCTGCTTCGCCCAGTCATCCTTCAGCGTCACCGTGCGATTGAAGACGACCGCTCCCGGCTTGGTGTCTTCATCCACGCGGAAGTAGCCCAGGCGTTCGAACTGGAATGTGTCGCCGACCTTCGCGGCGGTGAGGTGCGGGTCGATCTTGGCGGTCACGACTTCGAGTGACTTGGGATTGAGGTCTTCCTTCCAGTCGCGGTCCTTGCCAGGTTCTTCCACGTTGAACAATCGATCAAACAGGCGCACCTGTGCATCGACGGCGTGCTGCGCGCTCACCCAGTGCAGCGTGCCCTTCACTTTGCGGGGCGGCTCGCCATTGGGGCCGGCGGGCGCGTCGCCGCCTTTGGTGGCGGGGTCGTAGGTTGCGTTGATCTGAGTGATGTTGCCACTCGCGTCTTTGACAACGCTGGTGGCCTTGATGAAGTAGGCCCAGCGCAGGCGAACCTCTTGACCGATCGCAAGGCGGAAGAACTTCTTGGGCGCGACTTCCATGAAGTCTTCCTGCTCGATGTAGAGCGTGCCCGAGAAGGGAATCTTGCGTGTTTGCGCGGGCTTCGTGTTGCCGCCTTCAACAGCATTGCTGTCCTCGGGCATGATCACAAAGTCCAGCATCTCCACGTGACCGGCGGGCCAGTTCTCCAACACGACCTTCACCGGGCGCAGCACGCTCATCGCACGCGGCGCGGTGCGGTTGAGCACATCGCGCACGGCGTTCTCGATGCGGCCCACGTCGATCACGCTTTCGACTTTCGTCACGCCGACATCTTCGCACACGGCACGCATCGCCGCGGCGGGATAGCCACGCCGACGCAGGCCGCGGATGGTGGGCATGCGCGGATCGTCCCAGCCGCTCACGATCTTTTCCTGCACCATCTTGAGCAGGTTGCGCTTGCTCAGCAGCGTGTAGGTGGGCTTGAACTTGGCAAACTCAATCTGCTGGCTGTGCCACACCACGCGGCCTTCGGTGCCGATGGGCCCCGAACCGCCGATGGCGGTGCTGCCCGCGCCGAGTGTGCTCTTGCCGCCGGTGGCGTCGTTGATGGCCCGCATGAACCAGTCGTAGAGCGGGCGGTGATTCTCAAACTCCAGCGTGCAGATGCTGTGCGTCACGCCTTCGAGCGAATCTTCGATGCCGTGGGCCCAGTCGTACATCGGGTAGATGCACCACGTCGTGCCCGTGTTGTGATGGTGCTCGTGCAGAATGCGGTAGAGCACCGGATCACGCAGATTGAAGTTGGGACTGGCCAGGTCAATCTTCGCGCGCAGCGTCATCGAGCCGTCCGCGTGCACGCCGCGGCGCATTTCGTCAAACAGCTTCAGGCTTTCGCTCGCGGGGCGATCACGAAATGGGCTGGTCGCAGGCACGCTCGGGCTGCCGCGCCGCTTGGCGACTTCTTCCGCGTTGAGTTCGCACACGTACGCGTGCCCGCTCTTGATGAGCGCGACGGCGTACTCGTACATCTTCTCGAAGTAATCGCTCGCCCAGTAGATGCCGCCGGCGTTCGGGCCGCTGTCAAACGAGCCGCCGAACGCGCCGGTCAGCCAGCGCACGTCGTCCTTGATGGCATCGACATACTCCTGTTCTTCCTTGGCGGGGTTGGTGTCGTCAAAGCGCAGGTTGAACTTGCCGCCGTATTTCTGGGCGAGGCCGTAGTTGAGACAGATGCTCTTGGCGTGGCCGATGTGCAGGTAGCCGTTGGGCTCCGGCGGAAAGCGCGTCTGCACCTTGGCCTTGCCCTTGGCGGGCCCGTCGGTCCATGCGCCCCACTTGCCGCTGGCGATGTCTTGCTCGATGATCTGCTCGATGAAGTTGAGCGAGCGCGCTTCGGGCGCTCCAGCGTCGGCGGATGAAGAAGGGGGCGTATGGGGGGAACTGCTCATAGACGCCAAGCGTAGCAATCGAGCGAGAAATGCGCGCTGCGTTCGGAAATCGCCGCGGCGGCGGTGTCGGCGTCATTGGCCGGTTCCGGAGGTCACGACGTGCCCTCGACCAGCAGGGCCACGCAGTTTGCAGGTTTCGGTATACTGACGGCATCTATCGGGAGAATTCGCATGCATCGTGTTCTGATTGCGTCATCACTTGCCTTGGTTGCACTCGCAGGCTGCACAGCGGAAAGGCCCGCCCAGCAATCTCAGCCCGCCAAAGCAAGTTCCGCAGCGAACGCCGCAACGTCCACCGCTCAGCCTGCCGCCCAGCCGGTTATGCAAGCCTCCGCGCCCGCTGTGGCCGCCGCGTCCACCATCACGCCGCCGCACCTCACGCTGGGTGCAAAGGGTGTCGATGCGTCGCACCTGCACAATCTCATGCTCGTGCGCGATGACGTCGTGACCGGCTCGCGGCCTGAAGCGCTCCAGGATCTTCAACTGCTCCGCGCGATGGGCGTCACCCGCATCATCAGCGTCGACGGTGCCAAACCCAACCTTGAATGGGCCAAGCAGGCGGGCGTCGAGTATGTGCACATCCCTACAGGCTACAACGGCCTCTCTGAGACGCAGCAGCTCGCTATCGCCCGCGCCCTGCGCGACGGCACCAAAGACGGCGGCAAGATCTACCTGCATTGCCACCACGGCAAGCACCGTTCCGCTGCGGCAACCGCCTGCGCACTGATCTCGCTTGGTGAGATGACGCCTTCGGAGGGCGAGTTGTACCTGCAGACCGCGGGCACCGCGGCGGGCTACACCGGGCTGTGGCGCAGTGTCGCTCAGGCGACCCCGGCGAGCCGCGAGAAGATTGATGCACTGCCGGCGGATGCCGGCATGCCGGGCAGCGAGAAGCTGCTGAGCATGGTGATGAGCGACATTGAAAACGCCATGGACAGCCTGAAGTACAGCCAGAAGGCTGACTGGGGCACGCCGGCAGATCATCCTGATCTGATTCCACTGGCGGAGGCGTCGCGACTCAAGGACATGCTCGAGGCGAGCGGTAACCACAAAGCCGCCCTGGCCAAGGGTGCCGAGTACGCCGCGCTGCTCATGGCCAACCTGCGTGATGCTGATCAGATGGAGCAACTGCTGGAACGCAAGTCCGACAAGCCCACGCTTGACGAGCAACTCAAGAAGCTCGACACAAGCTGCAAGGCGTGTCACGTGATCTATCGCGACCGCGACGCATATTGAACTCGCGAGGCCGCGCTCTGTCTTTCCTCCGGTGCCTCGTCTCTTCGGTACTCCGGTACGCAGATTTCTTTACGGCGCACGCAGCAAGTGCTGTCGAAAGAACGCGATTGTCGCGTCACGCGCTGCGGCGTGATCCATGATGCCGTTGTGGTCGCCGCCGGGAATCATCGTGCGCCGCACGCTCACGCCGCTGTCCGCGGCGGCTTGTTCGAGCATGGTCGCGTGGCTGGCGGGAATGATCTCGTCATTTTCGCCATGCACGATGAGGTACGGGACGCGAAGCGACTCGGCGGCGTCGAGGTTGGAGTCGTCCGTGGGCATGAGCAGCGGGCCCAGCACAGGCAGCACGTCGTGGGCGATGCGCGGGAAACTGGCGAACGCGCTGACGGTGCATACCGCTTTGATCACGGGGCGTTGTGACGCGACGGCGAGCGCGGGGACGCCGCCCAGACTCACGCCGTAGATGCCGATGTTCTCGCGATCAACGTCTTCACGAGCAACGAGCGTGTCGAGTGCGGCATGTGCGTCGGTGATGAGATCATCGCGCGTGATGAGGCGACAGGGGTCGGACTTGCCGTAGCCGCGATAGTCGAAGATGAAGATGTGAAACCCCGCGTCCGCGAAATGGGACGAAAAGGCGAGGTGATCGGCGATATTGCCGGCGTTGCCATGTGTGTGCAGGATGGCGGGGCGTTTTTCACCGGGCTGAGCGTGTGCGGCGCGGACGAACCACCCGTGAAGGGTGACGCCGTCGCGCGTGGTGAAGGTGACATCTTCGGCGCCGGCGGGTGTGAGGAAAGGCGCACGTGAGGGGAAGTAGACGGTGAGTGATTCCGCGAGGTGCGTCCAGCGGATCGCTGCCAGCATGGCGAGGGCGATGCCGATGCGCCATGCCAGGCGCTTCAAGAAGCTGCGCGGAGGTGCTTGCGACTGCGGCTGAGAAGCTGTCACACAGAGAGGTTAAGCGGCCATGCGGACGGTGGTCAGCTTGAGCATCATGGCGGAGACAGTCGCGTCGAAGGCGACGGCAAGATCATGCTTGTTGAGGCACATGATCGCGCCAGAAGCCAGCGCCGCGGCGCGAGAGGCTTCGTCGAGATTGGCCGACATCATGACGACTGCGGGTGACGCGGCGGACGCACCCAACTGTTTGCAGAGATCAAAGCCGTTTGCGCGACCCAATTGGGCTTCAACCAGAGCGAGTATGTTGCGCCCGGCGAGCGGCTTGAGCGAAGCGATGGCTTCGTCAGGCGACTTGACGCTTGAAACGGTGACATCGGTTCGCTTGCCGAATAGCACGGCGAGCAGTTTGAGCGCCAGGGGGTCGGTATCGACGATCAATATGTGGGGCTTGCCTGCAGGCACGACTGCCGCGATCTTTGCAATTGGCGGCGTGACCTTCGACGCGGGCTTGGCTTGATCTTCTTCAACGTACGTGATGGGGGAGCCATCGGTGTTGACCGGCTGGCCACCCAGCACACCGACGCACACGCGGTTGCGGCCGCTCTTCTTGGCGGCGTATACCGCTTGGTCGGCTGCGTTGAGCGCGGATTCAACGGTGCGATGCGCGGCTGCTGTGTCAGGATCGATCGTGGCGACACCGACAGAAATGGAGACCGGCAGCTTGGGTAGTTCCGGACTTGCCGCGGTCAGGTCAAACGGATCCTTTGAGATCACGCTGAGCATCTGCTTGGCGAGTTCGACCGCGTCGTTCGAGCCAAGTCCGGGCAGGATGACGGCGAACTCTTCGCCGCCATATCGGCACAGGGTGCCCATTGTGTCGGTCGCGCCTCGCAGGCGAATGGCAAGCTCCTTGAGCACCAGGTCGCCCGCGTGGTGGCCATATGTATCGTTGACTCGTTTGAAGCGGTCGCCGTCGATGAAGAGAATGGAGTAAGGCTCTGATGCTGCCTGACACCGCTGGAATGCGGCGCGAGACTCCTGGTCAAAGTGGGCGCGATTATTCACACCAGTCAATGAGTCGGTGACTGTCTTCTTGGTGAGTTGCTCGTTGGCGCGGGCCAGTTCGACCTGCGACATCACAAGCTGCTCTTGAGCTTCTGCCAGAATGACGTCGACGTTCGCGGCAGAGCCGGTGCGCACGTCGAGCAATTTGCCCAGTTCGCTCGCGCCGGCGTTGGTGCCGGCCATCAGTTTTTTAGCAACATCGTTGTCGATGCTGAACCATTCGCGGGCGTTCATGATGAACTGCCCGAACTTGCGTTTGTTGTCCTGCATCGTGAGCGAGCCGGCGAGATAGCGGCCCAGCGAAACGCAGCGCGCCAGGTCAAGATGCTCAGGCTTGGCGAGATCGAGCTGGTGGTGGAACGCGATGCACGAGACTAGCTGCGGAGGCAACCGCCACTTGCTAGCGAGTTCCTTGCCGACCTGCGCGTGATCGAAGGAAAGCAGTTGACGCTCGATGGCGACGAGCTCATCGTGATCTTCGGGCGCATCCTGCGTGACGCGGATGTACTCGTCGCGCAAGGCGGCGAGTGACGCGAGCATACCGATGTCGGCGACGAGTGCGCCTACGAAGGCTTCTTCGGCTTCAACCTTGCGAATGTGCTTGGCGACTGCGCGGGCGCCAGCGGCGGTGTAGATCGTTCGGCGCCAGTAGCCCTGCATGTCGAACGTGCCCGCGCTGCTGCCCAGGCTCTTGGTGAAGTCGACGAGACTGAAACCCAGCACGATCGATTTGACCGTGTTGAGTCCCAGCATGCTCATGGCGCGGTGAATGGACGGACACGGCGATGAGAGGCCGTAGTAACTGCTGTTGACAGTCTTGAGCACCTTGGTGACGAGCGCGGGATCGGGCTGCACCGCGTCACCCAGACTCGAAAGCGACACGTTCGCATCGCGTGAGAGTTCCAGCACACGCATCGCCACGCCCGGCAGACTGGGCAGCGTCGTGCACTTGAGAACTTTGTCCATTGCAATTGCGCTCATCCAACGCTCCGATGTGTTGCCTTCTGGTCAATCCCTTGCAACTTCAAGGTCGATGAGCGACTCATCGGTCCCCTGTACACGGGAATTCAGCTGTGTTTAGTTACACGAAAGAGCGAATAGACAAACTACCACCAGAGTTGGCGGTGGCGCGGTGCGCAACTCATGAGAAAGCGGCATGTTGCGATCCTCTGAGCGTGTTCGCCTGATCAGGCGGCAGGGGTGACGCAACTGCGATAAACGGATTCAGTTGGTTATGCGACTTGCGAGCAGCGGATGATGGCAAGGATGACCATGCCCGTTTGTGCGATCAGGCTCGCGGCCATGACTCGCTTGACCAGCCAGTCGTCGGACGATGTCAGCCAGGTCCAAAGTTGCAGCGCGAGCGCGACAATCCCGACACCAAGCCAGACAACAAGTGATTGCGATGTCGGTCCGCTGAGACCGCGAAGCAGCAGAACCATCGCGACGATGGCGCCGATCGCAAAGGGGATGCTGCTGGCGATGGCATTGCGTCGTGAAAAGCCCAGCAACGAGAGCGCGGCGACCGCGAGGCCGACCGTGATGACGGTGGCGCCTTCCCACATCCATCGCACCAGCACGGCACTCAGTGGTGCGAGCGCGCCGAGCAAGAGCACGGCGGTGCCCGATCCTGTGACCACGCGGGGGTCAAAGTGCGGGAAGAGAGCGCTTGTGTGTGTTGTCGGGCCACGCAGGCCGAAGCGCAAACGCGAGCGACGTTTATTTGGTATGCCAAGTGACGTACCAAAACCGCACGCTTCACAGCCGGCGCCCGCGACCGGCAGCACGCGGCCGCAGTTGGCGCAGGCGAAGCGTGCTAACGCGAGCACTTCGTCTTCCGTCATGTGGAGGACAGCGGAATTGTCGTCCTCCACGCGGGAGAGTTCGGCTTCGGACCTTTTGAGGGCGTCGACTTGACGCTTGCGGCTCTCGCGCCGTGCGACCAGTTGGCGTGCGGCTTCGATGCAGTCAACGCAGACAGGACGGCCCTTGGCGTCGGTGACGCCGGCCTTGTCTTGCATGCCTTGACCACAAACGGCACACGTGGATTGTGTGTGTGTCTGCGACGTAGACAATCAGGCCCCCTCTGATGGACTTACGACCCAGCCGGCGGACGTGCCTTGAACTGACGCTCCTGGAGCTTCATTTCACGTTCAACCTGCTTCTGCTGCTCGGGCGTGAGTTCGACGGGCGGCGGAGCAAGCTCGGCGGGAGTGGGAGGCGGCGTGCGCAGGCTCATGAAGGTGACAACACCAGCGCCCACCAAACAGGCGACAGCGACACCGGTGAGGATGAGCTTCTTCTTGTCGGGTTCGCCGCCACCGGAGCCGCCCGCTTTCTTTGCAGACTGCTTTCCGTCGAGATCGATCTTGCTACGAGCCATGAGGTTGCGCTCCAAAAAGGGTGCCGGACGATCCGGCTCCCAAGGGTAAGCACGAGACAGGGTATTGTTCAGTGGTCGCCACGCTTTGGTTGCGACATTCTGAACCTGTGACAAACGCGTGACCGTGTCTCAGCCAACGTCGCGACGTTGGAAGAGAATGACGGCAAGGCACAGGAAGACCGTAATCTGGGTCGCCGCGTATCCAGCAGCCAGCGTCAGGTAGCTGGCAGGTACTTCGCGATTCTGGGTGACCGCATCAAGCAGCCAGAAGAACTGCAGGTTGGGCACAATGCCCCATGCGACCAAGGGGACCGGACGGATGGTTGTCGACTTCGTGAAGACGTAGTCGCCGCGCTCGGGGATGCGGAGCATGGGGACTGGTGTCGGGCCCACGTTACGGATCGTGAGGGTCTGCCCATCCACGACAGTGACGATGATGGCAGGGCCGGTGGCGCGTTCGCCCATCAGGGTGTTGATGTCATCGAGATTGCCCGTCACTGGCTTGTACTCACTAAGCGTGAGCATGGGGAAGCCGTTGGGGCTTGGGCTGAAGTAGATGGGCGTGCCCGGCTTAATGTCGATGGGAAGGGGTTTGTCGACGCGGAACGTCAACGGGGCTTGGTCGGCAAGGAAGTCGCCATCGCGCTGCGTGGCGGACTGCTGAATCATGCCCAAGGTCTGATTCTGGAAGACAAAGCGGCCCAGGAAGAAGTTGCTCATGAGCGCCGCGACGAACACGGACAGGCACGCGACGATGGTCATGACCTGCCCCAGACGCGTGGAGGCCGCGACGGCGACAGCGGAGAGCACGAGAATGGCGAGCAGCAAACATGCGCAGGCTGTCATGACCTGCGGCTTGAAGTCCACAAGCGGGATCTGGAATGCCCACTTTTTGCTGACAAAAAGCACGGCGATGTAGGCCGTGACAAACAGCGGCAGCATGAGCAGCAGCGCGGTTTGTGAGAAACTCCAGCCGTAGAAGTAGTTGCACCACGCCGCAAGCCCGATGGAGAGCGCGAGAGCGATGCCGCTGAAAAGCAGCACGGGTCCATCGAGATCGTCACCCGCGGTGCTCATGACACCGTGGCGGATCCCCAGCAGCAGGAAGGCGATCATCGTGATGGAGGCACACAAGATCGCCCCGCTGACACCCAGATATTTGCCCAGGATGAGGGCGACACGCGAAACGGGTTTGGAAATGACCGTCAGGACGGTCTTCTTTTCGATTTCCTTGCTGATGACAGCGGTGGCGATGAAGCCCGCGAGGATCGCTCCCACGACGAAGACGGTGGAGAGACCGATGTCGAACAGCAGTTTGTTGTCACCAGTGACTTCTGAGGAGTCATTGGTCGAGTAGCCCATCGAGAAGCCGGTGTTCCAGGTATTGATGATCTGGAGGAACCCCGACAGAGCGACGAGCACGAAAACGACCGGCTGGCGGACGCTTTCGACGAACGTATTGCGGGCGATGGGGAGGATTTGCGTGAGCATGTGGTATGTCAGACCCGCCCAGGCGGATGTGAGAAGAACTCAGGGGCGAAGCATACTCGCCCTTCGTGAGACGAAGCGGCGACCTGCCGAGAAAGTCGGAAGACCCAAATGTACGAACCAATGCACGAATGGTTCGTACATGGTTGCAACGTCGCCCCGTCGGGCGGCGTACTGGTTGGTCCCGTGCCGGGTAGAGGCGGTATGGGCGAAGATTGCGCGTCGCGTCGGGTTCTCCGTCGTGGGTGCGAGCGAAGCGGTGGTGATTGCCGCCTCGTTGGTCGGTTTGTTGAAGTCATGAAGGTGCGTTGCGACAATCGTTGGTCGTTCCGGCGGTTCGGCGAGTGGCAAGCAAAGGCCAAACTCGTCACCGGGCGTGCGCGTTTGGTTCCGCAAGGGGCTATCGTGTCGCGCGAGGAGCGAGCGCAAGCCACGCGGAAGGATTCGTCTGACCGTGCGGTGTGTTGTTGTGATGGTGTTCGCTGTAATCGTCGGACCCTGCGACTTTTTCCGGCAGGTGTCCATCGTGTCGGTAGGAATGCTGCATGAAGGCTGACTATCTCACGTATCAACGGGCCCGTCAGGCCGCTGTGGTGGGTCTGGTTGTCCAGACACTCGTGGCGGCGGGCTGGCTGATTTACGCCATTCTCGCGGACGATCACGCTGCGCGGACCAGCGCAGTGTTCTTCGGCGCGGGTGTGCTTGGCTGGCTGTGCCTGGTGATTCTCTTCGACCAGCACCGTCGAGAGCGCATCGAGCACATGGAAGCCGAGGCGCTGGCGGCGTCGGGCGGCGACAGCTCGGCGGTCTTCACGCAGGAGGAGCTCAAGCCTCAGGCGCGTCGGCTTGCCATGCTGCATCGCGCGTTGACGCCAGCGGTGAGCTGGATCATCGCGAGCCTGCTCATCGGCTTTGGCGTGTGGCGGTTCATTCAATACCGCGAGATCATGAACCCGCCGCCAGCGAGAGAAGGCGGGATCGCCACGCCTCCGGTCTTCCTGGGCACCAAGTTTGAGTACGCCCTGCTGGCTATGGGCGCCGTGGTCGCGGTGTGCGGCTTCCTTGTTGCACGCTTCACAGCGGGCATGGCCAAGCAGCAGGCGTGGACCAACCTCCGCGCTGGCGCGGCGCTGGCTGCCGGCACGAGCCTGCTTGGTCTGGTGCACGCCGTTGCGATCATCATCGATCTCGTCGGCCCGAGCTGGCTGATGGAGAAGCTACCTTGGGTGGTGCCGATCTTCCTCGTCGTGATCGGCGTGGAGATCGTGCTGAACCTCGTCCTCGGCGCGTATCGGCCGCGGCGTGCGAATGAAGTTCCCAAGCCTGCGTTTGACTCGCGTCTGCTGGGCTTTGTGGCGGCTCCTGATCGCGTGGCGCAATCGATCGGTGAAGCGATCAACTATCAGTTGGGCTTTGATGTCACGGGCGGCTGGTTCTATCAGTTGCTGAGCCGGACGATCGTGCCACTGATTCTGGTGGCCATGGTGCTGATGTGGCTGATGTCGTCGGTCGTGGTGGTGCAGCCGCACCAGCGAGCGATGAAGCTGCGGTTCGGCGCGCCCTCGGGCGAAGAACTCGGGCCTGGGCCTCACTTCAAGTTGCCTTGGCCCATTGAGTCGATTTACGTGCCCGAGTACTTCTCACGCGACGAAAAGGGTCGCTATGTGCTCGAAGATCGCAGCGTGACGGGTCTTCGCGTGATTGAACTTGGCACGCTGACCAAGAGCGGTGCCAAGGCGATCTTGTGGACCAACGACCACCCGGGCAACGAAGTCTTCCAGTACGTTCGCTCGATGCGCGGTGACAACACCGGCACAAGCACTGCCGCGCTGCTTCCTGCGGCAATGAGCGGGACGGACGCCGGGCTGGTTGACCTTGCGATGGTGTCGGTTGAACTGCCGCTGCATTATGTGATTCGCGATGTGCATGCGTACGACACGCTTGCGTCTCCGATGCGGCGTGACGATCTGCTGAAGACCGTTGCACAGGGTGAGATTTCGCAGTACTTCCAGGGTGTGTATCTGGATCAGGTGCTGGGCGCAGATCGCCCCCGCATCAGCGAAGACCTGCGCAAGCTGGTGCAGGAAGCGTTTGATCGCCTGAACCCCGGCCCTGACGGCAAGCCGCAGGGCGCCGGTGTGGAAGTGATCTACGTTGGCGTGTCGGGCGTGCACCCGCCCAAGGCCGCGGCAAAGGCGTTTGAAACGCCCGTGCAGGCTGACCAGCGCCGCTTCGCCAACCTGCTTAAGGCGGAAGCCGATCGTGTGCAGACCCTGACGCAGGTGGTGGGCGACTACAACCTCGCGGGTCGCATCGCAGATGAGATTGATGCGCTGAACAGCCTGATGGAGCGCAAGCGCCGCGAAGGCGACAAGAGCACCGTGACTGACGCAATGGTCGCGGAGCAGGAACTGAAGATCGGTCAGATGATCGGTCAGGCCGGCGGCAAGTCGGCGAGCACGCTGGCTCGCGCGAGTGCGGAACGCTGGGAAAAGCACATGAGCGCGCGGGGCCGAGCTCTGCGTTATGGCGGCCAGGTCGCGATGTACGACGCCGCTCCGATGGTCTTCCTCGCGCGTCAGTACTTTGACGCGATGCAGAAGCTGACGGAAGGCTCGCGCATGTATCTGGTCAACGGCGGTGAAGGTACCGTGCGTTACCTGGTGGACGGCACCGACAAGGAAATCGGCACCGACGTCTTCCGGTCAAAGGATGAGTAATCGTTTCGGTAGGTTGGGTTTCGACAACGTGTCACTTCGTCACTCCGTCACTTTCTCTCTCTGGAGTTGATCGTGCAAAGACTGCTTCGCTATCTGGTCGCTGGTTTGGTCGTTGTGGTGCTGGCGTCATTCGCCTTCACGTTCCAGGTTCGCTTCACGGAAGCGGCGGTGAAGACCACCTTCGGCAAGGCAACCGCCGAGAGCGTGATCACCGAGCCCGGGCTGCGTTTCCGGCTGCCTTATCCCTTCCAGGAAGTCACCAAGTACGACACGCGCATGCGTCTGCTGGCCATGAAGGTCGAGACGCAGCAGACGGCGGACAACCGCCAGATTGCGGTCGAAACGTTCTGCACGTGGCGCGTGAGCGACCCGCTGAAGTTCTTCCAGACCTTCAGCAGCGGCGGCGAACGCAGCGAAGAGCACTTCCAGAAGGCCGAGCAGGCCCTGCAGGCCAACCTGCGTGCAGCGGCTGGCGTGGTGAGCAAGTTCACGATGCAGGATCTGTTCACGGCGGAAGCGGGCAAGAGCCGCATTCCGGAACTGGAAGCCGCGATGAAGGACGCCTTCACGCAGAGCGCAACCAAGGACGGCGCGAAGCTGGCCGACTATGGCGTGGAAGCGATTGAAGTGGGCCTGACCCGCGTGCTGCTGCCTGAAGCGGTGACGACGGCGGTCTTTGATCGCATGAAGAGCGGTCGTGAACGCATCGCCAAGGAAATCGAAAGCCAGGGCCAGAGCCAGGCGCAGGCGATTCGCGACAAGGCGAACAGCGATGCGCAGAAGATCAGCGCGTTCGCGGAGCGTCTTGCTCAGGACATTCGCAGCAAGGGTGACAACGAAGTCGCGCCGTATCTGGCGATGATGAACCAGAACCCCCAGCTGGCTGTGTACCTCGACCAGATGGAGTTCATCCGCGGCATCAACCC
The DNA here is from genome assembly GCA_046316615.1 of Phycisphaerae bacterium. Lineage (GTDB taxonomy): Bacteria > Planctomycetota > Phycisphaerae > Phycisphaerales > UBA1924 > BJHL01. Next base: position 98,844 of record JBKDAN010000016.1, read on the forward strand.
TCGCACGGCAACGCTGGTCATTCCCAGCGCGTATCCGGGCTTCAACCTGTTGATGCCTGACGCGCTCAACGGCATGCGTGCGGGCGAGATTCCCAGCTTCACGACGCCTGAGAGCATTCAGCGCGCTCTGAGTGACATGACGGGCACCCAGCAGCCCGCGGGAGGCAAGAAGTAATGGACAGGTTCCACTTGCTCCTGGCTCCTGAGACGCCGTCGAGCGGTGAGCCCGCGCGGCGAGCCGGCTCCGTGACGCTGCGACAGAATGAAGACGGTCCAGACAGCGCAGCGCTGATGGATCCGGCGAACAAGAGTCTGGCAGACGCGCTGAACGTGCTGCTGGGCATCATTTACATCGCGGTTGGCGCGCTCTTTCTGGCGTACATCGCCAAGGGTTTCAATCGTGTGCAGGAAGGTGAGCAGGGCATCCGAGTGGTGTTCGGCAAGATGACGCACAGCGGTCTTGCGCCGGGCCTGCACTGGGCTCCGCCTTTCCCGTTTGGCGAGCTCATCAAGGTGAAGACCGGTGTCGAGCGCGTCGCGATTGAAGAGGAATTCTGGGTGCCGATTCCAGCAGGAACCGTCAACCAGTCGCTCGATCAGCTTGGCCCCAGCCAGTCGCTCAAGCCGGAAGATGAACGCACGGGCTCGATCATCACGGGCGATGGCAATCTGGTGCACGCTCGCTGGAGCGCCACGTATCGGCGCAGCAACACACGTGAGTTCGCTCAGAACGTGCTGCTGACGCAGGAGCAGGAACTGGTTCGCAGCGCAGTGAAGGCCGGTGTGGTGCAGGCATGCGCTGAGATGAACATTGACGCGCTGCTGCGGCAGACGGCGGATTCATCGCAGACCGGCGTTGCCGCGCGTGCCCGGCAGATTGCACAAGACACGCTGGACGCCATGCAGGCGGGCATCGTGCTTGAATCGATGCAGATGACGGAAGTCACGCCGCCGCTGTGGGTCCGCAAGGACTTCGCGGCGGTGCAGTCCGCCACCAGCCAGAGCCAGAAGGCGCTGGAAGAGGCGCAAACGGCGCGTGCGACGATTCTCAACGAGACGGCGGGCGAGCTCTCGGCGTACATCCTCGAGCGCATTGACGCGTACGAAGCGGCGATCGCGACGGATGACAAAGCCAAGCAGACGACGGTGCTCGCGGAAATTGACAGCGCGATGCAGGGCGCCCCGGTGAAGACGAGCGACCGTGATCTGCGTGTATCCGGCTCCGTCACGAAAACGATCGCGGACGCTCAGGCGTATCGCTCGGAAGTCGTGAGCCAGGCGCAGAGCAAGGATCGTCGCTTCCGCGCGATGATGAGCCAGTTTGAAAGCAATCCGCTCGTCATGACGCAGCGAGAGTGGGCTGGTGCGGTGAAGGCGTTCTACAGCAAGCCGCAGGTGCAGATGCTGTGGCTGCCGGCTGCGGGCACGGGCGATGTGCTGCAGCTTTCGCTCAATCGTGATCCGCTCATCCAGCGCGAGATTGAGAAGAAGGTGCGTGAAGGAGAGGCTCGCAAGGCTCGCGAAGAGCAGGCGCGTCAGCTTCAGCGCAGCGGCTTCACGACGGAAACGCCCAATGAGATGACCGCCGAGTAAGTCGCAACGAGCATCGGGGCGACGGGGCTTGAACGGAGCAGATGGCATGGCACAGTCAGGTTTCACGGCTGATTCGGCAACGCAAGGGCTCCGCCCGTCGCAGGCGGTGCGTCCGTCCGCCGGTGAGCCGGTGGTCGTGTGCACACAGCTCACCAAGACGTTCAAAGACTTCTGGATGCGTGACTACGCGAAGGCTGTGCAGACGCTCAGCTTCGAGATCCGCCGACATGAAGTCTTCGGCCTGCTTGGCCCTAACGGCAGCGGCAAGAGCACGACCATCAAGATGATTCTGGGGCTGCTCACGCCCAGCAGCGGTCGAGTCAGCGTGTTCGGCAAGCTGCCCACCGATGTTTCGATTAAGAAGCGCATCGGGTATCTGCCTGAAGAGAGCTATCTCTATCCGTTCCTGAACGCGCGCGAAACGCTGGACTACTACGGCAAGCTCTTTGAGCTTGATCACCGCACACGTTCTCGGCGCGTGGACGAACTGCTGGACATGCTGGGCATGACCGGTGCGCAGTTCCGCCCGGTGCGCGAGTACAGCAAGGGCATGCAGCGGCGTCTGGGCATCGCGCAGGCGCTGATCAACGATCCTGATTTCCTGATTCTGGACGAGCCGACGACGGGCCTTGACCCCATCGGCACGCGGCAGATCAAGGATCTGATCATCGAACTGGGCCGACGCGGCAAGACGATTCTGCTGTCGAGCCACCTGCTCAGCGACGTGGAAGAGTGCGTGGATCGCCTCGTCATTCTCTATGGCGGCACCAAACGAGCGGAAGGCACGTGTGACAACCTGCTGACGACGCAGGACCGCACGACGATCGAGACCGATCAGCTCGACGAAGCGACCATCGCGGAAATCGATCGCATCGTGCAGGCTCGCACGGGTGGCAAGCAGAGCATTCGCAAGGTGAGCAAGCCTCGCCAGACGCTCGAAGCCCTGTTCCTCGACATCGTGGAGAAGGCCAAGAGCGAGCAGGTTTCGACCAGCGGTGCGACGTCCGGCGGCCAGACCGCGGCGTTCCTGCGTGCGACAGATCAACCCACGTCGGGTGAGGCGGTCATTGACCAGTTGGTGAAGGGCGATCCCGAGCCCGCTCCGGCACCGGCGCCCAAGATCGTTACTCCTGCAGCATCGCAGCCGGTTCGCAAAGACGGCGTGGATGACAACGTGATTGGTGACCTGATCTCTGGTACCAAGTCAGTGGCAGCGCAGGTTCCGACGCCCAAGCCGATCGTCAACGAGCCGGTCAAGACGGAAACGGTGGACCTGTCGGTGATCGGCAAGCTGATGAACAAGCAAGAGGGTGACGGCAGTGGGGAGGCCAAGCCTTGATAGCCAAGGTTCTGTCAGCCCTCGATCGGTCGCAGCAGTCGCGGTGGTTCAAGATCATCGCGAGTGTTATCGTGATCGCGCTGTCGGCGGTGCTGTTTATCAGCTACTGGGTCGCGGCGACCAAGGCGCGTGACTCAGCGATGGCGCCGGTGCGAGAGGCGCAGGCGGAAGCCCGGCGTGAAGCCGAAGAGGCGGCGGCTGCCGCGAAAGCACAGGGCACGACAGTCTCAAGTGAAGAACTCAATCGCCCGTCAGAGGCGATGGATGCGACCGCACGCGTGGTAGAAGGCATCGTGCGTGCGCAGCACAGCGTGTCGGCGGTGGGGGCAGGCCTTGCGATCGCGACGGGTATCGCACTTGTTGTGATATGGCTGGGGCTGGGTATCACGTATCTCGGGCTGATCGTGGCGTGTGGGGTCGTCCTCGGATCGGTCGCGGGGCTTGAGAAGGCGCAAGTCTTCTCGGGTGTGCTGCAAGTCATCACGCCTCCTGTGGTTGGCGTCGTGGGGCTGCTGGCCAGCTTCACCGCGCTCATGCGGCTGGCTGGTTTGCTGCTGAGCGGGAGCAATCCCGTTTTCAGCATCGCTCGCAACGTGCTGCTGGAAGCGGTGCGGCTGCGGGTGTCGCTGGTGTTCATCGTCTTGCTGATGTTCAGCCTGGCGGCGTTGCCTCTTCTGCTGACGGATGACCAGCCGCTACGTTATCGCGTGCAGGCCTTCCTGCAATACGCGACGGGCGGCAGCTTCATGCTGATTGCGCTGCTCATTGTGCTCTTCAGCGTGTCGACGGTGGCGACCGAGCAGCGCGACAAGATCATCTGGCAGACGGTGACCAAGCCGGTCGCGCCCTGGCAGTACATTCTGGGTAAGTGGATGGGCGTGGGCGTGCTGGCCGCGGTGCTGCTTGCGGTGTCGAGCTCGGGCATCTTTATCTTTACAGAGTTCCTGCGTCGCCAGCCAGCCCAGGGTGAGGCCTCGGCATTCGTGTCGAGTGATGCCGCGGTGCTGATGAGCGAAGACCGCTTGATGCTCGAGACGCAGGTGCTTACGAGCAAGACGCGCGTGCAGCTTGCACCGCCCGAGCTTGACCAACAGGCGCTCGAACGCGAAATCACCGCCCGCATTCAGCAAGAGCTGGACAGCGGCAATATTCCGATGCGGGGCACGGCGGCGGATCAGGCGAGGGCGACGGAAATTGTGGCGACGGAGATTCGCCGCAGTCTGCTTTCAAACGTGGCGCTGGCGTTCCGCACCGTTGAGTCGGGAGACACGCGACGGTTTGTCTTTTCGAACTTGCAGCAGGCGCGCGACAGCTCACGGCCCATCATTCTGCGGTTCAAGATTCAATCGGGCGGCAACATGCCCGATCAGTTGTATCGCGTGACATTCGGATTCCCGGCGAGTTCCGATCCACCGATGGTTGTCGACACGCCGCTGGACCAGCCGCAGACTTTGCGACTCTCAAGCCGGCTGATCGACGGCAATGGCGATCTGGTGGTTGATGTCATCAACGGCGACTTGTTCCGAGGCACACCCAATGCCCTGTCGATCACGTTCCCGCCGGAAGATGGGTTTGAGCTGAGCTACGTGTCGGGCTCGTTTACCGCGAACTACTTCCGGCTGATGACCGTACTTTGGGTGAAGCTGCTCTTCCTCGCGATGGTCGGCATCACGTGTTCAACGTTCATGAGCTTCCCCGTGGCGACGCTGGTCGCATGCGTGACGTTCTGGGCGGCAGAGGGCTCCAACTTCCTGCTCAAGAGCCTCGAGTCATTCCAGACCGAGACGCTGGAAGGCAAGAAGATCTGGATCAACATCGTGATCGGTCAGATTGCCGAGGGCATCGGCAACACGTTCAAGATCTACGGCGACCTGCGGCCGACCGCGCGCCTTGTTGAAGGTGAAGCCTTGCCTTGGAGCACGCTGGCGTTCGGCACGTTCGTGCTGCTGGCAGCGACTCTGGTGTTGTACATGATCGGTGTCATGATCTTCAAGCGGCGTGAGCTTGCGATGTATTCGGGTCATTGATTCGTCCCAGGAGTGTTCTCATGTCGCGTGACGCGAAAACGCAATGGGTCGCAGGCGGGCTGATGGCCTTGGCCCTGGCGGCCAGCATGGGGCTGTCGGTGCAGATGACCAGCATCGCCGGCCGGGCGAAGATGACGTACACCGACCGCGCTGAAGACGGCGACCGGTGGGAAGTCAGTCTGGGTGTCGCTATGGGCGCGTTCCGCGGGCTGTTCGTGAACGCGCTGTGGATTCGCGCCAACGACATGAAGGAAGCGGGCAAGTACTACGAAGCCGTGGAACTTGCTCGCGCCATCACAAGGCTGCAGCCGCGGTTCCCGCGCGTGTGGGTCTTTCACGCATGGAACCTGGCGTACAACATCAGTGTGATGACCAAGACCCGCGAAGAGCGGTGGAACTGGGTCAATCAAGGCATCCGCATTCTGCGCGACGAGGGCATTCCCGCCAATCCCAACGACATGCTCATGCACAAGGAGCTGGCGTGGATCTACGCGCACAAGATTCAGGGCTTTACCGACGACGCCAACAACTACTACAAGCGCCAAGTCGCGCGCGAGTGGACAGTCGTGATGGGGCCGCCGCCTCGGCGTGATGGCAGCGATCGTGATCGTGCGAAGGCGATTGGCAAGTACGTGACGTGGCTCGAAGGCATCGCCAACGCCCCCAAGAGTCTGGACGCGGTGTACGCGGCCTATCCGGAAGCACGCGAGCTCGTGACACGGATGCAGAGTGAGTTGAACTGGAACCTTGAGAGCTCCAGCGATCGCTTCGCGATGCTCGAACGCGTCGAAGTGAACCGCGCGTACGAGACATCGGCCCGCAAGGAAGTGTTCTTCGCTCGCATGGCCGGCCCGCGGACCAACACGCTGCGCGGCATGATGAACGATCCCAAGTACAGGGAAGTCTGGGACGCGCTGCTCGGCTACGTGCGGCTGCGAGTGCTCACCGACGATTTCCACATGGAGATCGACCGGATGATCCGCTACACGCAGAAGTTCGGCCCGCTGGATTGGCGCCACCCCAGCTCGCATGCGCTGTACTGGTCGGCTCGCGGCGTGGAAGAAGCTCTGGACCGCGTGCGTGACGACAAGAAGAACCAGCAGGACTTTGACTTCCTGAACACCGACCGCGTGACGGCGCAGAGCGTGCAGGAGCTCTTCCGCACGGGTGACATCTTCTTTGACTTCCGCGCGTCGATCTTCCAGCAGTATCCGATGTATCAGGTCATGCCGAGCGCGCACTTCGCGGAGAGCTATGAGCTGATCCTTGAGGAAATCCGCCAGCGCAGCTGGGTGTGGGATCCCAGCAAGGGGCAGATGATCAACATCGATGCGCAGGAAGCACACCGTCGCGTGAGTCCGTTGTCGGACGGCTATGAAAACTTCATGATCGACGTGGTGCTGTTCATGTATCGCCGCGGCGAGATGCAGTCGGCGCAAGAGTGGTACGACAAGCTCAATCAGTTCGTGAAGCAGAACACGTATGCGATCCAGTTCCGCGATGAACGCTTCACCGTGCCGCTCAAGGAGTTTGTTGAACGCGAGATGAACGATCAGGCGACTCGCCCGAGCGTTGCGATCTCACAGATTCAGGGCGCGCTGTTCAACGCGTTCGCGTCGGGCTTGCTGGGCAATGATCCCGATCAGTTCCTCAGTCAGGTGAAGTACGCGCGTGACTTCCACACATACTTCATGAACGAGCAGGCGCGGTCGACCTCGGTCGATCGTGAGTCGTATCGCATGGAGAATCTCGACCGCGACTTCAATGTCGTCGCGGGCAACACGTTCAACTTCTTTATGCAGTCGCTGGACCTTGACGACGCGACAACAGCGTACATCAATGCGCCTCCGTCGCTTCAGTCGTGGACGTATGACTTCCTTCGCGAGAAGTTTGCTGACGAGCTGAACGCTGCACGGGAAATTGCTGGGTCGGGCAAGACCTTTGACGAACTGTTCCCGCAGCCGCCAGAGGCGGAGTTGCAGGCGGCACGTGAAAAGATCGTCGAGATGATGACTCGTCGCCAAGGGCAGCAGTTGAACGAGCGTCAGTGATCGTCCGGAAACCGTTTACGGACCAAACGGGCGATTTCCTCGATCCACCTCCGCACGCATGCCGAATAATGGCGATCGCGCGACGTTTTCCGTCGCGGTGTTGTCATCTCACGCGGGAGATGTTCATGCGGATTGCGTCATGCGTCGGGGTGTCAGTATTGTCGATCTTGCTCGCGGCGTGTGCGACAGCGCCCGCACCCACGGTAAAGCCCAGCAGCAATGCCGGCTTCGTACCGCCGCTGCCGCTCGCGCCGGAAGGATCGCCTTCGCGAACGGGCGGTGGAGCCATTCCGGCAGATGCGATCGATCTGACAAAGCCGGGCGCCGTGGTGCGCCGCACGGTGGCGGCGCAGGTGCTCGACACGCGCCGAATGGTGGATACGAGCGAGAAGGCGGATAAGACGCCCATCACAACGCGCCGCATTCGCACGATGCTGCCTGATCACCCCTCTGCACCCATACCGCCCAGTGATGCGATGGATGTGGTGCAGCAGCAAGGCAGCATGACTGAGCAGCCGATGACGATGCCGGGCCAACTGTGGACCGGCGTGACGGCGACGGGCTGGAACCCGCCCGATCCGACGCTGGCAGTGGGCCCCAACCACGTGGTGGTGACGGTGAACCAGACCATCGCGTTCTACAACCGCGCGGGCGCCCGTTCGTTCATTACAGATCTGGGTTCACCTGGCAACCCGGGCTTCTTTGAACCGCTGGGTTCACTGAACTTCGTGTTTGACCCCAAGTGCTTCTACGACCATCTCGCGCAGCGATTTGTCGTGGTCGCGTTTGAGACGTACGGTACGACCGAAAGCTGGGTGACGATCGCAGTGAGCGACGACAGCGATCCGAACGGCACGTGGTACAAGTATCGCACGCAAGGTGTGATCACCAGTGGCACGCAGACGTACTGGTGGGACTACCCGGGCTTCGGTTACGACGCTCAGGGCTACTACGTCACGGGCAACTTGTTCGGGCTCAACGCGAGCGGGTTTGGCGGCGCGGCGTATCGGGTCTTTGACAAGACACCCATGCTCACCGGTCAGCCGGTGGTGTTCAGCACGCTGCGCGACACCGGTGCTAGTAGCGTGCAGATTGCCGAGCACATGGGCGTGACTACCAATGCCAACGCCGGCGTTTACTTTGTGAGCTTCGCAAGCAGCACAGCCATCCGTTTGCAGGCGATCACCTCGCCTCTCACGGCGCCGACCCTGCAGACGGTGAACGTGACGATCCCCGCGTATGCGAGCGCTCCAAGCGCCGCGACGACCGATCCGAGCACGCCGCTCAACGTGATTGACCCTCGCGTGATGAACGCGATGTGGCGCAACGGCCGACTGGTGCTTGCGCACAGCGTCGGCGTGGGCGGTCGCAGCTTCGCTCGCTGGTACGAAGTGAACACAAGTTCGTGGCCCGTCAGCGGCACACCGACGCTGGTGCAAAGCGGCGACGTTGATCCGGGCGGCGCAATGCACTCATTCTTCCCGGCGGTCGCGTTGAACGGCGCAGGGCAGATCGGCATGGTGCTGGGCGTAAGCGGACCCGGCACCAACCCTGCAGTCGCTGTGGCGGCGCGAGGCCCCAGTGACGTTGCAGGCCGCATGTCCCTGCCGTTGATTGTGCAGGCTGGTTCGTCACCTGCGGGCGGACGCTGGGGCGATTACTACGGCATTCAGGTTGATCCAACCAACGACGCGGTGTTCTGGGGTATCGGTCAGTACAAGACCAGCAGCGGCGCGTGGGCGACAAACGTCTCGAACTTCACGCTCGCGACGATTCCCAACGTGCAGGCGGCGTCGGATGTCGCTGGCATCTTCCAGGGCGTCTCACCCCGCGACATCGATGTGCTCGCGAACGACTTTACTCGCGACGGCACGTCGCTGACGATCAGTGCGTTTGCCGCGACATCGACTCGTGGCGGCACGATCACGCGGTTGGTGGGCGCCGGTCCGGGCGGGCGCGATCTGCTTCGCTACTCGCCCCCTGCCAACTTCACGGGCAACGACAGCTTTACGTACACGGCTCGTGATACGGCGGGTGGTACGGCAACCGCGATCGTGACGAGCGAGGTGTTTGATCCCGCGGATTACCTCGGGCCCAACAGCACGGGCGGCATCCGTCCGGCACTTGATGTGCGCTATTACGTGGAGAACAACCCGCAAGGGCTGGGTGCATATGACCAGATGACGCCTTATCTCACGACGAGTGTGGCGACGATCAATTTCCCCAGCACCTCCGGCAACTTCTCGACCAGCGGACGAGCGGACAATGTCGCTGCGGTGTACGAGGGATACTTCCTCGCGCAAGCGTCGGACTTGTACACGTTCTTCCTCGAGTCCGATGATGGATCGCGCATGTTCATCGGCACCAATGTGTTTGTTGAAAACGACGGCCTGCACGGCATGATCGAACGCAACAACCGCATCGGCTTGCAGCCCGGCTACCACAAGATCCGCATCGAGTTCTTCGAGGCGGGCGGTGGGGCAGGACTGATCTTCCGCTATCAACGCACGGGCGTCGCGAAGCAGGTCGTGCCCGCAGCGCTCTTGTGGCGTGTCGTCCCGTGCAACGACATCGACTTCAACAACAACGGCGTCTTCCCGGAAGATGCCGACGTGATCGACTTCTTCAGCGTGCTGGCCGGATCGGATTGCGCCGCGTGTGACGACATCGACTTCAACAACGATGGAGTTTTCCCCAGCGATCAAGACGTGGAAGCCTTTTTCCGCGTGCTTTCGGGCGGCACATGCGAACCGTGATCGGTACAGACTGGTGACAAACACGAGCGGCGAGCGGAAACGCTCGCCGTTTTTCATTTGCGACGGGTCGGCTCGATGCTGGGTGTGGGCAGCAACATGGGGCCTGTTTCGCCGAACAGCGCTCGCTCGTAGCTGCCTGTGTTGCGGCGCTCTGTCAGGGGGCCCTGCGGGTCGCCTCGCAGGAACTGGCGAATGAGCTGCTCACGCGTTGGGCGGCTCAGAGCTTCTTCCGCAGGCATCTTGCGCAAAGCATCAAACCACTCGCGTGTTTCAACCGCGATCATCTTGCCCTTGTCGAGCATGCACATGCGATCAGCGATGGTGAATGCGCTGTCCATCTCATGCGTGACGACGACACTGGTGACGCCAAGCTGCTTGGACAGATTGATGATCAGTTGATCAATCTCCGCGCTCGTGACGGGGTCCAGACCCGCGCTGGGTTCGTCGTAAAACAGAATTTCAGGATCCAGCGCCAAAGCCCGCGCAAGGCCGGCCCGCTTCTTCATGCCGCCGCTGATTTCGGAGGGATAGCGGTTGGCGGCGTCGAGCAGACCCACCATCTCCAGCTTGATCTTGACTTGAATGTCGATGATCTCGGCATCGAGATCGGTGTGTTCCTGCAGAATCAACGCGACGTTTTCTGCCAGCGTCATGCTGTTGAACAGTGCGCCGCTCTGAAAGAGGATGCCAAAGCGCTTGCGCGTGTCGTTGAGGCCTGCTTCGTCCAGGCTGCACATGTTGCGGCCGAACATCATGACTTGGCCTTCATCCGCAGGGAAGCTGCCGATGATGGTGCGAAGCAGCGTGCTCTTGCCGCTGCCGCTGCCGCCCATGATGATCATGGTCTCGCCCGGCATGATGTCCAGGTTGATGCCGTCGAGCACGGCGCGCCCGTCGAAGCGTTTGACGACATTCCGCACGCTGATGGCGGGCTGGCGAGTGACGGCGGGAGTGGTAGTGGGCGCTGCGCTCACGGCGATTGCGGCTCCTCGGTCGGTTCGGCGGGCGCTTCAGATGCCGGCGTGGGCGGAGCGTCGGGCGTGTCCGGCGTGGCTTCCGATGTGGGCTTGGGCGCAGGCGGGCGCGGCGGGAATGGGTTTGATGGATCAGTCGGATCAGCGGAGGCGTCGGTGCCCGGGAAGAGCAGGAAGCCCTTGCCCGACTTGGTGATGATCTTCGCGTTGATAAGCGGCACCTGCACGCCCGTGCCCGGACGATTGCGTCCGGTCTGGTCAGCCTGCACCGCGAGCAGCGCAATCCCCTTCTCAAACTCAACCGGAACAGGAATCACATCGTTCGAGCCGCGTTGGAACTGCTCCATCAGCGGACCGACTTCCATGTACGCCCGAATGAGCGGCACCATGCCATCGGGCACGCCTTTGAATGCTCCGAGCTCGCCATGCACAGCGTCGGCGAATGCGTTCACGTGCTCCTGTGTAAGGCGATCAGCGGCGGGCTTGGTGAACATGGTCTGAATCTTGGCCAAGTCCTTCTTCTCAGCATCCGCCATGATGCTGCCCATAGGAGCAAAGAAGGCGGTATTGGCTTGTGACATGGCCTGACGAACGCCGACGGCCAAACTGATCTGGAAGATCGTGACCATCAGTCCAATGACGATGGAGGCGATGGCGATGCCTCTGCCGCTGACGCGTCCGTCGCTCTGCGAGATGATCACGAGCGAAGCCACGCCGAGCAGTGCGCCCAGACCGGCCACTCCGGGGATGATGCAGGCCACGAGGCCGACGAGGGCGATCACGAGTGCGACGATCGCCATGACACTGACTTCGCGTTCGAGGATGATGTCATCGCGCTGCAAAGCCGTGTACGGATTGGACATCTGACTCATGTACAAGCGTAGATCGCTTGTGGAGGGCGCGAGCGCGATCAGAAGTTCCAGTCAAGCTCGACGACGGACATGCGTCCCGCACGATCCAGGAATCCGCGGAACATGTCGCGGTATCCCTTGCGCTTGGCTTCCCACTCGTTGGCTGGCAGCAGTGGGGCCGGCTCGCCCGCGACAGCGGTCTGGGCTTGTGCCGCGATCCACAGCGGGGCCTGACGCGCAATCAGACGCTCTTCAGCTTCAAGCGCGAACTGCACGGCTTCGACACGCAGCGCCGGGTCTTGACGCAGGCGGGTGCGGATGTCGGTGAATTGCGACTCGATGTCGCGCACGGCTTCTCCGGCGGACGCGTCAGCGAAGCGTGCGGCGTCGATCAATCCGGTCAGCGAGCCCGCCATGTACCACTTGGCGGCTTCGTCGGTGCGGCCGGCGTCCTGGTGGGTCCGCGCCAGCATGAAGAGCGTCGGAAACGCGGCGGAGTCCTGGCGACCGGCCAGCCACGCGATCAGTTGGTCGCGCTCACTTGCCGAAAGGCTTGCGGATTCGCGCAGCGTGGCCTGCAGTGCCGCGGCATAGTCGCCCGCGCGTTCAAAGTCCGCCAGTTGCCGCACGATGATCGGCGCATCGGCAGCCGGTTCGGGCCGTGACACTGTCGGAGCGGTCACGCCCAGAGGTGTCGCCTGCGGATGTGCTTCGAATGGAATGACTTCGATGGGTGTCGCATCGGCGAGCTGCTGCTCGAGCTTCTTGCGTTCGCGGCCCACGGTGAACCAAGCAAGCAGAGCAAGCGCGACGATCACAGCTGCGGCATTGCCAGCAGCGATCAGCAGCACATTGAGCGGCGTTCGTTTCACGGGTCTTGAGCGTCCTTGCAGCAGGTGCGGTGATGACCGCGGTCCTGATTTGTTCGGCCACTCCTGCCGCACGATGAAGCGGCAGACGACAAACCGTGCAACGCCCCGGGTTCGGTGGCGGATGTGTGGTCTATGCGGTGAGCTACGCAGCGTTTATCGGTCGGGGGCCTGCTTCTGGCCTTCATCCACCGATGACGTTTCGTTGCCGACTTCTTCAACGCCTGCCGCGCGCAGCTTGCGACGCTCGTCGCGCACGTTGTTCATGGCGGAGATAGTCTGCTCAAGACGCCTCTTGATGTCGGCCCGTTCACGCAAGTTCAGATTGGGATCGCGCAGCTGGCTTTCAAGTTGCTTGATCTGGCGATCATACTGATTGATCTGCGTGGTCAAGTTGGTGATTGCATCGCGGAAGGGATTGGTCGCATCATCCGTGGAGAGTGAAAACTCCTCCTCAGGGCGAGTCACCAGTTCACGCTGGCTGCCGCCTGCGTCCACGTTCAGCGGATTGACGCTGACTTGAATCGTCGCTTTCTCCAACTCCCGCCTTGCCCGCCCGGCCTCAAGACGCTCAAGCTGCACCGCGTTGGTGTAGCGCGTCGACGTGGCGGGGGTGGGAATCGTCATAGTGGTCTGGCTGCGAAGGCGATCCACACGCAGTCGCCACGCGCGACGGAGCGTGGGCTTGTCGAGCGAGCGGTTGCCTTGCAGCTTCCCAAAGTCACCCAGCGTCAAGCGATCAGTCCGCACTTCGCCCGCGCGAACGAACTCGACATCAACCGCTTCGCCCGGGTCATAGCTCACAATGGCGATGCGTGCATCAAGATCGGTCACAACGGTCATGTCGTTGATCTTGCGCAGCGTGTCACCCGGCTGGAAGACACGCATGGAGTCAAAGCCCGCCACCGGACCGCCAATGACCACGCCTTCGGCACGCGAGCGGCTGCCCGCGAACGACACGCCCATGGCGGCACGAGGGCCACGGTCAAACAGCTTGAAGGCGATGTCCGACATCGCCTCGATCTGCTCAGGTGTGAGGTCGCGATCTTTCAGCTTGGCCTCGAGCTTGCGGAGATTGGGCAGCGTGATCGCCGCGATCTCTTCTGAGATCTCGATCTGCCGGTTACGGTCAAACGCCATGCTCAGGCGCGTCTCAAGGTCGGCAAGCGGTGCAAGCATCAGGCGAGCAAGTTCCTCACGCGCGTTCTCGCGGACTTTCCAGTCCTCTGCGTTCATCGCCTTGACATATCCGCCCAGTTTCGCATCGGAAATGCCGTCTTCCGCAAAAACGCAGCCCGTAGCGGCGGTCAGCACGCAGACGATGGACATCGTGCGCAGGAAGGTCAACGGCATGCCTTCATTGTAACGCGGTCGAGCGGACGGCGTCTGGAGGATCGAACACTCCGGAAAGAGCCCCGAAAACTCGTTGCAAACAGGGCAATACTTGCGAGCATGACCAACGCCGCCACTTCCATGCCCGCCGTGTCCGCCGGCCCGTCAGTCGCTCAATCTTCGCCGCCTTATCGCCCCACGAGTTTGGTGGGACTGGGGCTGCGCACATACATAGCGGGTCGGATTCGCCAGTTGAGCGATGTGGAACACTGGAAGGTCAACAGCGCTGGCATTCAGCTCGCGCAGCTCCGCAACCTGCTGCGCATGGCCAGCGGCACGGTCTTCGGCAAGCAGCATGACTTCGCGAAGCTGGCCCAATTGCCGCAGAACGAACTTCTGAGCGCATATCGCAAGGCCGTACCGATCGCCGACTGGTACGCCAGCAAAGACTTGATCGCGCGCATGCGCGAGGGCGGCGAACCTGACGTCTTGTGGCCCGGCAAAGTCATGGACTTTGCACAGACCAGCGGCACGACAGCGGGCGACAAGTTCATTCCCGTCAGCCGGCAGATGCTGCAGAGCAACTTTCGCGCAAGTCTGGATATCTTCGGACATGCTGTGCGGTTTGGCGTGTCGCTGCCTCAATTGATGGCGGGCAAGAGCGTCTTTCTCGGCGGCACCACCAAGCTCGATACCAACGAGCACGGCGTCCGCACCGGCGACCTGTCCGGCATCGTGACGCCGCTGATTCGCTGGCCTTTGACGCAGATCTATCTGCCAGGGCCGGAGATCGCGCTCATGAGTCACTGGCCCACCAAGATCGAAGCGATGGCCAAGCGGTGCCTCGCGGAAGATGTACGCATGGTGAGCGGCATGTGCAGTTGGGAACTCGTGCTGTTTGAGAAGGTGGTCGAGTTGGCGCGGGCCCAAGGTAGAAAGGTGAACACGCTGCGCGATGTGTGGCCCAACATGCAACTGCTGGTGCATGGCGGCGTGAAGTACTCGCCGTTTGACCAGCGCATGCGGCAAATGTGGAGCGGCAGCCCCGATGGTGAAGACTTCCCGTCGCGTGTGGAGCTCTACCCCGCGAGCGAAGGCTTCGTCGCGATTCAGGACACCAAGGGTGATCCGGGCTTGCGGCTGCTCACCGACGTCTACAACTTCTACGAGTTCGTGCCCCTTGAGCAGATCAATGACCCCAATCCCCCGGCGTACGCGTGCTGGGAAGTGGAGAAGGGACAGAAGTACGTCGTGACCATGAGCACATGTGCGGGCATGTGGCGCTATGTGCTGGGTGATGTCGTGGTCTTCGACAACGTGCCCGACAAGCCCTTGTATCTGGGCGGTGGAGGCGGCGACGGGCCGTGCCGACTGCGCATCGTGGGGCGGCACAGGCACTTCATCAATGCGTTTGGTGAGAATCTCATCGTGGAGCACATCGAGAACGCCGTGGCCCATGCCGCGCGTGCCAGTGGTGTGCTCGTGGGTGAGTTCACCGCGGGCCCCGTGTATCCGGGCGAAGGTCGTCGAGCTGGATTGGAGCTTGTGGTCGAAGTGCAGCCCGGCGCCGACCTCGCGAAGTTCCGCACGGAGTTTGATGGTTCTCTCAAGGCCCAGAACGTGGACTACACCACCAAGCGGACTGACAGCCTTGGCATGCAGGAGCCGACAGTCACCCCTGTTCCGTTCGGCGCGTTCCACCGATGGATGGAAAGCCGCGGCAAGCTGGGCGGTCAGAACAAGTGCCCGCGTTGCGCCAATCACCGAGACTACGTCGATGGCGTGCGAAGCTTCGCCGGCACCTGACGCGCGACACCTCGTACAGACGTGTGGCAACCAATCGCATTGGTTCGAGCTTGCGTGAGGAAGGCGTGCCCCGTAATTGTACAAACACGGGCTCGTTTCCTTCCTACGCCTTGCCGGATTGTGTCGCTTGTTTGCACTCTACCATTCCACGCCCATGTATACCGCCGATTGGCTCAATGTTCTTCACGCCGCGGACACCCTGCTCAACCAGTGTGAATCGCTGGTCGCCGATCTGTCTGATGTCGTGTACACCAGTGAAAGCACCGTCCTGCCCGGCGGCACCGTTGGCAAGCACCTGCGTCACCTGGTTGATCACTATCACGCGATCGTCTCGGCGAGCGGCAACACGCAGCCGATCGATTACGACCATCGCCTGCGCGACGTGCCGATGGAGCTGGATCGCGCCCACGCTCTCCGCACGCTGGCGTCATTGCGTCGCGCCCTCGTTGATCTCAAGCCGCTGGGGCATGCGGCGCCGGTCACCGTTCGCGTCATGGTCACGGGAGATGGCACATGCGCCACGCTGGGCACCACGCTGGGACGTGAGTTGGCCTTTGCAACCCATCACGGCGTGCACCACCAAGCCATGATGCGAGCCATCGTCGGCGAATTTGGTGTCGAGATTACCTCAGATTTTGGCAAGGCCCCGAGCACGATTCATCACGAACTTTCCACGAAGCGCTGAGTGTGCACCGTCTCCGTCATCTCGCAGTCTGGCGGCTATCGCGTGATGGTGAATCGCGACGAAGCTGACACCCGTCCCGCCGCGTCGCAGCCCGCGTGGCACACCTTGCTCACCGGCGGGGCTCACGCTGTTCGTGCCATGTGGCCCACCGACCCTGTTGGCGGCGGCACATGGATTGGCGTCAACGAGCACGGATTGCTGCTCACGCTGCTCAACTACAACCTTGAAAGCGCGCCGGGCGTCCCCATCGTGGTGACGCGTACCGATCTGCGATCGCGAGGTGAAATCATCCCGCAGTTGCTGTCGCACACATCAGGTGTGCAGGCGGTGCAGGCGCTGTCGCGTAGCGATCTGTCGTGCTATGGCCCTTTCCGCCTCGTGGCTGTCGCGCCTGTCAGTGGTTCAACCGATCCGATCGTGATTGAATCACGCTGGAACATGGACCAACTCCAGGTGCTCGAGCCCGTCGCGCCTCCAGCGTGCTTTGCCAGCAGTGGCCTGGGCGATTCGCTCGTCCGCGTGCGAGGCGATCTGTTTCGCAAGCTTCTCACGGAAGCGACCGATGCCCCTCACGCCACGCAGGATGCGTTTCATCGCCACCAGTGGCCACACGCGACTCATCTCAGTGTCATGATGAGTCGCAAAGGTGTGCGCACGGTGTCGGTCAGTACCGTCACTTGGCGCAACGGCGAGGTTGGCTTTCAGTACAGCCCAGTATCCGCGGAGTTCGCGGCTCAGCCGAATACCGCATGATGTTCCCGTCCCCCGACGACGCTCGGCCTCTAGAATCGCTCCGGAGGTGCGCTGTGTCGTTGGCGGCGCACGTGTGAGGAGAGAGGCATGCGTTCATTCATTGCGTGGGTCGCACCCGTTGTGCTGGCAAGCACGCATGCTGCTGCGCAGTTCAGCGAAGTTGAGCCAAACGACGCGAAGACGACTGCCACGCTTGTCACGCTCGCGCCGGGCGAAGGCGTGTCGGGCGTCACAACCGGTCTGGCCGGCACGGGCGACACAAGTGTCGACTTCATCAGGGTGACGACAGCAGCCGCGCCGGGCGGTCTCTATCGATACCGGCTCGGGCTCACATCATCCAACACCGGTTCGTACAACCTCACGCTGCGTGGATCACCTCAGAGCAATGGTGCGCCCGCCACGGGCGACGCGCTCGTGCAACTTGCTGATACGGGCACACAGTCAGCACGTTTTCTCCAGTGGTACGGCTTTGGCAGAACCGAGTTCATCACGGCTCGGATTGCAGGAGAGCCGCAGACCGTCGCGCCGTACACGCTTACATTGTCACGCGAGCCCGTCTCGCCAGTTGATATTGACGCACCGATCGCCGCCGGCCCCGTCACCATCACAACCCGCGGACGCACGCTGGCCGACACGGAGTTCTGGGTGTACGACGCGAACTTCTTCGCGCTGACCACCTTTGGCAACGACGATGAAACCGCCAGCGGCGGCGGCGCCGGCACCACACGCCAGAGCATCGCCACCCGCACGCTGACCGAAGGCGTCTACTACCTCGCCATCAGCGACCACAATCTGGCCAACAACTTCGGTTCACCCAGCGATGATCGGTTCCGCATCGCGGCCGTGCTTGACAGCCCGGGCAGCATCGCACAAGGTGATGCAGACGCCGTTGCGGACTTGGACTTCGCGATTGCCAGCGCCGCGGGCACCGTTGAGGTGATAGCCGCCAAGCCCGGTCCCTTCGGCATTGCGTGGTATCGCATCACGGTTGGTCCGCAGAACAAGCCGCTCGCGCTGGCGGCCCCCGTAAGCGTCATCGAGGGGCAACCCGTCACGCTGCGTGCAACCGTCACGCCTGCTCAGGCTCCTATGAGCACACAGATCGCCGTCACGGCAGATGCAGCCGCGCTGGGTGCGGGCACGGTCGTACTGCGAGATGATGGCGTCGCGCCCGACACAACCGCGAACGACAACGTATTCGCGGTGACGGTCGTCGCGAATATGGCAGCGCTCGCAAACCCCGTCGCCCTGCCGTTGGCGGTGACAGATGCGCAAGGTCGATCATCGCTGGGCTCGCTGGTTGCTAATGTGACGCCTTCGCCAAGTGGCGCGTGCTGCGTGGCTGATGCCTGCCAGCAGTTGCGGCAGTATCCGTGCACCGTGGCTGGCGGTGTCTTTCAGGGAGCAGGCACGACCTGTGCGGCAACCGCGCAAACGGGCGGTGCGGCCGCGTTCGAAGTCCTTGACGGCGGCGTGTCGCTCACGCTTGCCACGATCGCCAACGGCAATCTTGATGATGGGCGCTGGACCGTTGCGTTGCCCTTCGCGTTCGTATTTGAAGGTGATGTGTTGACGCAGATGAGCGTGTGCACAAATGGCTTTTTGCAGTTCGGGGATGCAGCGGGCTACAGCGCCGAGTACGAGAACGCAACGATTCCAACGGCTGCCGCTCCGAACGCCATGATCGCCCCGCTCTGGGATGACTTGGAATTGCCGACCGGCGGTGAGGTGCGCGTGCAGACGCTGGGGATCGAGCCCAACCGGCGCACGATTGTGAGCTGGCAGAACGTGCGTCGCTTGGCATCACTGAGTGACAGCCTTGATTTCCAAGTGGCGCTGTTCGAGGGCAGCAATCGCATCGAAGTGCGATACGGCGAGTTGTCGCCCGGCCTCGTGGCTTTCGGCGCGACGGCTGGCATCGAATCTGCCACCGGCCTCGCCGGCATCTCGCTCGATCTTGCACAGATCGGCGCTGGCAACGTCGCGTTCGCATTTGCGCCGTCACTCGCGGCCTGCGCAACAGCATGCGACGATATCGATTTCAACAACAACGCTGTCTTCCCGGAAGATCAGGACGTCATCGACTTCTTCAACGTGCTGTCCGGTCAGTCGTGCGAAACGTGCAACGACATTGACTTCAACAACAATGGCGTCTTCCCCGAAGATCAGGATGTCATCGACTTCTTCGCCGTGCTGTCGGGCGGCGACTGTCCATGAGAGCGTGAACCACCCGAGGCCGTCACGCGTGCTGCATCCATGAGACTTACCACGCGGGCGTGTGGTCACCATCGCCAACCCACGTTGGCATCCACACCAAGACCACCGCATCCGCACGAATGTCCGACTTCTTGGGCTTGAGCGTGATCGGCTCGAACGTCTCCGTCGCTGGATCCAGTTTCGCGGCGATGGCGTCCGTCTCGGCCTTGAACTGCTCTTCAAGGTCTGCGAGTTGTTGCTTGATCGCGCCCAGATTCTCTTCCGCCCTCGCCACATCGCCGCTTTCCTGGCTCGCCCGCCCGACGCTGCGAGCCGCGCTGGCCGCGCGACCGACATTGCCCGCGCTCGCGACCTTCTTGCCAAGGAACGCGCCCAGCAGTGCGCTGCCGAACGAGAGCGCGGTGCCCAGTTTCGCTTGCTTAGCTTGTGCTTCCTGCGCTTCGACAGCTTGCTCCGCGCGCCGCACGCGATCCGTCAGTGTCTGGAACTTGCTCGCGTACTTGGCTCGCAGCTTCTCGACCAGTTCGTCGCGCTGTTCACGAGCGGCTTGCGTCAGACGTACGCGGAAGTCCTTCTCGCTCTCGCCTGCTTTGCTCACTTCCTTGAGCGTCGCGCTGCGTAGAAGCTCAAGCCGCTCGCTGCGATACAGCGTGTCGATCAGCTTCTTCTGCCAGTCGGCGTAGCTCTTGGCTTTGGTCGCTGTCGGATGCAAGTTCGCGAACGCTGCGTTGCCGTCGGGATCACGCTCCACGTCCTTGTCCGTGAACTCCACGCGCTGCGCCTCGTCCCACTCAATCGGCACGGGTCCGTCGCGGAAACTCGCAAGCATCGTCACGGGGCTGTCAAGGTCAACGCCCGTCTTGCTGTCGTTGTAGTGCACCCAGCAGAATGCCATGACTGCCGGGTCATACCGCAGCGTCGAGCCCGCGGGCTTGCTGCTGCGAAGAGGCAGGAAGTACTGCTGCACATCGGGTGGCAGCACAGGCCGCGACGCAGCGATCGATCCCGCACCTGCCGAAGCAGTGGGGGGCGCCACCGGCGCACTTGCCACGCCGGAAGCAGCCACTGCCATTGGTGCCGCAGATGCTGTGGAAGCCGCCGGCGCTGCAGGCGCTCCGCGAGCAGCGCCACTGCCGGCAGCGGCAGACACCGCGTTGCCCCCACCAGCCTTGATCGGATCCATTAACTGCTTGATCTGCCCGCGCGTCAGCGGGCCGCGCAGATAGCTCAGACACCAGCGCGTTTCAAAGATGCTGGGCCCGTCATCATGCACGTTGTTCATCACAAACACACGCTTGGGCAGCCCCGAGATCGTGCGATCCATCGCGCTGCGATCAAACGCCTTGTTGCTCGCCGCCATCGCGCCTTGCAGGCCATCAAGCAGCCGAGCCTTGTCTTGCTCGGTCTGCAATCGCCCGATGAACCACGTGCCCGCGTTCGACAAACCCTTGTAGTCAATATCCACCGGGTTCTGCGTCGCCAGCACGCAGCCCACGCCAAACGCGCGGGCCTGCTTCATCAGCGTCAAGAGTGCCTGCTTGCTCGGCGGATTGGCAACAGG
This sequence comes from Phycisphaerae bacterium, assembly GCA_046316615.1. GTDB lineage: Bacteria > Planctomycetota > Phycisphaerae > Phycisphaerales > UBA1924 > BJHL01. Next base: position 119,658 of record JBKDAN010000016.1, read on the forward strand.
CGGCACATACCCCGCGATCTCATCCATGTACAGAATCGCCCGCAGGCTCGTCGTGCCGCTTTGCTGTCGCGTCCATCCAAGCAACTGATTCAGCAGCAGCGAGACAAAGAACATGCGCTCCGCGTCACCCAGATGCGCGATGCTCACAATCGCCAGACGCGGCTTGCCCGTCGCCGTGTACAGCATGTTGCCGATGTCCAGCGGCTGGCCCTGGCTCCACGCCGCGAACTGCGGGCTGGCGAGCAGGTTGTTCAGCGCCATCGCCAGTTCGAAGCGGTCCTTGCTGGGGAAGAACGCTTCAAGCTCCAGCACGCCCACCCGCTGGAACGCCGGGCTCTGCACCTGCTGAATGATGCCGGCGAGATCCAGGTTCTGCCCCGCCATCCACGCCGTCTGCAGAATCGTCGCGACCAGAATGTGCTCGCGCCCGCGCGTGGCATCACTCTGCACACCCGCGAGCCCGAGCAGGCTGCTTGTCGTCGTCGCGATGCGATCACGCAGCAACTCCGGATCATCCACAATCTCAAAGGGCGGTGCATCGAAGCTCTTGAGAATCGACAGTTGCATTCCCGCGCTGCTGCCGGGCGTGTACACGACAGCATCCGCGCTTTGCTTGAAGCGCGCGATGCGCTCAGGCGACTGTCCCCACTCCGCCAGCCCCTTTCTCCAGAGATCAGCCTGCCCCTGCGCGAACGCATCCGGCGTCATCCCCTTGGTCTGGGCATCACTCTCGTTGATCCACGGACGAAAGTCGCTCGCCGCCAGATTCGGGAACGCCAGCAGCAGGTTCGCAAGGTCGCCCTTGGGATCGATGATGAGCGCGGGGATGTTGTCAATCGCCGCTTCCTCCAGCAGCCCCAGACACAGACCGGTTTTGCCGCTGCCCGTCATGCCCACGCAGATGGCGTGCGTGACCAGGTCCTTCGCGTCGTAAAGGTGAAGTTCATCCGTTCGGCGTTGCGCGGCCGCGTCGTAGAGCTTGCCGAGGTAGAACGAACCGAGTTTCTCGAAGTCTTGCATGTTGCAATCTCAACGATTGTGGAAATCTTGGGAAGTGTGAACGCAGGCCGAACGCATGATATCAAAGTTGCCTGACGGGCACGCGACCGCGATCAGGTGGCAAGCCGTAAGCGCAGGAATTGCATGAGTTTGGAGCGCAAGATATGTCCTGACGAAACTTGTTACAACGAACGCAACAAGCGAGATTTACGATGTGCGCAATCGCACTTGAACCGCACGCAAGTATCCACTACGCTAGCCCGGCCCAACTCGGGTGATAACTCTCTCTGCATCCGTCGCTCACGGGTTCGAGCAACGGTCGAGGAAGCGCAGAGAAACGAAAGGAATACGCGGAATGGCTTCGAATCGTCACAACGTGCAGACTCTCCTGTGCCTCCTGCCCCTCCTGGCCGGCGGTCTGGTTGGCTGCGAAAGCTCAGGTAAGGGTCCCGGCGGCGTGACCGTTCCGCTCGGCGGCGGCACCGGCGGCTCCAATGTCGCGACGGCCCCGGCGGCCAAGCCCGCTCCCAAGGCTGAAGCCCCCAAGGCTGCGGCCACCCCCGCTCCCAAGGCGGCGGAAGCTCCCAAGGCTGCGGCTGCTCCGGCTCCGGCCGCGGCTCCCGTTGCTACGGGCAGCAGCGTTGCCTACTACCCCACGGGCAACCGCGCCAGCAGCAGCCTGATGGTTGAGAAGATCGCCCCCACGGAAATCGCCGCGGGCCAGGCCACCAGCTACCAGATCAAGGTCACCAACATCAGCAGCAGCACCCTCGAGAACGTCCAGATCAATGAGACGATTCCCCAGGGCTTCACGCTGACCAACGCTCAGCCCGCCGGCAACAACGGCGTCTTCAACCTCGGCAGCCTCGGCGCTGGCGAGAGCAAGACGATCACCGTGAACGGCAGCTTCGCCAAGGCCGGCAGCTACGGCAGCTGCGCCACCGCCAGCTTCACCGTGCCGGTCTGCATGACGGTCAACGTCGTCAGCCCCGCCCTCGCCATCACCAAGACCAGCCCCGCCAGCAGCCTGCTGTGCGACAGCTGGCCTGTCAAGCTCGTCGTCACCAACAGCGGCACGGGCACGGCTCGTGGCATCACGGTCAAGGACCAGCTCCCCGCTGGCCTCACCAGCGATGGCAAGAGCGTTGTTGAATTCCCGGCCTTCGATCTGGCCGGTGGCGCGAGCCGCGAATTCACGTTCAACGTGAAGGCCGACAAGGTTGGTTCCTACACCAACAACGCCACGGCTGCTGCCCAGGGTGGTCTGAACGCCACGAGCAACAACACGGTCACCGCCGTGAACGCTCCCACGCTCACCATCGACAAGCAGTGCCCGGCCAACATCCGCCAGGGCCGCCCGGTCACCTACAACATCGTTGTGACCAACACGGGTAACGCTCCGGCCGCCAACACGGTCGTCCGCGATCCGCTTCCCGCGGGCAGCACGTTCGCCTCGGCCACCGAAGGTGGCGCGGTCAGCGGCGGCGCGGTCGTTTGGAACCTCGGCACGCTGGCTCCGGGCCAGAGCCGCACGGTCAGCCTGACCATCAACGCCGGCGCTGGCACTATCAACAACGAAGCCTTCGCCAGCGCGACCTGCGCTGCTGAAGTCAAGGATGGCTGCGCGGTCAGCATCCAGGGCGTGCCCGACATCGGCACCGGCATCGAGGACTTCACGGGCGTGCGTAACGTCGGTGACAACCACGAGTTCACCTACACCGTCAAGAACCAGGGCCAGATCAACCTGACCAACGTCAAGATGGTCGCCACGTTCGACGCGGGTCTCGAGTTCGTCAGCAGCACCTTCGCTGGCGCCTCGGCCGCGGGCCAGACGGCCACCTTCAACATCGGCACACTCGCCGTGGGCCAGACCGTGACCTTCAAGTTCACGGCCAAGGGCACCAAGGCCGCCGACTTCATCGTCCAGACCGTCACCACCAGCGACCAGACCCGCGCCGCCCGCAACGACGAGCAGGTCAACTACGTGGACTAAATCCGCGTTGTCGCCGGAATCAGTTTGATACTCCAAGCACCGCTGGCGAAAGCCGGCGGTGTTTGTTTTTCGGAGAGCAGAGAACGGAGAGCGGAGAACGGGGGGGAAGACGCGGAGAGCAGAGAACGGAGAGCGGAGAACAGGAAAAGGCACTGGGTCTTTGTCTTTCGCCCGTTCTCCGTTCTCTGTTCTCCGCTCTCCCTGCCTTCTCCCCCGTTCTCCTCTCCGGCCGTTCTTGCGCTCGCTGGCGCGACCGCGACGGCCATCGGGGGCGTTCTTCCGCCCGTCGGAGGAGTTTTTCCGCTCGTCTGAGGAGTTCTTCCGGGCGTCGGAGGCGTTTTTCCGGTCGCTAGCGGCGTTCTTCCGGCCGTCGGGGAAGTTCTTCCGGCCTCCGCAGGAGTTTTTCCGCCCGCCTGGAAGACTCAGGCGGGCACAAAAACAGTTTTTGCTGGCACGTGGAAGACTCATGCGGCCGCATGGAAGACCTACGCGGCCGCGTAGACGACCTATGCGGCCACATGGAAGACCTATGCGGGCACGTAGAAGACCCACGCGGGCACGACCACGACCGCCGCTGGCGCAAAAGTTGCCCACCCCGCCCCGTTTTCCGCTCTCCGTTCTCTGCTCTCCGTTCTCCTTCCCCCTCTCTACCTTCCGCCATGCCCATCGACATCTCCAGCGACCCGGCCCGGCTTGATCTTGATGTGATTCATGGGTTTCTGGCCACGTGCTACTGGTCGCCGGGCATCGCGCGCGAGCGGGTGGCCCGGGCCATCGAGCATTCGCTCTGCTGGGGCGCGTATGACGTGCGCGAGGGCGTCTCAACGCAGGTGGGTTTCGCTCGCGTCGTGACCGATTGCGCGACGTTCGCCTACTTGTGCGATGTGTTCGTGCTCGAGAGCCACCGCGGCCAGCGCATTGCGACACGCATGGTGCAGGCCGCCATTGATGATGCGCGGCTGCAGGGCATTCGCCGGTTCTGTTTGTTTACGCGCGACGCGCACAATGTGTACGCCGGGCTGGGTTTCGGTCCCACCGCCGATCCGACCAAGTACATGGAACGCCTGGATCGCGAAGGCTATCGCCGGGCGTGACGGAGAGCGGAGAACGGAGAGCGGAGAGAAGAGAACGGAGAACGGAGAGAAGAGAACGGAGAGCAGAGAGCGGAGAACGGACAAAAACGCAGTGCCTTTCCCCGCTCTCTGTTCTCTGTTCTCCGTTCTCCCGCCGCCTTTCACCGCTCTCCGTTCTCTGCTCTCCGTTCTCCCGCGACCGTTCCCGGCTCACCCTGCCACGCGATCCCTCCGCAGCATCCAGATGAAGACCGGCCCGCCCAGCAGCGCGGTGATGACGCTCAGGGGCAGGCGGCCGATGCCGGGGAAGAGTTCGCGCAGCAGCGCGACGAGTGTGTCGGCGCCGATGACCAGGCTCGCACCGACCAAGAGGCAGCCGATCGTGAGCGAGCGGCTGGCGGGGCCGAGCAGCATGCGCACGACGTGCGGCGCGACCAGACCGACAAAGCCGATGGGGCCGGCGAGCACGACGCTGCCGGCGGTGAGTGCGCCCGCCGCGAGGAACTGCGTGAGCCGCACGGTGTTGATGGGGACGCCCACGCTGGCGGCTTCGTCTTCGCTGAGGCTCGCGGCGTCGAGCCAGCGATGCATGGCGAGGGCGGCGATGGTGGAGGCGGTGAGAATGATCGTGGTGATGAGCAGGTGCATGGGCCGCACGTCATCGCGCAGTGCCCCGGTGAGCAGGCGGGCGGCGGCCACGCCCTGGTCGGGCAGCAGGTGGCGAATGAGCGTAATGCATCCGGCACACATGACACCCACGATGACGCCCACGAGAATCAGCGTGACGGGCTCGACGAAGAATCGCCGCTGGCTGGCGAGGTACACGAGCGCCAGCGCGCCGCACGCGCCGATGATCGCGGCCCCGGTGGAGCCAATGCCGCCCGGGTCGGCGAGGCCAGCTCCCGCGAGGTAGCCCAGATAGATGGCGATCATGACGCCAAGACCGGCTCCCGACGCGAGGCCCAAGAGGTCGGGCGACGCGAGCGGATTGCGGAGCAGGCCCTGCAGCAAGGCTCCGGCCAGGGCAAGCGAAGCCCCCGTGAGAGCCGCCGTGGCGACGCGGGTGAGTCGCAAGGAGAGGATAATGTCACGCTCGGCGGGCGAAAAATCGAGCCCGCCGACCAGCAGCCGAGTCGCCGCCAGCGCAAGCAAAGCCCCGGCGAGGGCCAGCAGCAGGATGATGGTCTTGCGGGGCATGGAAGGGGGACGAGTGGGGACAAGGGGCGGGGGATCGTCTACTATTGGCCCCCGTCGGAAACTGCGTCCGGCGGCGACTGTACCCATTCCGGAGCACTGCCCCGTGGCCACCAAGTCCTTCCGTTGCAAGCTCGTCACCCCCTCCGCCGGTCTGGTCGATGACAAGTGCGTCTACGCCAGCGTCCCGATGTTTGATGGCCTCTTGGGCGTCATGCCGGGCCGGGCACCCATGCTGATGAAGCTGGGCATGGGCGAGCTGCGGCTGGATTTCGCCGATGATGCCAAGATCCAGGGCACGGGCAGCAAAGGCGGCAGCCGCACGTTCCTGGTGGACGGCGGGTTTGTCAAGATGGCCAACGATGAGCTGACGATCCTGGCTGAGAAGGCCTGGGCGACCGAAACCCTGACCCGGGCGGACGCCGAAACCGAACTGAAGACCTTGCAGGCCGCCAAGCCCAAGGACAACACGCCCGCCGCGACCGAAGACCTGATGCGAGCCCGCGCTCTGGCGGCCAAGAAGGTCGCGATGGCGGGCAAGGGCGGCGGTATCTAAAGCCGGGTGGAGAACAGATTTTCGCAACGCGTTAGCAGTAGAAAAGTCGCCGCAGCATGCGGCGTTTTTCTTATCGGATACTTCGCGCCCGATCGGCTACGAAGGGTCTGCGGGCAGGTTATCCACATTTCTCCCCACGCCATCACGAGTATCGATTGACCGTCGGAGGAGATGAAAGTATATTGGCGGAATTGAGTAATTCCAAACGTCATAGTGATGGCATGGAAAGGGGAAGCTATGAACTTAAGACTCTTGCCGACTTTAGTCGCGGTGACGTTTTGTGCATGCACGGCAATAGGTCAAACCGTATCTTGGCGAGGGTGGGTGCCTGTTCCGCGTTCGCAATGTTGTGCGCCGCCGACAGACGCGGCTGCGTGCTGCACGACGATGGCTTTGGTGTGTGAACGGCGGGACAGTTTGCCGATCATGACTCCCGGCGCTCCTGGGCGAATCCTCAGTGTGAACAGCAGATGTACGAATTGTCCATCGTGTTGCCCGGCGAATTGCCATCAGAACGCGCCATCAGTGACTTGCAGGTCAGTGTTGACCGCGTCGTTCACGCAGTCCTTCAGTGTCGCACTAGCGCCCAAAATCGGCGGCGAACTAGGTGAGACAATCAAACTGGAACTAGGCATCACTCTCGGTTGGACTTGGACAACAACGCTGACGGCACAAGGTGAGTGTCAGATTTCGAGTCTGCAGCCTTGCAGCCGCGCCGTGCGTCGCGCGGTGTTGGACGTCGTGCGAAACGCAAATGCCCGGATTCTTCACGAGTGGCGGCTGTCGGGTAGCTGGGGCAATGCAAATTGCTGCTGCGTCTGTCCCATCATTCCCGGGCGGTTTGTGAAAGGTTGTGGCGAAGAGGTGAGTTCCGCCAAGATGGATCTCGCAGTTGCCGATGACTGTGAGGTTCTCTGTACAGACAAGTGCCATGGTGACTGCGATGTTTACTACTAAGTTTGATCGGAAGGAGATGACGATGCGACACTTGTCCATTCGACTAAGACGCGCGATTGGTGGCCACGTTCTGGCAGCATCGATTGCAGTGATAGGTGGAACCGCGTCGTGTCATGGCTCGACATTGACAGAATGGACAAAGTTGATTGAGGAGCGGAACGAACTGCGATCGCGCACCGGACAAGCGGTGACGGATGAGTTCGTGCAATCGATGGTGACGCTTCATGGTTCGCTTCCGCCCGGGAGTGACGATGCTGAACTGCGGGCGTTTCGACTTGAGCTATACATGCTCTGTGACTCCGCGTCGTATCGATCAAATCAAGTTGATGTCGCAAAGGCGAGCATGCTGCACGAGGCCGACTGCATACACAAAGCCAGATGGGCCAACTACGCATTAGCCGCCATGCAGCGTGGACGACAGGAAAGTCAGGACCCCCATCGCTTCGCTCGCATGGAATTCGCACTGGCGGCGGAGGCTCTCGCCGCATGTCCCACCGTCAAGGATGTCGTGGCGCGAGGGGACGATGCACTCTTGATGTATTTGCTCGTGCTATCGCATGTCAGGGCGCTTGAGCCTGCGGATGCGACGGAGCGCGTGACACGGCTGCGAGATCTGGACGACACAGTCGCCTCCATCACCGACGCGGCGAAAGCTTCAAATTATGTGCTTGATCGACTGCAGGTGCTGACAGATATGGCGACACACGCCGCGACCGCGGGGAATCACGAGGCTGTGTTCGAGGCATTCGACCGCGCCGCGACGCTGAAAGACGAGAAGAACCTGCACAGGGACGGATACGCGGTGCTCGACGCAGCGTTCAATGTGAAGTCTCTGACCAGACAGAGTCGACTGGCCCTGTTGGCGGATTGGCTCGCGAGGCGGCAACACGGCATCAACGAACTACGCTATGTTCGCAATGAGATTGTCTCGCTCCAAGGCGCACAGACGGATCGAAAGGCGGCGGCCTCAACCGCGCGGTTCCTTGCAGGCGTAGTCGAGCGTGCGCCGTCGAAACTCGTGGACGAATTGGATACGGAAATGGCTCGGCAGCTCTTGGACGCTGGTGAGGAACAGGTGGCGATGGGCCTCGCGATGCAGCCGTTTCGAGCGCTCGTGGCCGAAGTTGTGTTCTCAACCTCTCGCGAAGCCCATGTCGACAAACCGCTCATGCAGGCGACCGCAAGACGGCTGCTTGTGGACTATCCAGACCATCCGCGCCGTGAACAGTTCGTCGCAGCGCTCGATGATTGACAGGCAGCCGTTTCGGATCGGCGCGATGCTACAGACTGTGTGCTCATTTCACCACCGCTGCGACCTCGCAGCGGTTTTTCGTTGACCTGGGGTGATACGGAACGACTCACGGGCAAGTGCTGCCAGCGAGAACGTTGAAGAAGTCGATGACGTCTTGGTCCTCGGGGAAGATGTCGTTGTTGTTGAAGTCGATGTCGTTGCACACAGCGGTGCTGCACACGCCGCCAGCGAAGACGGTGAGGAAGTCGACAACGTCTTGATCTTCGGGGAAGACGAAGTTGTTGTTGAAGTCGATGGAATCGCAGAAGCGTTCGACGGTGACGGGAATGGGGAAAGTGGATTCGGGCCCGCAGAAGAGCGAGGCATCAACGGGCGTGACGGTGAGCGTGTAGCTGCCGTTCACTGCGGCGGTGGAGTTGGTGATGGTGAGTACGGGACCAGTCGCGCCGGTGATCACTTCGCCGGTGGGCAGAGGGCCATCGACCAGCGCGGCGTTGTCGCGCGTCCATTGGTAGGTGAACTGGCCTTGGCTGATGACCTGCGCGCGGAGGGTGGTGGTGTCGCCTGGCTGTGTGCGAGTTTCGAGCGGGACGTTGGAAAAGCCAATACGTGGCTTGAGGTCGATGAGCCCGGTGAAATCAGTCGACGCGTCCATGAGAGAGCGCAACGAGGAGCCGAAACGTAGTTTGCCTGTCTCCTCATCGACGACGAGGGAGTTGATTGATCCCGAGTTGAGACCGCCGCCTCCCGCGGGCACTCGCCCTCCGCGGGATGTGAATCGCGTTGCCCACGTTGCCCCGTTCCAACTTGTGATCGTGAAGGCGTCTACGAACCCGAGTGAGGGATTAACTCCCAGAAACTCTTCACCACGTGAGAGTGAAGCGGCGAATTGCATGAGCGTAAAGCCTGGGCTTACACGTATCCATGCGCCGTTCCGTAGTTCGTACATCCTGAGAGGCGGTTGGCCAGGAATCCGTCCGACTCCGATTGTTCGGCCAGATTCCGCGACGAGAGGCCGAACGGCGTCGCCGGTTTCAAGAGCGACTTGCGGTACGATGCTGTTGCCGATCAGCTTCTGCGTATCCAGGTAGACGTCATCACCGACGCGAGAAAGCGCCCCAAGGAAGAATCGCGATGAAATGAGCTGCTGCCACTGGCCGGCATCGAACCGAAAGAGGCCGAAGTCACCATTGCGGACAGATGTAATGCAATACAGATCCGTCGATGAGGCTTCGAGGGAGGTGATGGTGCCGACGGGACCGGGGAACGTGTTCCACGTCGTGCCGTCCCATGTTGACACGAAGCTATCGACGTTGACGGAAGTCAATTGCGGACGCGTCCAGGTCACGGCCAACAGACCATTCCAGATTGTGGCGTCGTTCACGCGGCGCTGCGGGCCTCCAGTCAGATCAACTGGGTGCCATGCGCCATTCTCGCGACGAGCGACGAAGCGAACGGATCGGGCGTTTGCGGACTTGAACTGCCCGAGGGCGTAGGTGTGTCCCTGAAAATTGATGAGATCGAAGACGCTGCCGTTAAGGGCCGGGGTGATGTTGAAGTTGTTGGTACCATCGGAAAGGAAGATGCCGTGAAGCATCACAGTGTCTTGAGGATCTCGGAAAGTTGGACCCGGAGAGCCCCACTCGTACAGCGCATTGGTGCGAACGACCACCTTGTCGTTCAAGATGCCCACAATGTCGAGCGCGGCCAAGAAGTTAAGGCCATCGAGAGTGAGATCTGATTGCGAAACCACGGCGTCGTTCTGAATGAGGTACAGCCGACCGTCTGCTGCTGCAATGAGGCCTTGTGAAGTTGCGATGAGCCCAAGCCCGAGACTCGAGGAGACACGTGGGAGAGCCGTCGGTGTCGTTTGCCAGCCTTCAGGTGTCAATTCGACCAAGCCTGTAGTAGCTTGCATAGGAGCTTGAAAACTGCCAGACGCAAACAGACGCCCCTGGTACTTAGCCACACCGCTCACGTGAAAGACACTAACGCCGCCGACATTGTCGAGAGATTCCCACTCGCCGTTGACTAATCGCGCGATCTTGCTGGGCGTGCCGTTGATCGAGAAGCTGCCGAAGGCGTACACGGTGTCATCGACTTTGGCAAACTGCGGAGTGGAGCCGGAGAGGGAGGTCACGCTGATCGAACCGCTGCTTGGGTCGAGCACGATACAACGATACGAGTCAGCCGCAACCACTTGCACATTGCCGATGAGAAGACCGTTGGGTGTTTCCAGCATGTAGAGACGACTGAAACCGCTACTAAAGTAAAACATCTCGACCGTGAGGTTGATCGGCACCCACGCATCGCCCTCGCGGCGAAACAGACGCAGAGCACTCCCGGACGTTTGTTTGCCAAGAACAAAAAGCTGATTCTGATACACACCGATGGAAACGAGTTCGAAACCTTGCGGGCGTGGAATGATCTCAAACGTTGTGCCATCGGTCATGAGGATGTCATTGCTTCCGCCGGGCGGAAAACTCTGAGACGGTTGACGTCCGTAGCCGATCTGTTCGACGAGTAACTTTGTTGGCAGTGGGCCCTCACCATCCGGGTCCCACGTTGTCGCAAATGCGGGCACGATCGGCGAAAAGAGTGCGGATGGAGAGATCCCTGTACCCACCGTGCCTTCAGGAATCGCGGTGACGCACGTCTGAGCGAACCCTGTTGACGCGGCAAGTGCAATGGCGGCAAGACGAAGTACGGCGGACGAAACTGCGTGCATGACAAACTCCCGATACCGGCCTCACGCGGACAGTGGTGGGCTGGTAGAGATATGTACCGGCGGGTCGGCACGAGGTTGCAGGGAGATGGTGTTCGATTGGCGGCAAAGCGAACAAACCCCACTGCACCGTCTTCAAAGCAAAACCCGCCGATGGAGCAGCGGGTTTTGGCACGTCTGGATGTGAGTCGATGTTTTACGGGCAACCCGCGCCGGCGAGGGTGTTGAAGAAGTCGATGACGTCTTGATCTTCGGGGAAGATGTCGTTGTTGTTGAAGTCGATGTCGTTGCACGCGGCGGTGCTGCACTGGCCGCCCGCAAAGACAGTGAGGAAGTCGATGATGTCCTGCTCTTCGGGGAAGACGAAGTTGTTGTTGAAGTCGATGGAGTCGCAGAAGCGTTCGACCGTGACGGGAACGGGGAAGGTGGATTCGGGCCCGCAGAAGAGCGAAGCATCAACGGGCGTGACGGTGAGCGTGTAGCTGCCGTTCAGTGCGGCGGTGGAGTTGGTGATGGTGAGCGTGGGACCGGTCGCGCCGGTGATCACTTCGCCGGTGGGCAGTACGCCATCGACCAGTGCGACGTCGTCGCGGGTCCATTGGTAGGTGAACTGGCCTTGGCTGATGACCTGCGCGCGGAGGGTGGTGGTGTCGCCGGGAAGGACGCGGGTTGGCAAAGGCACGCGCGAGAAAGACACGCGCGGCGTGAAGTCGAGCAAGCCAGTGAAGTCAGCAGAGTAATTGAAGAGGGCCCAGCACGTGGAGCCAAAGCGAAGCAAACCGGTTTCGGCATCGGTGTCGACGCTCGTAAACGCGAATGAGACGTTGCCGCGACCTCCGTTCTGAGGATACTGGCCGATAGTACCTATACGTTGTTTCCATGTTGCCCCGTTCCAACTGCTGATGGCCAAGCTCGCACTGAGCGAGTCGAAAATAGCGAGTAACTCGTGCTGGAACGGGTGAAATCGCACTGCAAATGGTCGTTCGTTGCTGACGGCGAAGAGAGTCCAGTTCCCGTTGCGAAGCTCGTACAGATCGGTGGTCTGTGGTCCATTGGTGGGACGCGTTCCATATCCGACCAAGCGATCGCCAAACATGGCGAGCGGAACCACCGATGATCCTGTGTCGATAGCGCGTTGTGGCTGAACTTGGCCACCAACCAATCTTGTTGCACCCACATACAGATCATTACCAAGGCGACGTGGGACGCTGATGCCGCCAGGAAAGTCAACTGATACCCATTGGTCGCCGACGAGTCGGAGCAACTGCGCGGTTGTTGTATTGGTCCCCGTGCAGTAGAGATCGGTTGCGGATGCTTCAATGCGTCCGACGCTGACACCTGTCGGACCGTTGATTGTTGTCCATGTCTGGCCATCCCACGAGGAGATGAAGTTGTCTGGGAACAGAGAGAGCTGCCGCGGTCGCGACCAGGCGACCGTGAGACGGTCATTCCAGATGGTCGCGTCAATTGCACGACCTTGCGGCCCACCTTCCATGTTGATCGCACGCCATTCCCCGTTCTCACGTCGAGCGATCGAACGCATGGAACGTCCTGACGCCGAGCCAAAACTGCCGATCGCATACGTCTGATTTTGGAAGTTGATCAGATCAGTGACCGGTCCGTTGAGCACCGGACTGAAGTTAAGCACTTCCGCACCGTCCGTCAGACAGATGCCGCCAACCATGCCAACAAACGCCACGTCTCCCGGCGGCTGGAAATCCGCAGTTTCACCTCTCGCGGCGGACCGGACAGCAGCGAGGTCATTGAGAACACCTACCAATTCATGCCACATTCCCCCCCCCTGCCTGTCAACGATGCGAAGGGTTTGCGATGTGATCGTGTCGTTCTCTATGCGGAGCAGGCGCGAGTTGCTTACGACGATCAACGCGGAGGACGTCGCAACGAGTGAACTCGTCAGTTCACGGGTTGGCAGTGCAACGCCCGTGTAAACCCAGCCGTCGGTAGTGAGTTCAATGATCCCATAGACTGCAGGTGCAGGCGAGGAAAGTTCCGCGTTCGCAAAGATACGTCCTTGAAACTCGGCGAGCCCGCTCATGGCGGCTGGTCGAATCCCACCGACATCGTCGAGCGCCTCCCACTGGCCGTTGACAAATCGGAGGATCGTGCTTGGCACGCCATTGAGTTGCAGATCGCCAAAGGCGTACAGAGCGTCGCCGACTTTCGTGATTCCTCTGACGCCCCCTGTAACCGGCTGTGTGCTGACTGCGCCGGTGGCCGGGTCAACGATGAGGAAAAGGCTGGTGTTGGATGAGTCTGCAGTCACATTCGCGAGGAGCAGCCCGGAGGGAGTCTCGACAATCTGGATTTGCGACCTGAAGTCCCCTCCTTCCCGAATGGGAGGAAGTGGAATGGCGTTCCATGTTTCGCCGTTGCGGCGATAGAGCGTGAGCAACACACCGGGAGCCGTCTCACTGCGTCCGAGGGTGTAGATCTGATTCTGATACACCCCCAATGCAACTAGTCGCACGCCAGCGGGGCGCGGGATGATCTCGAAGGTGTCGAGGTCGGTCATGAGGATGTCGTTGTTCGAGTCTGGCGGAAACTGGAACGGCACGAAGCCAAATCGGCCACGCTCCACGAGCAACTTCTTGGTCTGCGGGCCAGGGCCATCGGGGTCCCACGTGGTCGCGAATCGGGGGGCGATTGGAGCGATCGAGGCTTCCTGTGCCCCCAAACCAACCGTGCCGTCTGGGATCAGGGTGAAGCACGTCTGTGCGACCACTGATGTAGCGCTCAGTGCAATAGTGGCGAGACGAAGTACGGCGGACGAAACTGCGTGCATGACAAACTCCCGATGCCAGCCTCACGCGGACAGTGGTGGGCTGGTCGAGATGTGTACCGACAGTGCAGGCGGGCGGTTGCAAAGCACGGGTGCGATAGGAGGTCTGTTTCGCACCAAGCGCGAGTCGATGCGGCCAAGAAAAAACCGCTGCGGTTGCAGCGGCTTTGCGTAGCGTTGTGTCCGATCGTCGCGAAGGGCCAGCAGCCCGCGCGACGCGTCGGTGCGTGGCCTTACAGCGTCGCGCTGGTGTAGGGCAGCAGGGCCATGAAGCGCGCGCGCTTGATGGCTTGGCTGAGCAGGCGCTGTTCGCGGGCGCTGGTGCTGAGGCGCTTGCGGCCCAGGATCTTGCCGTTGGGGCTCATCAGGCGGCGGAGGTTTTCAACGTCCTTCCAGTCGACGATGACGGTGCCCTTGACGTTGGTGTTGGTGATGCGGGGCTTGGTGGGATTGCCGAAACGGGGGGCGAACTTGCTCATGGAAACCTCAAACCCTCGTCTTGGACTGGGATGGCCCGGGTGGACGCTGGGGGCACCATGCCAACAGCTGTCGCCGGACGACGGGGGAAGGGATGATAGGCACCCAGGTCTGCGGCGTCGCATGGCGGCGGATGGGGCGAATGGGCGGGTTTGAGGGAACGCGGGCGGGGGGTAGAAAACCTCGGAAATGCGAATGGCCCGTGTTTTGCGTTGAGCATTTTTCAAGAAATCGATGCAGATCGGTGAAGTAGTCAACGGTTTGTTTCGATACCGCGGGCCACACAGTCGGTGTCCGGACCAGCACCATGAAAAACGTTCCTCTCGATCTTGCGAAGTCGGTGGCAGCGGTGTTCGCGTTGTCCGGTTTCTCGGTCGCGTGCGTCAGCGGTCTGCTCTGGGAGATGAACGCAACGGCGGTCATGTGGCGAGGTCTGGTGGCAATGGCGGTGTGCTTTGTGGTCGGTTCGATCGCCGGGTCGGTGCTGGAGCGGCTGGTGAAGGAGCACAACACCAAGTATGAGGCGAGCCGGCCTGTGCCGCAGTTGTTGCGGCCTGCGTCGCAGTCCACTACAGGTGGTGGTGGGTCCGGAGGTCGCGCTACGGGTGGTGAAGACGATGATGACGCATCGGAAGCTGATGCGAAAAACATGTGAAAAAGTGCATGAGAGAGGCATCTCGCTTGCACACTTGGTAGGGCTGTCTGTATACTCGGGACGCCAAAAGTTTCAAGGATGAAGCCAGCGGCGCGCCGGACGCATGGATAGCGGAAGGCATCTGGTCACTTCGCTCGGGAGTGATCGACATTTGAGGTTCAAGGAGAGAACCATGGCCAGCGTCAAAGCCGGCATTCGCGGAACACGTTCGCAGTGGTGTGCATCGCGCATCAACGGCGAAGTGAAGGTCAAGTCGAAGTACGATCGGATGGCCATCAACACAGTGTGGACCAAGTACCAGTCCACGCGCGATGAGGACATCCGCAACTATCTCATGGAGAGGTTCCTGCCGCTTGTGCGTTACAACGCCGAGCGCATTCACACGCGCCTGCCCGACGAGGTGGACGTGGAGGACCTCATGAGCGCGGGCGTTTTCGGTCTGATGGACGCGATCGACGCGTTTGACCTTGAACGCAAGGTGAAGTTCGAGACGTATTGCGCGCCGCGTATTCGCGGGGCCATCCTCGACGAACTGCGCAGCATGGACTGGGTGCCCCGGCTGGTGCGTCATCGCAGCAGCAAGGTTGACCAGGCTCGCCAGGAGATCGAGAAGCGCGAAGGTCGTCCCGCCACAGACGCAGAAGTCATGCACACTCTCGGCGTGGACGGCGAAGAGTTTGACAAGCTGACGCGCGACAGCAAGGCTGTCACGACTCGCAGCCTCAGCGCACGGACATTCGCGAGCGACAACGGCGGCGGCCGCGAAGTGCGTGAGATTGACGTGATTCGCGACGAGAGCCAGGCCAACCCGCTGACGGAAATGCAGGGCAAGGACCTGAAGGAACTGCTGACCAAGGGCCTGAGCCGGGCGGAGCGCCTCATCATCATCCTGTACTACTACGAAGGCATGACGATGAAGGAAATCGGCGCGACGCTCGACCTGTCGGAAAGCCGCGTGAGCCAGATGCACAGCAGCATTCTGGCCCGACTGAAGGCTCAGATGCAGCATCGCGAGCGCGAGCTGGAGCCGGTGGAGTGAGTGGGAAGTGACGGGGTAACGAAGTGACGAAGTGAAAAACCCGCGAGAGATCGCGGGTTTTTTTGTGGTATCGATGTTGGCTGCAAACTGGTGATTCAGTTGAGGCGTTTGGCGATGGTTGTTTCGCCCATCCGGAAGACCAGGTGCACGATGATGGCGGTGTCGAGCAGGCCGCGGACATCGGCCAGTTCGTCGGCGAGAGCGTGCAGCGTGGGCTGATCGCAGCGCAGGCCTGGGTGCGCCAGAGCCAGCAGCGGCGCGTGCTCGTGGGCCCATGCGGCAACTGCGAGCAGTGACTGGGCTGCATCGGACTTGGCGGGTGCAATCAACTGCAGCGAGTTGTCTGCCGCGACGGCGAGCGTGACGTGCTTGGCATACGGACAGACGAATGCAAGCGGCGTGAGGCCTGGAATGGGCAGTGGGCCGGCTTGCGGCGGTGCGACGACGGCCGGCTGTGATGCGGCGTTCTGCACTGCTGGTGTTGCGGCGGGCACGTCAGTCTGCGGTGTGGCAACTGGTGCTTCGCTCGCAGGTTGGGCTTCGGGCTGCTGCTGGGTTTGCGGTGCCGGGCGAGCTTGCGGTGCGTGGGCGTACGCGAGCATCGCGGCGATGTCCATCGACGCATGGCCACGGAAGATCGCGAGGGTTGAGCTGCCGCCGATTTTGGCGACCTTTGCCGCAGGTTCCAGTTCGTTCTGCAGGAACGTGGCCGCGGCTTTGCGCAGCTTGGTTTCGGCTTCGGTCGCTTTGGCTTCGTCGGCTCCCATGATGGCGAGCTTGAGGCTGGGCGCCGCGGCATCGGCGGCGTGGGCAGCGTCCAACGAACGTGAGAGGTTCTTGATGGTGCGGTAGCTGGCGACCACGGCGGCATCATCGGCGCCGGTGAGCAGCGTGACGCGCGAGAGGTGGGGCAGCGCGACCAGTTCAAGCTCCGCAATCTCATCAACACGCACGAGCCAGTGCGAGCATTCGCGGGCTGCGTGCTGCAGGGCCGCTTCGAGCGTTGCGGGCTCGTCATGTCCGCCCAGCCGTGACTGCGGCCGTGCTTGGGCGGTGCGAGGCATGACGATGTCGATCCACGCCTGGCCCTCGTGCAGCCGCAGCAACGCAACGGCGGAGCGGCGTTCTTCGGCAACGTGCTTGGCGTACTGCGTGACCCACGCGGCGCCGAGGACGGGCAAGTGACCCAAGACGAGCGCTTCAACGGTGAGGGCTTCGCGAGCTGCGGGCTCATCAACCTGAGGCGTCGACGGAGCCGCCATGTCAAGCTGATCAGCAAGGCGCAGCGCGGGGCCGCCCTGCGTGGCGCGGGAGGGATACGTCACGGGTTTGGGGTCGCGCGCGGCGTCACTTGCCAGAAAAAGATCGGCAAGGGCGTCGTATTCGGTTCGCGCATGCTCATCAGCCACGTGAAAACTCCCCTCAGGGTCCGCCGGTTGATATCGGCGGCCGGGGTGCGGCAGCAACAAAAACAGGGTCCGTCACACACAAGGTGTGGTGGTGTCGATACTTGCGCGATGTGGTCTGCGTCACGAAACGTAGGTGACGCTGTTCACTTCGCCGAACGGATTGGGTTCGTGGTTGGGGTTGTGCGCGTCGGTACGCCACTGACCATCGACCACGAGGCGGTAGCTGTGCTTGCCGGCAGGCAGCTTGATGCACAGTTCGAAGACACCCTGCGCGTCGTTGCGACGCATGAGGTGCGTGGTAGGACTCCAGCCGTTGAACGAACCGGCGATAGCGATGTTCTGACCAGCATCGATGGGTTGCACGAAGAGCACGCCTTGCGACGTTTCTCGCACACCCAGCACGCGCTGCGTGCCGGGTTGCATCGGGGCGGGTTGAGTCTTGGGCTGATCGATCACCGTCAGCGTCTGGCGAGGCATGGCGACGGTGACGGGCGCAACAGCGGGCCCAGCGAGCGTGGCCGTGCCACCCTGGGTGGGAGCAGCGGCGGTTGCAGCACCGGCTTCCGCCGCGTTGCGACCAAGAGCGATACGACGCAGGAACTCCTGGGCACGACGAGCGACATCCTCGGCGCGGCTGACGGATTTGATCTCGTTGCTGTCAGGCGTTGCGAAAGAAGGCTGCGGCTTGGGCTCGGCGTGGCCCTCGTGCTTCATGGAGACTGCCCGGGCGATGCCAGCGGTCGTCGTGATCGTTGTGGTTGTCGTGGCGGGCACGGAGCTGACAACGTTGACGGTCGGAATCTGGTCCGCGGGCAACTGCGTGCGTGCCTTGATGTTCTCCAGCACCCAGACGCCCAAGCGGCCGTAGTCCTCGGAACCGGTGGAGCCGGGGTTGTAGTCGATGATCGACTGGCCGAAGCTGGTGGCTTCGCGAAGCCGCGTGTCGTGGCGAATGACCACGGGGATGACGCGATCCTTGAAGCGGCGGGACATCTCTTCGAGCAGGTCATTCGACACAGTGTTCTTGGTGTCGTGCAGCGTTGGCAGCAGCCACACGTGCGGTTCAAGGCCCAGACGCTTGCTCAGCGTCTTGACCGTGTTCACCTGGCGGGTTGCGCCCTGCAGGCTGAAGAAGCCCGTTTCGACCGGGATGATGACCATGTCTGCCGCGGCAAGAGCGTTGTACGTCAGCAGGCCGATGCTGGGCGGGCAGTCGATGACTGCTACGTCGTATTCGTTGGCGAACTTCTCGAGCAGGGCCGAAAGACGGCGGTCCTTGTCGGGCAGATCAGCTAGTCCGCCGCGAGCTGCTTCGAGTCCAGCCAGTCGCATGCGAGCTGGCGCGAGGTCGAGGTTTCGCACGGCACGCCACAGCAGCTTGGATGCGTCGATGGGCTTGGTACCCAGCGCGAGCATGGCATCGCCGATGTCGAGCTCGAGACGCTGCTCCGGAATGCCCAGCCCCGCGGCGCAGTGGCCCTGCGGGTCCATGTCAATCAGCAGCGTGCGCTTGCCGGCTCGGGCGAGCACCGCACTGAGATTGATAGCTGAAGTAGTCTTTCCGCAACCGCCCTTTTGATTGATGATCGCAATGGTGCGCATCGAATGCCAGGCTCCGCCGGAAGAAATCACGGAAGCGTGGGCAGAGGTCCGAGTCCCTACCCATGCCACCAGTCGCGAACGCGCGGTGGGTTTATGTAGATATCGGATACTTGACGAATGTCCTGTAAAAGTGGTGCTGTGCTCTTACGCATCCCTACAACTGGGTTATCGCTGCACCTATCCATGGTGGCCAGTCCTTGTGTATACCCGGGCCAGTTTGAGTGTGAGCAAGTGCAAACTTGTGTCCACCCGAGCAGGTATTTTCAAGATTCGTTGCAACGACGATGTTCCATTTCACGCGTGAGCAATTGCAACAACGAGAACATCCTTGCATGTGCCCGTTGCAGGTCTTCGTGTGCAATCAGGAAAAGAAAAACGCCGCCAGAGGGGCGGCGCTTCGTTCGAATCCAGAGCACCTGCTGATCACGGCGCGACGACGAAGCTGGATTCGAGTACGCGAGCAGGCACTTCCTTTTCCTGCTCACGCCCCTGCTCATCGAGGTAGAAGACCTTGATATTGGTCATGCCGGTCCAAACGCCCCCAGTGAAGACGCGCTCCATGGGAAGGCAGCGAGTGACAAGCGGGGCACGGAGCATTAGATAGCCTCGGCTGGAGTCGATAACGATATCGCCCGCACCGATTTCCGGGGCTTTCGCCACGACACCAACCAGCGCAACTCGCTGCTTTCGTGGCTCGGACCCGGCGGAGAAGAGCGACTCGATTGCAGGTTCGTTCAGCTTTCGTGCGAGTCGATCGAGGCCAAGTTGAGCGGCTTTCTGCAAACCATCGGCCGTCGCTTCTTTGCGGCTCTTCGCCCATTCGGGGTCGGACACATTGAGTTGAGCGAGTTTGTCGACGAAGTTGGTTGCGGTATTCCAGACCGTGTCACCTTGACGCAAGCCCAGGCCATCGCAGGCCTCGCACTCGTCGAGCTTGCGTGTCCCCTTCTTTGGCTGAAGGCGAGCTGGCGCCGCATCGCTTCCAACGCTTCGACCTTTGGACACCTTTCCGCCCGACACAATGTTGTCGCCGTCGCCGCTGCAGCCCGCACACTTCATGTTCCCAGCCATGCGAAACGCCGCGCCGGCGATTTCCGATGCCCGAAGCTTCGGAGGAGTTTTCGGCTTGGCTTCTTTACCTTCCGACTTCTCGTCAGGCTTCGAGGGTTTGGTCGGCGTCGCGTCGTTCGTCGAAGTGGTTTGCTTGGGGGCATCGTCCCGTTTCGAGCCGTCATCGGCGCACAGTGGTGAGACAACAAGCAGAGACGTCAGCATTACAAACGAGCGGCAGATGGTCATGGCGTTACTCCAGTTTCCAGCAGGGCCTGCAGTGTACCAGAAAAGCAACACGCCGCGTTGTGGCGCGGCGTGTTGCGATGCATGGGTTCAAGTCGTTCAGGCCTTGGGCTCTGCCAGGCTCTTGACGTGCACGTCCTTGAGCTGCGTGTCAGGCACGTAGCTGGGGGCGCGGGTCATGAGGTCTTGGCCGATCTGGGTCTTGGGGAAGGCGATGACATCGCGGATGTTGTCGGTGCCGACGAAGTTCATCACCAGGCGGTCGAGGCCGAAGGCGACGCCGGCGTGCGGGGGCGCGCCGTAAGAGAGGGCTTCGAGGAGGAAGCTGAACTTCTCCTTGGCCTGCTCGGGCGTCATGCCCAGCAGCTTGAAGACCTTGCTTTGCACATCGCGATCGTGGATACGCACGCTGCCGCCGGCGATTTCCTGGCCGTTCAGCACGATGTCGTAGCCGGCGCTCACGATGCCTTCGATGGTGACTTCGTCATCCACGTCGGCATTGAGGAAGGCCTGCATCTGGTCATCGCGCGGGCTGGTGAAGGGGTGGTGCATGGCGACCCACTTGCCGGTTTCCTTGTTCTTCTCGAACATGGGGAAGTCGATGACCCACAGGAAGTTCCACGGGCCGCCTTCGGCGCCGGGCTTGGGCACGATGCCCATGTCGCGAGCGACCTTCTGGCGAAGTTCGCCGATGGCTTTGGTCGCGACGCTGTAGGTGTCAGCGACGAAGAGGACGGTGTCGCCGATCTGGCAGTTGAGCAGCGCGAGGAACTCGGCCTTGAGGGGCTCCAAGAACTTGGCGATGCCGGTGTCGAGCTTGGGCTGGCCGTCTTCACCCTTGATGATCTTGACGACCGCGACGCCACCCGCGCCGTAGCCCTTGACGAACTCGGTGTAGCCGTCGGTCAGCTTGCGCGTGAGCTTGTCGGCTCCGCCCGGAACGCGCAGGGCTTTGACAACGCCCTTCTTGCTGTAGTACTTGGGGCGATCCTTGGCTTTCTCGAGCACGGTCTTGAAGACGCCGAAGTCGAGCTTGGCGGCGAAGTCGCTGATGTCCTTGATGCGCAGGTCGTAGCGCGTGTCGGGACGGTCGATGCCGTAGTCCTCCATCGCGGCGCGGTAGTCCATGCGCTGGATCGGCGGCACGTCGTAGCCGGTCAGTTCCTTCCACAGGCGGCGGACGAAGCCTTCCATCATCTCCATGATTTGATCACGGCGGACGAAAGACATTTCCAAGTCGATCTGCGTGAACTCGGCTTGGCGGTCGGCGCGGGGGTCTTCATCGCGGAAGCAGCGGCAGATCTGCATATAGCGGTCGCAGCCGCTGACCATGAGAATCTGCTTGAAGAGCTGGGGCGACTGGGGCAGGGCGTAGAAGGAGCCCGGGACCTGGCGCGTGGGCACGAGGAACTCGCGGGCGCCTTCGGGCGTGCTCTTGTAGAGGATGGGAGTTTCGATTTCGAGGAAGTTGTTCTCGTCGAAGTACTTTCGCGTGGTCTGGTAGATCTTGTGGCGCGTCGCGAGCACCTTCTGCATGCTGGGGCGGCGCAGGTCGATGTAGCGGTGCGTCAGCCGCAACTCTTCGTTGGGCAGTTTCGTCATGTCGTCGGGCAGGAAGGGCGGGTTGTCGGTCTTGGCCAGCACTTCGAGCTTTTTGATGACGATTTCGATCTTGCCGGTGGCGAGCTTGGGGTTTTCACCGCCCACGCGGACGCGGACGTCACCTTCGATGGCGATGACGTCTTCGTTACGCAGCTTGTCGGCGGCTTCCATGATGTCGCGGGCGATGCCGGACTCGGGATCAAAGACCAGCTGCGTGATGCCGTAGCGATCGCGCAGGTCGATGAAGATCAGTTCGCCATGGTCGCGGTAGCTGTTAACCCAGCCGTTGAGGCGGACAGACTGGCCCACGTGCGCATCGCGCAGTTGGCCGCACGTGTGCGTGCGAATCAGCATTGCAAATCTCCTTCCGACGATCTGGTGGACAGCCAGGGCCGGGTCGAGAGCGTAGACGCTCGGAGCACGATATGAAGTAGTTGCATGTTGTCTGATGCACACCTTGGCGAATTTCGCTGGCACGCTTGTTGCGTTCAGCCTGCCATGCCTTCCCCGACTTTGGCCCAAGTTCTGCACCTGGAGGTTCCGGTCGTCGTCCGTGTGGGCGAGCGACCGATGAGTCTGAAAGCTGTCATTAGTCTGGTGCCTGGTTCGATTATCGAGCTGCCCAAGAACGCTGATGCCGAGCTGGATCTGATGTGCAATGACAAGGTCATTGGCTGCGGCAACGCGGTAAAGGTGGGGGAGAACTTCGGTATTCGCATCACGTACCTGGGCGACCTGAAGCAGCGGACAGAGGCGCTTGCTGCCGCGACCAGCGATGAAGATGCCGCAGCGGCTGCACTCGCGGAACAATTGCTGTCGGGCCAGATCTGATCGCGACCGGCATGGCACCGGCGTTCTTTGCGCTTCCGGTGTGCGCGGGCGCACGTTCCGCGCACTACGCTGTCATTGGGTCGACTTGCGGCAATATCGTGACCGTCGCTGGCGTGCCGGCGTCCAACGTCCGATGATGCCGCGTGTGTGCCTCTGTTTTCGCGTCGTGTGCGAACAGAAGACAGACAGGGGCGACCTCGCAAGGAAGTGAACCGCGATGCCGCGTGATATCCCGGTTGGCAACGGTGATCTGCTCATCACCTTCGATAAGTTGTATCGGGTGCGCGATATCTACTTTCCGCACGTGGGTCGGTACAACCACACCGAAGGGCATGTGCAGCGCTTCGGCGTGTGGGTGGACGGCCGGTTTGCGTGGATTGAAGACAACGGCTGGAAGCGGTCGCTGAAGTATCAAGAAGGCACGCTGGTGACGGAAGTCACGCTGCGGCACGAGGGCTTGGGCCTTGAGCTCAAGTGCTACGACGCCGTCGACTTCCATGAGCCTGTGTACATGCGTCGCTGCGTGGTGACCGACCTGTCGGGCAAGGACCGCGACGTGCGTTTGTTCAGCCACTGGGACTTGTCGATCCGCGGCAGCGCAGTGGGTGACACCGCCAACTACGACCCGGCGAGCAGCAGCATTGTCGTGTATAAGGACGACGCGTACTTCCTTTTCAACGCGTGTGACGAAAACAAGTGCGGCATCGACAATTGGGCCATTGGCACCAAGCGCGTGCGCGGGGCTGAAGGCACATGGCGCGATGCGGAAGACGGGCAGCTCGGGCGCAATGCGATTTCGCAGGGCTCGGTTGATGCGACTGTTGGGTACAACCTGCAGGTGCCCGCACGCGGCAGTGCGTATGTGACAAGCTGGATGGCCTGCGGACACAGCCATGGCGAAGTCAAGGCGCTGAACCAGCGCGTCCTGAACACCGGGCCTGATCGCATGATTGCGCGAACCGCGGCATATTGGCGGTTGTGGGCTCGTAAAGATGTGCCGGGCATGGAGAAGATGCCGGCGCGTGTTGCTGACATGTTTGTGCGCAGCCAGCTCGTGCTACGCACGCAGATTGATAACGGCGGCGCGATCAT
The DNA here is from genome assembly GCA_046316615.1 of Phycisphaerae bacterium. Taxonomy (GTDB): domain Bacteria; phylum Planctomycetota; class Phycisphaerae; order Phycisphaerales; family UBA1924; genus BJHL01. Next base: position 143,210 of record JBKDAN010000016.1, read on the forward strand.
CGCGGCCAACGACAGCGACATCACGCAGTTCGGCGGCGACCACTATTCGTACTGCTGGCCGCGCGACGGTGCGCTGGTCGCGTACTCGCTGATTCTGACCGGACAGAGCGAGCTGTCGCGAAACTTCTTCCGCTTCTGCGCCAAGTGCTTGAATGGCAACAGCTATTTCTTGCACAAGTACACGCCTGCGGCGGAACTCGCGAGCAGTTGGCACCCGTGGATGGTCGAAGGCCAGCGCGTGTTGCCCATTCAGCAGGATGAAACCAGTCTCGTGCTGTGGGCACTTCGCAAGCACTTTGAGACATTCCGTGATGTTGAGTTCATCAAGAGCCTCTACATCCCGCTGGTGGTGAAGCCGGCGGACTGGATTCTGTCGTATCGCGATGTGAACGGCATTCCGCACCAATCCTGGGATTTGTGGGAAGAACGCCGCGGCATTCACACCTTTACCGTCGCCGCGACGATTGGGGCGCTCCGAGCGGCCGCACTCTTCGCAACCGACTTTGGCGATCTCGATCGCGCACAGCAGTATCGCGAAGGCGCGGACCGCATGGAAGTTGCGATGAAGCGATTCCTGTGGCATCCAGAGCAGAAGCGTTTCGCGCGCATGGCAACGCCGCTTCCTAACGGCCAGTATCGCCTCGACATGACCAGCGACAGTGCGAACTTCGCGCTCTTCGCGATCGCAGGCATCAGCGTTGAAGATCCGCAGATGCTTGCTGAAGCCGAAGCGATGCAGCAGCGGCTGAGCGTGAAGACGGGCGTGGGCGGCTACGCCCGCTACGAGCGCGACTACTACCACCAGATCGAGCGCGATCGCATCGACCAGGTGCCGGGCAACCCGTGGGCCATCTGCTCGCTGTGGCGTGCGCAGTATGTCATCGCGAAGGCTCGCAATGTTGAGGAACTGGAAGAGGCCCGCGGCCTGCTCGAATGGTGCGTGTATCGCGCTGAAGAGTCGGGCGTGATGGCCGAACAGTTCCATCCGCACACTGGCGATCCCATCAGCGTCAGTCCGCTGACGTGGAGTCATGCGACGTACGTGATTGTGGTGCTGGAGTACCTGACCAAGCTTGCACAGCTTGAGAAGGACGAGCACGACAACGCTGTAAGCGCGCGGTCATTGACGGATGAGCAGGATGTTGTGAGCACGCGGTGAGCACCCAGTGGGCCGATGCTTTGCATGCTGGCGATATCGCTCGCCGACGGTGGCGTGCTGACGAGCACTCTCGGGCTGCAGACGGTGGTTCTGAGCTGCTAAATCGGTCTGCGCTGTATGATGCGCGGTGATACGCAAACTGCTGTCGAGCATCTTGGGCACGTCGTCTGCGTCTGTGCCGCCGCAACTGCCGGTTGTGTCGCGGGACGGGATAGCCAGCTTGCTTGTGATGGATGCCAACGTTCCGCAAGTTCATCTTGCGAAGCTTGAGGCGTGGCTCGAATCGCAGCGCATGCCCAATGACGAGATTCATCGCCGGGCTGTGGCGGCTGCATGGCTTGACGCAGTGCGCGATGCGTTGGCGGTTGATCATCTCAGGCTGCGCACTGCCAACACCGAGGCGATTGTGCCTCGGGCGGGAGCGGTCGGGGTGGATGTGTCCGCAGGCGGTGAGCGGGCGATCGCGGTCATTCATGATGCATTGAGAAAGATCCGTGACGATGCTCCGATCCGGCCCATTGCGATTGTCGCGATTGCTCCGACCGATGCGTTCATTGACTTCACCAGTCACTTCTTCAGCGAAGATTCACACACTGCGACCTTTGGCGGGCTGTACATTCGTGAAGGCACCGTGATGCCTTTGCTCGCGATCAACGCGATGCAGAAAGGGCACGTGCTCTCGGTGCTGGCGCATGAACTGACGCATCACGCGCTGCGCGATGCTCGTTTGCCGCTGTGGATTGAAGAAGGCCTGACACAGATGATGGAAGAACGCGTCACGGGTTTGCTGGGCTTCACGCTGACGGAGTCTGAACGCGAAGAACACGCCAACGAGTGGACTCGCGATGCGTTGCAGGAGTTTGTCGAAGGCGCATCGTTCTTCTCGCCTGAAGGTGACCGTCAGCGTCTGGCATATCACCTTGCCCAGTGGTTTTCGCGTGCATGTCTGACGACGCAGCCGGATCGCTATTTCGCATTCGCTCGTGCGTGCGTTCGTGAGGATTGGCAGGCGGCATTTCGCACGCAATTTCGTGCGTCACCTGTTGATGCACTGCACCAACTTGTGCATGGCGGGTGACATGGCGGGTGTCTCGCAGCGAGCAGCACGCTGCCCGAGTGGCGCGACAATGCCCCGGCATGTGTGCGATGTTTACTTGTGGCGTTCGCACGTTTTGTGCCCTGGCGTTTCCTCGGGCTGCGAGCCGATCGATCTAACGCAACACCCGCAGGGGGGCGTCAGGCCGCTCCAGCGTCTGGCGTTTCTTCTTCCCGTTCCTCGTGCACAAATCCCTGGCAGATGGCGTTCTCAAACCACCCAACATCTTCCGTTCGCGCAAATCTCTCTTGGTCCCGTGTTCGTACCATGCCCTGTGACATCGACTTCACCTGATATCGCCTGGCGTGACGCTGAACTGACCAACCCCCACGCCCACGCCGAAAAGGCCGGCAAAGTTCGCCGGATGTTTACAGCTATCGCCGGCAGCTACGACCTCAACAACCATGTCCACAGCCTGTGGCAGGATGTTCGCTGGCGGAACTTCGCGGTGAAGGTCGCGAATGTGAAGCCGGGCGATGTGGTTCTTGATGTCGCCTGCGGCACGGGAGACTTGACGCAGGCATTTGCGAAGTCTGCCGCGTCAAAGGTGATCGGCGTCGACTTCACGCACGCCATGCTCGAGGTTGCGCGCGACAAGCGGCAGGCACTTACGGGCGACACCGCACAAAAAGTGAGCTATTTCGAGGGAGATGCACAGAACCTGCCCCTTGCGGATGCGAGCGTGGATGTCGTTTCCATTGCGTGGGGGATTCGCAATGTCGCTGATCCTGCGCAGGCCATGCGCGAATTTGCGCGAGTGCTGAAACCTTCAGGCCGACTTGTGATTTTGGAGTTCTCCAAACCGTCTATTCCGCCGGTTCGGTGGTTCAATGACGTGTACGCGGGCAAGATCATGCCCATGACGGCGAGTTGGATCGCTGGCGATAAGTCTGGTGCTTACAAGTACTTGCCCAAGAGCGTGAGCACATTCATTTCGCGTGAGGAGATGCTCACACTGTTTTCGCGCACGGGTTTTGCGAACGCGCAAGATTGGAGCCTGAGCTTGGGCATCTGCGCATGTTATCGGGGCATCAAGTCCTGATATACGTCCAATAATCAGTGTCGTGGAGCTTGGTAGATGCCTTTCTCCGGGGATGCCAATATTATAGGACTCAAAATCCCAGCCCCGCACTGTCTTGCAGTTGCCCCACTCACCACCGATACGACTAGCCCCGTGCGAGGTTCTCTCGCAACTGCGGGACTGTGATCTCGGTTCTCGAGCTTCACAGTGTGGGAGGAGGATCGTGCCGGCAAGGGATTGCCGGTTGCTCGGTGGTGTGGATGCTGACGCGGCTCGTGGAGCGGAGCACGTCGGCGAAAGCAAAGGGTTCAATCCCATGAGTCAGCAACTGCTCGTCGAACGTCTGTTTGAGTCGCTCATCGCGGGCGACCGGGCCCAGAGCCGCAAGGTTGTGGGTGAGGCGATCCAACAAGGTGTGCATGCGCAACGCATCCTGATGGATCTCTTCTGGCCCACGCACGAGATGATTGAGAAGCTCTTCCGCCAGGATCAGCTCACCGTTGTTTCCTACAACATGTCCACTCGTCTGCTCCGCATGATGGTGGATCAGATGGCCGCGCAGCTCACGCTCTTGCCCACGAACGGCAAGACGGTCTTTGCCTGCTGCGGCAATACCGAAGGTGAAGAGCTCGCCGGTCAGATCGCCAGCGATCTGCTTGAAGCCGCTGGCTATGAAGTCTGCTATGCGGGCGGCAAGCTGCCCGCTGATGAGATTCTGAACCAGGTGCAGGAACGCCGGCCTGATTTCCTGGTGCTGTTTGCCAGCAGCGCGAGCGATCTGCCGGGTATCCGCACGATCGTCGACACGCTCCGCTCCATCAACGCAACGCCTCACACCAAGATCGCAGTCGGCGGCGGCGTGTTCAATCGTGCCGAAGGTCTTGCTGAAGAGATCGGCATCGATCTGGTCGGCAAGACCCCGCTCGAGCTGGTTGAACTGCTCGCCATGCCTGAGTTTGAACAGCACGAAGCTACCCCGCTCGCGACCATTGCTCCCGCCGCCAAGAAGCGTGCGGCCCGCAAGGTTGCGTAAGGCCAGGCACGGGGCAATCGGGCACTGGACACTGGGGCAAAGGCAGCACCCCTTGTGATCTCGCGACTGATTGCCGCAAGTCTCGCAGTGAAGAACCGCTAGTCCATTCGTATCTCTTGAACCCGATCAGCCCCGGATGAACAGTCCGGGGCTGGTTGTTTTCGGTGGAAGTGGGGGAGGTGTGACTAGCGCTGCACCAGTGAACTGATGATCCAGTCGCACGCCGCCTGAAAGCGGTCCGCGCTGCGATGGGTTCGAGCCGTCAGCATGGCACCTTCGAGCGTCGCCACGATTGCGATGCTGGTGGCATCCGGTGACTCGCGTAGCTTGATGAGTTGCTGCCTTTGCGCGCGTCGAAGGACCTTGGCGATCCATTCCTCAAGATCATCAAAGAACTTGCGCACTTCGGCTTGGAGTTCCTTGGGAATGGACTCGATGTCAGAGGAAAGCATACCGCACAGGCACACTCGTCGACCAGTGGCAAGCGTTTGGCGGAAAAGCCCCATGCAGAGCGTCAACTGCTGCATGGGGTCATCATGTGATTCCGTAATCTGCTTGAGCTTCTCCTGGAAGCGTTCGCGATAACGACTCGTAACCGCCACGCCAAGATCTGTCTTGGTCGGGAAGTAGTAGTGGATGCTCGCGGTCTTGATGCCGATGCGATCGGCAAGATCGTGAAAACTGAAGGCGTTGTAGCCCACTGTCTGCAACAGTTCTTCAGCAAGATCCATCAGTTTGTCGCGTGTGTCGGCCATGAGATCACTGGTGCAGAGCGTACCACGTCTGTTGCTGGTTTATGCTTGAACGTGGGGATGACAAACAGGGAGGAAGTCGCGCGATCAGTACTTGTTGCGGCCTGCCATCACGCCACCGTCGACGTCCCACACGGCTCCGGTCACCCAGCCTGCTCGATCAGACAGAAGGAAGGCGATCACTTCCGCAACGTCCGTCGGCTGGCCGACGCGACCGATTGGATGGAAGCTGTCAAAGCTTGCAAGAACGCCTGGGATGTCGGCCTTTGGAATGAAGCCCTCGTAGATCGGTGTCTGCACGACTGCGGGTGACACGGCATTCACGCGAATCCTCGCGCTTGCCAGTTCCATCGCAAGATGCTGCGTGAGGGCGTGGAGGCCGGCTTTCGCCATCGAGTACGCGGAGGAAGGAGTCGCTGCGACTGCCTGCTTGGCCCACATGGAGCCGACGTTCACGATTGCGCCGCCTGTGCCAGCCTTGAGCATGCGCCGCGTCACGTGCTGCGTGATGAAGAATGTACTTCGGTTCAGGTCGTGGTAGCTGTCGTAATCATCGGCTGTGTGTTCGATGAACGGACGCGGCGAGAAGACGCCCACGCAGTTCACCAATCCATCCACGCGTGCCGCGTGTCTGTCAATCAGGTCTGTCGCACGGTGGATGGCATCTGCGGTTCGTAGATCGAGCGACAACGCAACACCACGCGAGCCCAGAACCTGCTGAGCGTGGATGGCGCTCGCTTCGCGGCGCCCGATCGCGACTGCAGTACCTCCCTGCTCGACGATCTTCTTGGCGGTAGCCAATCCGATGCCGTTCGTACCCCCGAGCACAACAATCACTTTCCCAGCGAACTCACTCATGTCAGAACTCCTCAACCATGGTGCGGCGGCATGCCTACCAAGTAGTAGGTAGATGCCGACGCGTGTCCTTGGTTTCGCGAAAGTGAAAGAAGTGGTGCCTTCAAAGATGCGGGTGTGAGGAGAGCGTCTAGACCTCGGCTCTAGATCGAGCGCTGGAGTTGTACAATTGCACGGCTATGCGTCCCTCCCGCACCCAACCGCCTCGCGACGACAAGCACAAAGGTCCATACGGACATGCGTTCTACTTTGCGGGGCAGTATCCGCTGCCCATGTGGATGCAGCACACCATCGTCGCGTGCGGCTTGGTGCTGGTGCTTCTCTTTGTTCCGGTCATTATCGCGCTTGGGATCAAGAACGTCTCGGACGGCAAACCGCCCGTGGAGTCGCGATCAGCGCGGATAGGCCGTCATATCGAAGAACAGAGAGAACGCAACGATCCAGCGATGCAGGCGAAGCAGAAGTTCCTGGCTGAGCAGGCAGATCGGCCCGTGCTGGATATCACCGCCTACGAGAAGATGTCGACGACGGACCTCATTGGAGCCATCAATCACGCGGGGCCCGCTCGAAGGTTGACAGTTGTTCGCACGCTTGCGCTTTCGCGCAATACGGCCCTTCGACTTCTGCCTTGGTGCAACACGCAACTGGAGCGCGACCCCGGTCAGGAGCATGCGACGCACATCTGGAGGGCTGCGGTGAAGTTGTCTGGTTGCGATGCTGCTGAAACTCCGAGTGATTGGCTGCGGTGGGAGTCCGTCTTGGGGCTCCCCGGCGCAGCGCCGATGACATCGGCGGAGCAGTCAAAGTGGGCTTGTGTGCTGGACGCTGCAGCAGCGGAGGAGTCCGCATTTGAGCGGCGGGCCGCCGAAATTCGCGGTCCTGAGTAAGCCGTTTCGCGCTCCATTTTCGCACTGACACGTACCCGTCAGCCGCAAGGAGCGTCATGTCCCGCGTCCTCTCCTCCATCTTTCTTTATCTCTCGCCCATCATCATCACCGTCGCAGTCGCGATTGTGGGATTCGGTATCCACGCTGTTGGACGAGGCTTTGGCAGCACGCGCAGTCACGCGCCGATTCTCATCGCGGCGGTTGTTGTGTGGCTGCTGCACGCGGGTTTTCTGCTAGGGCCGTGGCTGTACGCCCACGATCGTCGCACGCTTGCGGCCTGGCTCATGCTGCCAGTCGCTGTCCTCGGCACTGCCGGCTTCGTCCTCGCGGCGAAGCAACTGCTTCCCAGCCATCCAGATGACTACACGCCCATCACGATCGTCTGCACGCTGCTGTGGGCGCTTGCTGTCGTGTTGGGTTACTTCGCGCCGCTGTTTGTCATGCTTTTCCAGCCGCGCGAGACACCCGTAACGCACTGATTGGACCACCTATGCACCCACGCGTCTTCATCGCTCTGGTTGTCACTCTGCTTGCTGCTATCGCCGCAGTCTTTATGGGCATCAAGAAGCAAGTGGGTGTTCGTTCCTATGGCTATCCGGTGGGACGCGTTGTCCGTGCTGGTTCGCAGCTCGCTGTCGTGATGCAACGGTGCGATCCGTATATCCCGTCGCTGCAAGGTACCGCCGAGAGCAAGAAGTCTTACACATTTGAATTGTTGCTGGTGCCAGAGAGTGCAGTTGGCGACACGCGCACGACATCGCTCGCAAGATCCGTACGTTCGGGAGACCGCCGACACTACGTGGGCGTGCAGCACGTGGAATCGGGCATTCTCTGGCATTCCACCAGCACAACAGCGGGCCTCGATTTGACGACGCTTCAGCCGGTCAAGACGCCCGTTCCCGCTGTCGTCGCGAACAAGCCGATCTCGGAGTTGATTGGTTCTTCGCATCCTGCGGACGAGCCCTATCGCGCACGGATTGCACAACTCGGGCCCGATGAGTGGCTCATGCTGGCGACGGAACTCGATGCGCGCAACGACCTCAAGAGTGGATTCAGTATGCCGCGAGACTCTGACGCGGAGAGGACCTTCAAGCCGCGGACGTTGTATCGTGTGACGACGAAGTCTGACCCAAAGCCAAGGATTGAGACGTTCGCACCCATCACACAGTTGACGATTCGCAACGCGGCGTTCCTTCGTAAGGCGCAGACCGGCGAGCTCTATCGGTTCACCCATCCTGATGGCTTCCTCGTCGTTCATGAGGGCGACCCGAACACGCCAACGACTCTCCGCCTCTCTCGCATGCATGTTGATGGTTCACTTGCGTGGACCACGGACACGACCATTGAGCGACTGACGCAGCTTCTGCCTCACGACACGTTGCCCGCGTTTGTGGGCGAGCTCGTGAAGACAGCGTCTCCCATCAACCCGCACCCGGCGATTGTGGTTGTGAACGTGACGGATGGCAGTATGAACGTCAAATCTCTCGTCGCGCCCGCGCGGTGAACATCGCGAGATCGAGACAACTCCATGTCACTCCTTCATCGCATTCTCAATGCCATCCTTATGCCCCCGGCGCGAGTGCTGCCCGTGGTGCCGCCGCCCGAGTTTTCTGGCGCACGCATCGCGTACCAGAGTGACGGGCGCTGCGGGTATGTCGTCTTTGCTGACGGCGCAACTCGTTTCTCGCTGTACTACGAGTTCGCCGGCGGAGAAGCACTCGCCGTGATTGATGTTCCCACCACGAACGAGTGGACGCGTCACACCGGGCTGCCTGCGCATACCCGTGAGCCCCTGCTGCGCTTTATTGGGGCCACGGTCGCTCATGACCAGACCGCGAACCATGCAGGCCGGTACGAATTGGGAACGGACACGCTAACAATCTACCCCTCGCCGTATTTGTAAGTGCATTGTTTGCATATACTTGAGTTTTTTCTGCAAGTAATCCGCCGGATGTGCAACTTCCGCGGTGTCGTTCCGGTAGACGACACAGGAGCCTGCTCCTCACAGGCTGCCTCTCAATGCCGGAGCGCTGCCGGCTGGTGCATGTCGGCCCTTCCCAGTCGGGGGGCCAGGGGGTCATGCACCAGCCGCCGCACGGCAGTTTCGCAGGTCTTCTTCGGCGTGTCGCCATGGATCGAGAAGTTGAGCTCAACCTCATTCAGCAAGCGCTGGCGGGCGACCGCGTGGCGACTGGTGAGCTCATTCGCGGGCATCAGGGGCCGCTGTATGCGTACATGCTGCGCATGTGCCGGCGCACCGATCTGGCGGAAGACATCACGCAGGAGGCGCTTTACAAGGCGATCAAGAATCTCTCGCGGTACGACCCTCGCTGGCGCTTCAGCACGTGGCTGTTCACGATCGCCCGCCGGTTGTGGATGAACATGCAGGAACGCAAGGCGCCTGCGTACGACAGCGAACTGCTGGACGCCGTGCCGGGCGTGGCTCCAGTCTGGAGCGTCACGGGCTGGTTGACGGAGCAGCGCGACGAAGGCGCCCGGACTCGTCATGTGATCGAGAGAGCGATGAACACGCTTCCCGATGTGCAGCGCGAAGCGGTTGTGCTTTGTCATCAGTTGGGCTGGCCTCTCAAGCTTGCCTCTGAGCTCATGGGTCTGCCCGAGGGCACAGTCAAGAGTCATCTGTTCCGCGCACGCATCACGCTGCGGGAACAATTGGCTGCGTGGTACTCGCGAGAGTCTCGCAGCGTGCAAGACGACGAGCAAGCGGCGACATTCGTCGCGAGATGGGGCGGTGGGGGAGTCGGGCGAAGTGGGGCTCGACATGAAGCAAGGGACATGCATCGACGGGAGGACGGACAATGAACAGCAATCGCGACAACTTGAGCAACCCGCAGGCTGACAAGCCTCGCGCCAGCGTTGACGCGATGATCAGCGAGGCGATGGATCTCGAACTCGCCGGTGATCACACACGCGCCGCCGCGGTCTGGCGGCTGATTGACGAGAAGTACCCCGCTGAGCGAGCGACCGTTCGCGCGCTGCGCGAGGGCATGAGCGATCTTCGCCGCACCTCGCCGCCGCACAAGGACTTCACGAGCGCTGTGATGGTGCGGATGGCCAGCGAGGATGATCTTGACGCGTTGGATGTGACAGCCCGCGCGGAGCTTGAGGCATCAGCCCAGGCGGTGGTTGATGATGCACCGCGCATGCACGCGCCTGCAAAGGCGGGTTCCTTGCGCCGGTTTGTTCGCCCCCGCATTTCGGCAACGACTGTCGCGTTTCTGCTCGGTATGTGCGCGACGGCCGCACTGGTTGTCATCGCCGCCAAGTACCACAAGCCCGAGGCCCGGTCGCTCGTTGGCGAGATGGCGGTACAGCGTGCGATGCAGATGCCTGAGACTCCGGCAGTGACGGAGACGGCTCCGGTCGCCCGGCTGCGGCTGGGTGACGGCACGCGGTACGAGCGAGCGTGGGAGCAGCGCGGTTCGCAGCTCGCGATCATGGGTGGCAGCGGCGCCATTCATGCCCATGTGCCCATCGGCCTGGCACCGCTGGCGTCGCCTGTGCGGTATGCGTCTGCGGATGGCGTTGCGATGCGCGGCGCGACGGTGGTCTTTGATCCGCTGTGGCGCATGCGTGAGCAGGGGCGTGGCACAGGCGTGCTGCAATCAATCGAACGTTCTGCGGTGCCTATCGGTAACGTCGACGGCTCGCGCATTCAGCTTGACTCCGCTGGCATGCTTGTGCTGCCGGTGCGGTGAGCAGTGCGGCTTTGTGACTGCACAAGAGAAACACTCCGGCCTGTGCCGGAGTGTCTTTGGTGCGCTGGTTATTGATTACCGACTCATGAACGCTGAGGGAGCGCCCGTTGCGCTTTAGCCGTTCCACTTGCGCGGAGCTTCACCCGTGTACTTGCTGAGCGGACGAATGATGCGGTTGTTGGCGTGCTGCTCGATGATGTGCGCCGCCCAGCCGCTCACGCGACTGGCCACGAAGATCGGCGTGTACTGGGGCACCGGAATGCCCATCGTGAAGTACGTCATGCCACAGGGGAAGTCGACATTGGGGTGAATGTTCTTCTTCTCGAGCATGATCTTCTGCACCTGCTCGCCCAGTTCAAACCACTTGATCGCGGCGTGACCGCCCGGGTTCTTCGTGTCGCTGGTCGCAACATCGCGTCCGAGCTTGTGCAGAATCGGCGCGCGGTGATCGCCGTTCTTGTACACGCGGTGGCCAAAGCCCATCAGCTTGCGCTTGGTGTCGAAGGCCTTCTGCATCCAGTCGTCAACCGCCTTGGTGCCGATGCCCTTCTCGCCCACGTCCTTCATGATTTCCTTGAGCATCTCCATCGCCATCTCGTTTGCGCCGCCGTGCAGCGGGCCCTTGAGCGCCGCGATGCCGCCGCAGATCGCGCCGTGCATGTCGCTCAGCGTGCCCGCGATCACGCGGCTCGTGAACGTGCTGGCGTTGAAGTCGTGCTCGGCGTACAGAATGAGGCTGACGTCGACGACATGCGCGTATTCCTTGGCGGGCTTGTTGCCCGTCATGAGATAGAGCAGGTTCGCCGCATGTCCCAGCGTTGGATCGCCGCCGCGCTCGCGCTCGATGATCGCGCGACCGTCGATCACATTCTGCATGTGACCGATCATCGTGGGGATCTTCGCGAGCAGCCGCTTGGCTTTGCGCAGGTTCGCGTCCTTCTCCACGCTCTGGCTGTCGGGATCCATGTGACCCAGAATGCTGACGCAGGTCCGCAGGATGTCCATGGGCACCGCGCGGCCGCTGGCGAGATAGCCGCCCATGCTCTCGATGAAGTTGACGACCGGCGCAGGCAGCGGACGCTCCGCGACCAGTTCGGCCTTGAACGAAGCGAGCTCACTTGGCGAGGGCTTGTGGCCCACCAGCAGCACGTGGGCCACTTCTTCAAAGGTCGCGTGCTTTGCCAGATCATGAATCTCGTAACCGCGGTACCACAGGCCGCCCTGCTCGATCGAGCACACGGCCGTCTCACCGGCGATGATGCCTTCGAGACCCTTGGAGTAGATCGCTTCGGCTTGTTCCTTGCTGATGGCGGGGGCTTTGGGGGCTGCGGTGGTCATGGCGGGAGGTTCCTTTGTTGTTTGTGCCTGAGTGTAGAAGTGACGGCGTGATCTGTGAACAGCGACGGTGGATTACGAACCCCGCGGAGGACAGGAATATGCCACGAACGCGGGTGATGATCAAATCGTGCAGGATTTCTGCTTCTTGTACAATACCAGACATGGAGGTTTCTATGCGGGCGATCTTGACAGCGGCGATTCTCATGGCGGCGGCTGGACACGCGGCGGCGCACGTCGTGGTGATGATCACCGACCGCACGACCGACGGCGTGTGGCTGCTGACAGACGCCAACGGTGACTGGACGATCGACGAATCGACCGAGCTCGTCCGGTGGTTCGGTGCGGGCAACGCAGCGGGCCTGCCCGGCACACTCAACCCCAACACCATCGGCACCCTGGCGGGCTCGGGAGACAAGTACACGCTAATTGGTGATCAGGATGCAACCGCCCGGCGCATGTACTGGACGCGCGACCTCAACAACGACAACGATGCCATGGATGAACGTGAAGCCGGCGTTTTCGCTGACGTTTCATCCGGTGTCGGACAGTGGTTTGCGTTTCCGGCGGGTTGCACGTTCGACTCGTCAGGTCGGCCCGTGATCGTCAACGCAGGGAATGGTTTCGGTCCTGACGCGATTTGGCAATGCGTGGATGGCAACGCCGATGGCGACGCGAACGATGCGGGCGAGAGCACGGCACTCGCCACTGCCAATGGATTTTCCAGCAGCAATGGCAGCTTCTCGCCCCAGGAAGTCGTGCATGCCGCGGATGGTGCGATCATGCTTCGCAATTCGTCGGCTAACTTGCACGGCATCTGGCGCATCAAGGATGTGGATGGCAACGGCGTAGCAGATCAAGCCAACGAGTTCACGCTGTGGTTTGGTAATGGAAACGTCGCCGGATACACGCCCAGTGCAGGCTTTGCGATTGACCGTGATCCGGTTCGTCCTGGCGCGTTCTACTACCAGAATGTCGCCACGGGTGGTGTGGACGAGATCTGGCGCGTGCGCGACATCAACAGTGACGGCGATGCGCAGGACGACGCAGAAGCGGTGTTGGTGTATACGACGGGTGAGTCTGGCTTCACCATCATTGATGTCACGTCGCTCGCTGATGGCTCGTTGCTGCTGACGGACAACAGCGGTAAGCGTGTCTTCCGCCTGCAAGACAACGACAATGACAGCAGGTTCGTGACGGCGGGCGAGCGAACCTTGTTCTTTGCGAACTCAACGCTGCAAGTGGGGGACGTTCGCAACATCAGCGTGTGGCGAGATGTTGCTCTCTGCAACGATATCGATTTCAACCACAATGGCGTCTTTCCCGAAGACCAGGACGTTGTTGACTTTTTCAACGTGCTTGCGGGTGCTGATTGTGTCACTTGCGACACCATCGACTTCAACAACAACGGCGTGTTTCCTGAGGATCAGGATGTGATCGACTTCTTCAACGTCTTGGCGGGCGGCGCCTGCCCGTGATGTCTGCACATCGACGGGTGTGCTCGGCTGCCGCAGAGCCGGTCCGTGGTGGGAGCTATCGACGCACGTGACGTTTCGGTATGAGTATGCGTGCCCGCGTCCACGGACTCTACACTGTGTCATGCAGTACTCACTCGCGCAGCGCACGGCGGTCATCACGGGGGCGACGGCAGGCATTGGTCGGGCTATCGCCCGTGAACTGGCCGCACGGGGCGCGTTCATTGTCGCCAACGGGCGTCGGCAGGCGATGCTCACTGAACTTTCGAATGAAGTCGGCGGAGCTGGCAGCGTGGCGTGTGTCGTGGGTGATTGCGGTGATGACGCGATCATCACCCGCATGCTTGACGTTGGTCGCTACGCACTGGGCAATCCCGCCCACGAACCCGACATTATCGTGGTGAACGCCGGTCGCGGACTCGCGGGCAGCGCGGTGACAAGTGACGAATCCCAGTGGGAAGAGATGATCAGGACGAACATTCTCGCCGCCGCCAAACTCATTCGCGTCGCCGCGAAGCGCATGCTTGCGGAGATCGACGTGGAGAAGCAGACGTTCTCGCAAGCGAGTCGTCCGCGCGACATCGTGGTGCTTGGCAGCACGGTGGGTCGGCACATCAGCCCGTTCAGCAGCATGTACGGGGCAACCAAGTTCGCAGTCAACAGCCTTGCGGAAGCGAGCCGGCGCGAGCTGGGCCCCAAGGGCATTCGCGTCACGCTCATCGAGCCGGGATTTGTCGAGAGTGAGTTCCAAGGCGTTGCCGGCTACAAGCCCGAGTGGTTTGCCGAGGTCAAGCAGCGCATCGGCCCGGTCCTCACGCCCGAAGACATCGCACGCAGCATCGCCTTCATCGTGGAGCAGCCTGCTCACGTACACATCAGTGACGTGCTCATTCGCCCCACCCGTCAGGACTATCCATAAGCGGCCGGTCGATCAGCAACCGCCACCGGCGAGTGTCGCGAAAAAGTCGATGACATCCGCATCTTCCGGGAAGACGGCGTTATTGTTGAAGTCGATGTCGCAGCTCTCCCACGGGCCCGTGTTGTAGGGGCATGGCGCGCCCGCGAGCACATTGAAGAAGTCGATCACATCCTGATCTTCCGGGAAGACGCCGTTGCGATTGAAGTCAACGTCGTCGCAGCCGCCCAGGAGAATGCTCTGCATCACAAAGCCCTGGCTGCGATTGCTCACCACGCGCAGCGTGCTCACGCCCGCCGGGAATGTCACGTTGATCGCGTCACTCGTGAAGAAGTCTGTCACCGCAGGATTGGGGTTGATAGGCAGCGTGATCGTGCCTGCGTTCACGCCGCTGACAAACAGCGTCACGCTCGCATTCTGCTCAAAGGTGCTGTGCACGATGCGCACAGGCACCGTGCGATGTTCGGCGCTCTGCACCAGGTAGTCAAAGCCCTGGCCAAGCAGCAGCGTGCCCGACGCGGGCGACTGATTCCACGTGGCAGGGTTGCGACGCGGGTGCCGCCGTGCATCAATCACGCCGGGAACGCGTGTCAGCTCAAGCGGTGGAACCGGCGCCGCAGAGACAGCGTCCAGCGCACGGATCTTCGTCGTGGACTGATCGAGCATGTTCTCTGTCAGCGTGTAGCTGCCGGATGAGTTGGTCCAAGGTCCGGCGCCGGCGATAGACCACACAAAGTGGCCGCCGTGTTTGCGATGCCAGTCGTCAAGAAACGTCTTGCACAGACCGAACATGCGCTCGTCGTACGTCGCGAGCCGCTTCACGGCAAGGTTGCTGTTGAAGCGCGTGTCTACGCCTCCTTCGTACGCCATCATCGGTGCGAGGTTGTACCACGCTGCGCTGGTTGCGTGGGTTTCAAGCTGTAATCCTGTGTTCCATCGCATCACGCCGTCAGCCAGGCCGGCGATGTACTGATCCACGGTGAGATTCGGGTTGCCGGTGTCCAGCGTCCATGCCTCAAAGTACGGCGCGAGGCCGATGGTGTAGAACCAGTTGCGCGGCGGACCATACACGTCGTTGATGTATTGCAGTTGAGCGTCGTAGATGTCAAGGCGCGACGTTTGCCCGCTCAGAATCGGGCGCACGCGACCGCGCGGGTCATTCACGCCGAACTCCTGCATGAAGATCTCCGCCATTCGCTTGCTCTCACGCGCGTAGCGGCGGAAGCGCGTGGTCGTCGGGTTTGTGTTGCCGTCGTACGTCAGATTGGTGCTGCCCGCAGCCACTTCAATCGCGGCTTGATCGCGATTCCAGATGCCCTGCTGAAACAGCGTGTTCCACACCTCGTTACTGAACTCGACGTAAACGTGGCGCTGCGGTTCCAGCGTGTCGCGAATGAGCCGTGCGAGCTGCCGCAGGTAGTCATCGTCCGCCAGATGCGGCACGCACACCCACATGTCTGCGTCAATCGTGTTGCAAAGCTCGATGGCAGCCTCGTAAGGCATGCCGGTGCGTGTGCGCCAGTTCCACTGATTCATCTGCGTGCGATTCACCCAGGTTGACACCGTCGTCTGGTTCGTCAGGTTGGTGTCCATGAATCGCAAGATGTCAAAGCGATCAACATGCGACAGAAAACGCTGCGTGAACAGTTGCTCGCTCGTGGCCCCGGGCCGAAGCACTTCCAAGTTCCGCACGCCGCCAGTTACGCCATTGCTCGTACCGAAAAAGCCCAACATGAGTTGGGTGCCGTCTTCCGGGAAGACAATCTCGCCAGTGATCCTGCCCGTGACGGCATCGCGCTGCACGTTCTGTACTGTCCCGGGGCTTGCGATCAGTCGCACTTCCGGCAACGTCGCACACTCAAACGAAAATCGATAGATGCCGCCCTGCCCGCTGTTGGGCGCCTGGCTTGTCATGAGCACCATGCCGGCGTCTTGCATGGGCCAGTTGTTCGCATCAAGCGCGATCTGCGATTGACCCGTCCACGGGTCGGTCGGCGAGCCCCAAGCACGACCCGAGTGCACGAGATCTGCCAGCATCTGCGAGCGCGACCAGTCGCGCAGTGCTTCAACGCCAGCGCCCATCCGCGCATCCTCAAGGAACGGGGATGAGGCCATGGCGGGCGTGCCGCTGATCATCGCTGCGGCAATCACCGCGCTGAGCAGACTCATCTTCATGACCATCCTCCCGCCAGCGACGAAACGCAATCGCGGACAACCACATTATTCGGCTATTCGCACCATCTATCCCCCTAGGCCGAATGAAAACCGCCGCCCAGTGAAGATACTGGGCGGCGGAGTGAACTATTTTCGGACGACTGCACCTGTCCTTACGGGCAGCCGGCGCCGGCGAGCACGTTGAAGAAGTCGATCACGTCCTGATCTTCGGGGTAGACGTTGTTGTTGTTGAAGTCGATGTCGCTGCAGACATTGCCAGCGCTGCACGGGCCCCCCGACAAGACCGTGAAGAAGTCGATGACGTCTTGGTCTTCGGGATAGACGTTGTTGTTGTTGAAGTCGATCGTGTCGCAAGGCAGGACGCCCGAGGCAACATTGATGGCGTTGACGTAGAACCCGCCATTGCTCAAGCTGCGCAGTCGCAGCACGCTCAGCCCGGCCGGCAGATTGACCGTGACGTCACCAAAGTTCTGAAACGTCTGATTCTGCGCGCCACCAGTCGTCGTGAAGAGGACGTTGCCGAACGACTGGCGGCTGATCAGCAGTTCCACGCCAGCCGCTGCGTCCCAACTGCTCGCGTTGATGCTCACACGCACCGGGCCCGCGGCATCCTTGCGAATGAGATACTCGTAGTACTGACCGGTGTTGAGCTGCTGCGGATTGGGCAGCGGGCTGGCGGTCCAGGTTGATTCACGCTGCACGTGCTTGCGGGCATCGATGGTTGCAGGAACGAGCGTGCCTGCGTACAGAGCGGCACGAGGACGATCTCGCGCTTCATCCAGCGCGAGTTCTTTGGTGCTCGCAGGCTGGAAGATGTTCTCCGTCAGCACATATCCGTCCCACTGATCCTGATCAAACGTGCCAGCGCCGCTGCTGAACCATGTCATGGTTCCCATGCCCGCGCCGTGCCACGCATCGATGTAGTTGTTGATCAGCGTGCGCACGGCCTGCGAGCGATGAACCTGTCCCTTGACTTCGAGGTTGTTGAAGCCGCGTGTGTCGATGCCCGCTTCATACGCGATCACCGGCGCGAGACCGTGCCACACGCTGTAAGTCGTGTAGCGTTCCCATTGCAGACTGGTGCGCCAGCGATCAATACCTGCCTGCAGCCCGGTGACAAACTCATCAAACTCCATCGCAGGGTTGAGCGAGTCGTTGGTCCAGTTCTCAAAGTACGGCGCGACGGCGATGGCATGGAAGAAGTTCGCCGGCGGCCCGTAATTGGTCTGAATGTAGTTGAGCATGTTCAGATACTGCGAGTCATTCGCGTTCTGCCCCGCCAGAATCGGCCGCAGCCGCGTGAACATGCTGCCCGCAGGAAACTCTTCCTTGAAGATATTGCTGACTTCGATGCTGCGACGCGCGTAGCGACGCCAACGCCAGTGCGCCGGGTTGGTGCTGCCGTCGTAGTCGAGGTTGCTGTCAGGAATGTTGTTGACTTCCGCCGTCGCTGCATCGTTGTTTTCGCGGCCCGTCGTGGTGTTGGTGGCCCACACTTCGTTCGACCACTCAACGTACACAGCGAGGTTCGGATTGAGGTTGTCGCGGATCAGTCGCGCAAGCTCTCGCACGTATGTGTTGTTGGCTCGGCCCGGAATGTTGATGTACAGGTCGGAGTTCAGTTCATTGCAGAGTGCGATGCACGCTTCGTAGGGAATGCCCGTGCCGCCGCGCCAGCGCACGCTGTCCATGCGTGTGCGGTTAGCCCACGACGAGATCGTCGCGCCGCTGCTCATGGTCTCGTTGGCGTCCATCCAGCGAATCACGCCGCCGCCGTGATCCATGTGCGAGCGATACCAGCTCGTGAACGGATTCGTGCGAGGGGTGTTGGGGCTCCACACGCGAATGTTGCGAGCCCCGCCCTGCGTGTTGTAAAGCGAGATCGAGAAGTTCAGCGTCACGTTCGGATAGAACAGGTCCGCCGTCACAATGCCGGTGACCGGATCGCGCGAGAGATTCGACACCGTCGCGCCGGCTTGGTGCAGGTCAAATGTCGGGATCGTGGCGCACTCCATCTCCAAGCGGTACACGCCACCCGCGCCATAGTTGGCGGGCAGCGTCGCCATCCACACGCCAAAGTCCGCCGTGGGCCAGCCGTTGGCGTCGAGCGGAGCGAGACAGTCGGTGGTGTTGGTGGGGCTGCCGAAACACCGGCTCTGCTTGATCATGTCCGTCACCGGCAGCGACCGGCTCCAGTCGATGACGCGCGTGGCGTTGAGCCCGATATCTGGCTCCTGCAGCACGAAGCGAGAGGGCGGATTGACCTGCCCCAGAGCCATGCCCGCGCACAGAGCTACCCAGCCCCCGGCGCACAGTGAAACACGCTTGTTCATATAACTTCCCTTCTCAGAACGCCCCAACACGAATTGGACCCGTTGGTAGATTGTATCAGAATGCCAACCGCCCGAGTAGGTGGGGGACTGATCTGTGGGTTTTGTCTTGACACAATCTTCGCAAACCGTATTGTGTCTGTATGGATCAAATAACGCTCGTAGAAACGTGCCTCCGCCTCGGTACCGCGTTGGGGCTCGGGGCTCTCATGGGGTTGGAGCGGGAGCGCAAAAATCGTCCTGCGGGGTTCCGCACGATGATCCTCATCAGCCTCGGTTCAGCAGGCTTCATGCTGGCGGGGCTCGAAGCGATTCGGCAGGGCGCCACGGGGCCGCTGACGAGCGCGGACATCTCGCGCGTGCTGCAGGGTCTGATCGGCGGCATCGGCTTCCTGGGCGCGGGGGCCGTGATTCAGAACAAGAAAGCCGTCCGCGGACTGACCACGGCGGCGGCGGTATGGGTCACAGCGTGCATCGGGGCCATGTGCGGGCTGGGGCTGTATGTACTCGCCGCGGTACTCGCGACCGGGGCTTTGTTTACGCTCGTCATTCTGGAACTTTTCGAGGACAAGTACTTCCCCGACCAGCGCGAGGAAGACCGCAAGCAGGCCGAGCAGGGGGAGGTCATTCGGATTGTGGTGGACCAGAACGGCAGGCCCGTCAGTTCGGTACGTACACCGGCATCGACTTCTGCCGAAGCCGAAACGAAGTGACGGTTTCCGCCGTGTTTTCAGCAGATTTCTGGTGGGTCCACACCCCTTCGCCACGCGATGCTCGCTCGTCGAGCGCCAGGTGGGCGCGTGCGGCGATGGGGTCGTCGGCCCAGCGCGTGATAAACACGCCCGTGCGTGCGTACTGCTCGATGGCCTCACGGATGATGGGATCTTCCATGAGCTTGCCAGAACTCAGAGAATCGATGACATCGATGAGCGATGACGGATCGCTTGGTTGCAGTCGATGCGAGTAGATCTCCATTGCAAGCATGTGAGCTTGCCGGTAACCGCTGCGAGCAAAGTCCTCAGGCATGCCGCGTGGTGGGACGAAGGTTCTCTCGTCAGACGACGTTCCCACCGCCCAAGACCTGTAGCTGGGAGTGTCCCAGATCAGGACGCGTTTGGAGCTCGCGCAGCTGCTCAGTGTTCCCGCGATCACCGCACTCAACATGAAGATTGCACGGTCGTGTCGCATGATCATGCGACGCAGTGTAATGCACGGCGGACCGCGGCCCGAGTCGTCTAAGTGTCCGTGGTTTCTCGCAAGGTCCGACAGGCTTGCAGACAAGCGTTATGGCTTCCAACCACCCAAGCTGGCGGCTATCATTCTGCATGGCGACGACGACGACTACGACGATAATCACTGCACGCGGCAGTCGCCGGTGACGCGTGCGGTTTCAGCATGAATCATGAACCCGGCGAAGAATCGCCGGGTTTTTTCTTGGAGTTGGTCAGTAGGCATCGGGGTGAGGCAGTAGGGAAAGGCGGCATCCGTGGCGGCGAAACCTGTATGTCTGGTGTGTAATGTCGAGATGGTGCGAGGCTTCATGACGGAGCTGGGGCACTACAGCACTATCAATCTGCCACGTTGGTCGCCCGGTGACCCTGAGCCTGGATTCTTCTCGGGCGAGGCGAAGGGAGCGCAGAGGCGCGAGGGCTATAAGGTCGTCGCGTATCGCTGCCCAACGTGCGAGGCGCTGAGGCTGTATGCTCCGTCCGCTGAAACGAACGACTGACGTATCGGCCTTCTCAACAACGATTGACACCACCAACATCTGGCCACTCGGTAACTTACGCCATTTAGAATTCTGGATCTCCCATGCCCACCATCACTCTTCCCGACGGCAAAACCAAGTCCTTTGACAAACCCGTGACCGGCCTGGAGGTCGCCGCCAGCATTGGCAGCGGTCTGGCGAAGGCCGCACTCGCAGTGAAGGTGGACGGCGAGCTGCGCGATCTGTCGCACGCGATTGATCGCGACGTGAACATCGCGATCGTGACCGCGCCCAAGGCCGGGCAGGCGGCGAGCTCCGACGCGCTGTATCTCATTCGCCACAGCGCGGCTCACGTGATGGCCGAGGCGATTCAGGATGTGGTGGGCAAGGACGTGCAACTCGCGTATGGCCCGCCGACTGACACCGGCTTCTTCTACGACATGTTCGTGCCTGCCGGCAAGAAGTTCAGCAGCGACGAGTTCGCGGCGATTGACAAGCGGATCGCCGAAATTCTGAAAGAGGATCGCCCGTTCACCCGGTACGAAGTCGCGAGCGGCGAAGGCCTGAAGAAACTGCAAACCGAGGGCAACAAGTACAAGGTGGACAACGCTGAGCGTGCGCTGGGCATGCCAAGCAGTGTGTACAAAGGCAAGAAGGCGGCGTTCAGCGAAGGGAATGCGCCGGCCGAAGCTCGTTCCGCTGCGCTGTCGTTTTACGCCACCGGCACTCCCGGCAAGAACTGGGAAGACTTGTGCCGCGGGCCGCACGTGCCCAGCACCGCGCGTATTGGCGCGGTGAAGGTGATGAGCCTCGCCAGCGCGTACTGGCACGGTGATGAAACCAGCGATCGCCTCATTCGCGTGTACGGCACCGCGTTCGCGAGCCAGGCTGACCTTGACGCGTACATCAAGCAGCGTGAGGAAGCGGCGGAGCGCGATCACCGCAAGATCGGCAAGGCGCTGCACCTGTTCCACATTGACGAAGAAGTGGGTCAGGGGCTCATTCTGTGGACCCCGAATGGCTCGATCATCCGAAAGGAACTGCAGCAGTTCATCGGCGGCGAGCTGCGCAAGCAGGGCTATACCGAAGTCTTCACGCCGCACATCGGCCGGCTGGAGTTGTACAAGACCAGCGGTCACTTCCCGTATTACAAAGACAGCCAGTTCAGCCCCATCATCGAGCGCGACGCGCTGGAGCAACTGTCGGCGGCGGGCTGCTCATGTTCGGAGATGATCCACCGCGTGGAAGGCGTGAGCGAGCGCCTCGCGAAGGGCATCAACGAGCGCACAGGCAAGGAGACCATCGAGAAGTCGCGCATTCTGCCCGACAATCAACTGCTCGAAGGCTTCATGCTCAAGCCCATGAACTGCCCGCACCACGCGAAGATCTTCGCGAGCTCGCCTCACTCCTATCGCACCATGCCCGTGCGTCTCGCGGAGTTCGGCACCGTCTATCGCTGGGAGCAAAGCGGTGAACTGAACGGCATGACCCGCGTGCGCGGCTTCACGCAGGACGACGCGCACCTGTTCTGCACTGAAGAGCAGGTGCCGGGCGAGATTCAAGGCTGCCTTGAACTCGTGAAGATCATCTTCGGCACCCTCGGCATGAAGGACTACCGCGTGCGCGTGGGCCTGCGCGATCCGGACAGCAATAAGTACACCGGCACCAAGGAGAACTGGGACAAAGCCGAAACGGCGTGTCGCGACGCCGCCAAGAGCCTGGGCGTGCCCTTTAGCGAAGAGCCGGGCGAAGCGGCGTTCTACGGTCCCAAGATCGATTTTGTCGTGAAGGATGTCATCGGTCGCGAGTGGCAGCTTGGCACTGTGCAGGTCGATTACAACATGGCGATTCGCTTCGACCTGTCGTACATCGGTCCCGACAACAGCAAGAAGCGGCCCGTGGTCATTCACCGCGCGCCCTTCGGCAGCATGGAGCGTTTCTGCGGCGTGCTCATCGAGCACTTCGCCGGCGCGTTCCCGCTGTGGCTGTCTCCTGAGCAGGTGCGCGTGCTGCCCATCAGCGAGAAGACCAACGACTACGCCAACAAGGTCTATGAGGCACTCAAGGCCGCCGGCCTGCGAGCGGAAGTCGACACGAGCAACGACCGCGTGCAAGGCAAGATCAAGGCGGCGGCAGAGCTGCGCATTCCGTATCTCGCGATCGTCGGCCCGCGCGACGCGGAGAACGGCACCATCAGCCTGCGTGCTCGCGGCGAGGAGAAGGACCTGGGCGCGATCAAGCTCGAAACGTTCGTTGCGGCGGTGCAGCGTGAGTACGAGACTCGCTCGGCGACACTGGGCGTCAAGCCGTAATCATCGCTCGACATGAGAATCACAAACGCACCGACAACCGTCGGTGCGTTTTCATTTGTGGCAGCCGTAACGGCGACGCCCCGGGGGCGAGCGAGCATGATCACACTCGATTCAAGAACTCATTCATCGCCACACCAAACTCATCCGGCTTCTCGATCATGGGCGCGTGTCCGCAGTTGTCCAACCACACGACCTTGCAGCCGTTGATTTTGGCAGCGAACTGATCGCACGCTTCGGGCGGCGTCACGATGTCTTGGCGGCCCCAGATGAGAAGAGTGGGGGCCTTGATGTGGCGAAGTTCTTCGCCAAGGTGGTTCTTGCGAGCGGTGCGGCTCAGACGCACCATGGCGCGGGCGTGATCGCGATCCATCAGTTCCTTGTACGCGCGATCGACGTCCTCGGGATTCATCTTGGAGCGGTCAAAGAACAGTTCGCCAATCTTGCGTTCCAGCCATTCCCGGCTGGGGCGAATCTGCACGTCGCTCACCATGCTCTTCTCAATCAAGCCGCTGGCACCGGCGAGGACCAGACCGCGCACCAGATCAGGTCGAGCAATCGCCATCTTCGCGGCAATATGGCCCCCGAAGCTGTTACCCACGAGCACGGCGGGTTGCTTGAGATACGTTGAGATCAGCCGGATGGTGAGCTCTGTGGCGCCGTGAATAGAGCAGTCATCGCCCGTCAGATCCAGCAAGGGCGTTTGGATGAGCACGCAGCGTGAGCGGTGCTTGATGCGGTGGACCACATCTTCCCAATGGTCATTCAGACCGACCAGACCATGCAGAAACACCACAGGCACGCCGGGGGCTGGCTGTCCCGCCTCAATGACTTCGCACTTCACCGGCACGCCCGCGAGACCGGAAACGGTCACGTTTTTGGGTGCGCCCAACTGAATGGAGGCGCTGGCGTGGGCAGCTTGCGGGTTGGCTGGCACTGACGTCATCATGGCCCTCGCACACATACCTGGCATGCCGCAGGCACGCGCAGGTTTGTGGATGATAACAAGCATATTCCCCCACCTGACCGGAAGTGGACAGACCGGTACGGGCAACTCGACACCCATCTGCACCAGGGCGATAACTCGTCCAATCCGCAACTTCGCTGGTCAACCGGCATACTCGGTGCATATTCAAGGTGCCATCACGTGTGCCCGGGAGTTTCGCGGGTTTTCGGTCCAATGCATCAAGTTGTCCTGCGCAGGGCAACCTTGTCGGTTCTACACGCGAACAATCAGAGCACACAAGTCGGTTTATTCGGAGAGCAGCGCATGCAGAGCGAGAACGTCGTGCGGGATGTGGCCGTTTCCAAACGCAGCGCGTGGAGCACGCGCCTTATCGCTGGCCTCGCGGTGGGCGTGCCGGTCGTTGTTGCCAGCCTGTTGACAGGCATGTACGTCAGCAACAAGGCTGATGCCTCGCTGCCTCCCGTGCCGGTGCCGCCGGAGAATCCCATCACCGAGCAGAAGCGCGTGCTCGGCAAGATTCTGTTCTGGGATGAGCAGTTCTCGACCAGCAATGTCGTTGCTTGTGCGACGTGTCACATTCCCGAGCGTGCAGGTACCGATCCTCGCATCGCCCGCAACCCGGGTATCGACAACATTCCTTTCACCGACGATGACATCCTCGGTTCGATCGGCATCATCAAGAGCGATGTCAGCAACAACTTCGCGCCCTCGTTCGTCTTCGGTCTTGAACCGCAGATCACCGGTCGCAGCGCGAACAGCGTGATTAACGCTGCTTACTACGCCGACCTTTTCTGGGATGGTCGCGCTCGCGGCGAGTTCCGCGACCCCATTACCAACGCCGTGGTCATTGCCGAAGGCGGCGCGCTCGAAAGCCAGGCGGTGGGCCCACCGCTCAGCAGCGTTGAGATGGCGCACGCCGGTCTGAACTGGACGGAACTGACGACCAAGCTCAACCAGGTGCGCCCGCTCGACCTCGCGACCGATGTGCCTGCGGATGTCGCGGCGGTGCTTTCCAGCAAGCCCAGCTATGGCGATCTGTTTGAAGACGCGTTTGGCGATCCCGCCATCACGCCCACACGCATCGCGTTCGCGATCGCGACGTATCAGCGCACGCTCATCAGCGATCAGTCACCCTGGGATGCATTCACCGCCGGCAACGATCAGGCTCTCACGCCGCGCCAGCAGGATGGCTTCGCGCAGTTTGTCGCCAGCAGTTGCATCACGTGCCACAGCGATCCGCTGTTCAAGGAGAATGACTTCCGCAATATCGGTCTGCGTCCCAACGCCGAAGACCTCGGCCTCGCGGGCGTCACGGGTAACCCGTTTGACAGCGGCAAGTTCAAGACTCCGACCGTGCGCAACAGCAAGCTCAAGTCCACGTTCATGCACAACGGCATGTTCACGACGCTGGGTGACGTTGTGCGCTTCTACACGCAGGCGCCGGGCTCGCCGCCGATGTTCCAAGACAACCTCGACACGATCATGCAGTTCACGCAGGTGCCCGACAACATGATCGGTCCGATGGTCGACTTCATGGCCAACGGCCTGCTCGACCCGCGTGTCGTCAGCGGCACCTTCCCCTTTGACAAGCCCCAACTCTACACCGAGCGTGTGGATGCGCAACCGACCGTCATCGGTGGTGGCGTGCCCGGCACGGGCGGCGTGGTGCCCAAGATCGTGGCTGCCAGCCCGGCCATGATCAACATCAGCGAGTGCCGCATCGGCCTCGGTCAGGCTCGCGTGGGCGGGACCGCTCGACTCATGTTCACACGCACCACGCCGACGGGTGGTGTGATCTCGCCGGATTATCTCTACTCGCAGCACATCGTGACTGCTCTGGGTGCGGCCACGGAGAAGATGTCGATCACCATCGACATGTTCCAGCCGGGCGAAACGATCTACATGCAGTGGATGATCGATGATCCCGCCGCTCCGGGCGGTATCGCGTACAGCAGCATCGCGCGTGTGCCGATCTTCTGCGGCAGCATGGGTTGCCCGTGCGACCCCATTGACTTCAATCGCAACGGCGTCTTCCCCGAAGATCAAGACGTCATGGACTTCTTCGATGTGCTCGCGGGTGGCACTCCCGCAAGCTGCGATCCGGACCGCGGCTGCAACGACATTGACTTCAACAACAACGGCGTCTTCCCCGAAGATCAAGACGTCATGGACTTCTTCAACGTTCTGGCTGGTGGCAGCTGCAACTGATCGCCCACATCCAGTGACTTGTCACGCTCGCACGGCGTTTGCCGTGCGAGTTTTTTTGTTGGAAAGCTCACATGAATGCGCTTGACGCAGCATCGCGTTGATGTAGGCTCTAGTTTGCCCGCACAAGTTGTGATGCGGGCGGAACGGGGCACTCATGCATCATTCGATCGTCGGTTTTCTCGCTGCGGTGACTCTGTTGAGCACAATCTCCATGGCCGATGTCGTGCGCGAATCTGCGGCGGTGTCTGTCGCGGCATTCTCCGGTCACGTGTACCGCGACCGCGTGTATGTGCGATTCATCAACGCGCTGTCGGTACGTGAGCGTGCAGGCGCGCTCTCCGAACTGCGAGGCGTACAGCTTCCCAAACTGCCGGGCGTGACCTGGCGACGACTGCACGAAGTGAGTGATGATGCCCTCGAGGAGCAGCGCGAACAGGCTGAGAAGTTCTGGCAGCGCGAACTGCCGGATCTGCGCAACGAGTTCGTCATGACGCTCGCTCCAGGCGCAGACCTCGAGAAGACGATTGATGCTCTCCGCCAGATGCCTGAGATTGCAGAGGCAGAGCCGTTGCCGCTTCCTGTAGCGCCGCCGCTGCCACCTGATTTTCGCGGTTCGCAGCAGTATCTCAATGCGTCGCCCGTCGGCACCGGACCCTCGTTGGCGTGGACGTGGCCGGGTGGTCGTGGGCAGGCAGTCCGAGTGACGGATCTCGAGTACGGCTACAACGCCGCGCACGAGGATCTGCCCGCCATCACTCGCATCGGCGCACTGGGGAACAACCCGTTTGACAACAATCACGGCACTGCTGTCCTCAGCATCCTGTTCGGACGCGACAACGGCTGGGGCGTGGTTGGAGGCGTACCCGACGCAGCCAAGTCGTTCGCATATTGCTACTTCAACACCACGGGCTACAACCTTGCTGGGGCCATCACCAGCGTGTCGGTTGCGAGTGCGCCCGGAGACGTGCTGCTCATTGAGCAGCAGGCGGCCGGGCCGTCCGGTGGTACCGCGTACGTTCCAAGTGAGTGGAGTCTGCCCGTGTACAACGCCACCGTGCAGGCGGTGGGGGCTGGACGCATCGTCGTCGCGGCGGCTGGAAACGGCGGCGAGAACCTTGACGGGGCCGCGTTCAACACCGGTCACCGCCCGTTCATCGCCGCCAACAACAGCGGGGCGATTATCGTCGGCGCGGGTGCAGCGGGACCAAACAACTCGCCCAGCACCACGTCGCGTTCGCGGTTGTCATTCAGTTGCTACGGCTCGCGACTGAGCCTGCAAGGCTGGGGCGAACGCGTGTACGCGGCCGGCTACGGCAGTGCGTTCTCGGCGGAAGGCGTGAACCGCTACTTCACCAGCGGGTTCAACGGGACCAGCAGTGCCAGCCCGACGGTCGTGAACGCAGCGGCGGTTGTTTCAAGCGTGTATGAGACCGTGACGGGCACGCCCATCAATCCGCTCACGCTGCGAGCCGCGCTCATCAGCACTGGCGCAGAGCAAACCAGCGGCAACAACCCCGCGACGCAGAACATCGGCCCGTTGCCCAACGCCGTTGCCGCGTTGTATCAGGTGCTCGCAACGGGTGACTGCAACCAGAACCAGATTCCGGATCGCGTTGACATCGCGATGGGCATGGCCGATGTGAACGGCGACCTCATTCCGGACGATTGCCAGACGCTGGGCTGCGATGACATCGACTTCAACAACAACGGCGTCTTCCCGGAAGATCAGGACATCAGCGACTTTCTCGCGGTGCTTGCTGGAGCGTCGTGCCCGACGTGCAACGACATCGACTTCAACAACAACGGCGTGTTTCCTGAGGATCAGGATGTGCTTGATTTCTTCAATGTGCTGGCTGGCGGCACGTGCGGTTGATCGCACTCGCCGCACGCGCTGGTGTTCGCGTCATGGTTCTTCCGTGAAATTCGCCGGGGGCATCCAGCCGAACTGAAATCAACAAGCCCCTCGCGAGAGCGAGGGGCTTGTTCATCTTTGCGATCGCTGCGGTGGTCGCAGCGTCACTCAGTCGAGAAACGCGATGGCCGAGCCAGTGGGCGCTCGTCCCTCTTCGTTCATCAGCACACGGTGCCAGCCGTCCAGCGTGATGGTGGCGTGGTCGGCGTGGCGAATCGTGCCGCGAACAAAGAGTTGCGGATTGCGACGGCTGTGCCACCAGCGGTCGTTGGCGAGCGAAGGCCGCTCTGCCAAACGCTGGCGATACTCGTCGATCAACAGCCCTGCGGGAAAGCGGTATGAGACCATCACACTTTCCCCGCCTGCGCGGTACGCGAACTCCGCGATGTGCGGCTTGCTCTGCCAGCTGCGCCGCAGCAGTTCGTTGCGCCGCACCGACAGAGGATCAACCGTCACGTGCTGAGGCACGAAGAACCACTCGCCCTGACGCTTGAACGCGTTGTTGTGACGCGACAGGCGTTCATGACGATCAAGTCGCGCGCGGTCCTGCGCATCACGCACCATGGCGGGCTTCAGAGCCTCCATGGCCGTGATGACGTTGGACACGCCCCGATCGCCAGGTATGCCCGCGACAAACCAATGGCGTTCATCATGGCCACAGAGCAGCTTGAGCGCCGACTCTCCAGGCCCGCGAGGCGCGTGCAAGAGCAGGTGGCGCAGGTCCGCGCGGGTATCGACCGCGAAGACCTTCGCATCGTCGCGCACGCGAAGTTCAAAGAACTCATCCTTGCGCTCGTGTCGCACGTCGACGATGATGGGCATTCCCTTCTCGCGTGCACGCATCGGCACGAGCTTCACGCGCGCGCCGATCTTGACAAAACTCCGTTGCAAATGGGCAACATCCATGGGACAACTCCTCCGCGCCGCGAGTTTCATTCACGCGGATCGCGGTTATGCATGA
Source organism: Phycisphaerae bacterium (assembly GCA_046316615.1). Lineage (GTDB taxonomy): Bacteria > Planctomycetota > Phycisphaerae > Phycisphaerales > UBA1924 > BJHL01. Next base: position 172,028 of record JBKDAN010000016.1, read on the forward strand.
GACAACCACGCTCGCAATGCGAGCATGGATAGCGTGACCATGTGAAAAATCAGGTCACCGCTGAAAGAGAAAGTGAGGTGAGCCGGTGCATCCAACTGCATTCGCGTGACAAAGTCACGACGAGGACTCGGCCGGCCGGTACCGGAGCGAGTGGGGGGCAGTGGCGGATCAGCGTCTGGTGGCGCGTGGTGTTGCGCGGAGAATGAGCATGCGTTGCATGATGATTCCTTCAACGTACGAAGAATCAAGAAATTGCGGCGAATTTCGAAAAATGCGCCTGAGGGTTTTCGCCCTCAGGACCGCCGTCAATCATCCGCCTTGTCGCCGTCCTTGATCACGAACTTCGCCTGCAGCCGCGCGACTTCCGTCGCGAGGCCCGCCTTCTCCACGCTTGCGAGAACTTCGTTGAAGTCCTTGTATGCCGCAGGCGCTTCGTCGATGGGGTACTGCCGGCAGTTGGTCATGATGTCAGCCTCGGCAAGGCTCTTGTCGATCTGCTTCTGGTCCAGCGCCTTGATGGCAGCGGTGCGGCTCATGCGCCGTCCCGCGCCGTGGTTGACGCTGTAGCAGCTCAGTCGCGCACCGGGCTGGGCCACCATCACGCTGCTACCTTGGGCGGGGTTGCCGGGCAGCAGAATGGGGTGACCCGTGTGCTCGAAGATGGTTCCCTTCAGGCCATGGTGACCCGCCGGGAACGCACGCGTCGCACCCTTGCGATGGACCCACGTGAGCTTGTTGTCAAGCACTTCCTGTCGCGCGATGTTGTGGCTGATGAAGTACACCAGTTCACCCTTCACGCCCGGAATGACCTCCTGGAACGCTTCGAGAATCAGCGCGTTGATGAGCAAGTGGTTCAGCGTCGCGAAGTTCGCGCCGATGGCCATGTCATCCAGATACGCATCCGCTTCGGGCGTACCCAGTGGAGCGTGCACCAGGTGTCGGTCGTTGCCGGGCAGCGGGATGCCCCACGTGGCAAAGTGCTGCTGCATGGCGCGGAACTGGCGATCAGCCAGCTTGCTGCCAAGACCGCGGCTGCCGCAGTGCGACAGGAACGCCACGTGACCGTCGCGCAGCCCGAAGTGCTGCGCGAGGTTGCGCTGAGCGTCATTCACACGCACGACTTCGCACTCACCGAAGTGGTTGCCGCCGCCGTATGAACCCAATTGCGCGATCTTGTCCGCGAACACGCCGTACGTCAGGCTTTCGGCCATCAGCGTGCGGTCCACGCGATCGAGCAGGCTGTCACGCGTGCCGTCGTGGCCCGTGTGGTGGCTGTCTTCGCACCGCTGCGCCCAGTGCAGGGGGATGCCAAGCTGCGTCAGCACTTCATCCGTCGCGCCTTCGGTCACGATCTGTCGACCTTGCGTGGGCGAAACGTACCGACCCTTCTTGGCGTGACGGTTGCCGCGGCCTGCTCCCGTGGGCGTGCGTTGCAGAATCGCTTCAATCAGCGCACGGCGTAGCGGCTTGCTCGTGATCGCATCCTCGGGCAGGTCGAGCTGCAAGAGGCTCATCGAGCACTTGATATCGACACCGACCGGGCCGGGATAGATGTGCGTGGGTGACGCAAGCACCGAGCCAACGGGTGCGCCATAGCCGCTGTGCGCGTCGGGGTTCAGGACAAGCTCGCTCACACCGGGTGCGCTCGCGCTGTTCAATGCCTGCCGAATGCAAGCATCGTCAAAGGCGTCACGAATGGCCTTCGTACCGATTACGGTCACGGGCTTCTTCGCGCCGTTCTCCACGGGCAAGATCGCCGTCGCTTCGCCGGTTTCAATCAGAATGGAAGGGTCGGTCGGCATGGTTCAATCCTAAGAAGACAAGAGCAGCCGCTCTTGCGTGTGAATCAGTTCCAATCGCACGCGACACGTTTTCACGCATCGGTGCAAGCTCCCATATGCAGGAGCATTCCCTACACCCCTCGGAGCACCCCAGACGAACCAAACACGCCTCACACGACGAGAAACGCAAGACGGACGCGAGTCTCGCGACTCGAGTGCTCTTCCGCTGAGCTACGCGTTTGCACGCGGCGGGATTCGAACCTGCAACCACTATGTAGTCCTGCTGGCATTCGAGTGAGACGTGTTTGTCGGTCTGGCGTTACGCATGCTCGCGCGAGCGAGCGACGAATCGACAAGACGTGTTCCGCAAGATGCACGCAGACGATGCGTGCGCCTTGTTTGAAGTCGAACCGGTGATGGTGAACGTCCTGGCTTTCGTCGCTCGCTTGCGCGAGTGCATGCTTCGTGAGAATCGGCGACAAGGGATCGTCAAGACGTTTCCCAGTGCTCTGCCCTTGAGCTAGAGGCTTTCGCCTCCCTCGGAATCGAACCGAGGAACCGCTGGATCCATGTAGTCCTGACTGCATTCGCCGAATCTCGCGAGGCACGCGAGTGCAATTCCTTTCGTGGCTGCGATGCCACACAACAAGTTCGCATGCAAAGCGTGATGGGCTTGAGGCCCGAGGTCGATCACCACGCATGCTCGCTGCGGGAATCGCACCGGCTCCGTCCGTTTCCGGCCCCACCGTGCATGTAGCTCCACTTCTCACTCATCACAACCTCACGACAATCGGCCAAGACGTTTCCTCCGTGCGACCATTACACCTCGCGAGCATTGCCTGCCTGCGTCGGGAATCGAACCCGATCCTGTTGGGGTACATGTAGTCCTGGGTGCATTCGTGGAAGCTGCGATGCGTTCGTGCATTTCTCCCTGCAAGTCTGGCTGACGCGAAGGCGACAAGATCGAACGAGAGTTGCCGAGTGCTCGGCAGCGCGAGGAATCGAACCTCGTCTCCGCGGCAGTGCCGCGGCGCTTACTCAAAGCTCGCATCCTTGGATGATGTACTCCCGTTCAGCATTCGCTCCCGCGTCTGCCGGACGTGCATGTTGATCTGAAAGCCGAGGCCCGCCGATGCATGAGCGACAAGAAAGACCGAGAGTCGCCGATTGCTCGGCACGAGGAGTTGAACCTCATCTGCGACTTGTAAGGTCGCCGCTTACCAATTAGCTAGTACTCCCGCTCAGCATTCGCCCGCGCATCGGCGGGCCTCGGATGGATGGAGTAGACGTGTTGCACGCTTTGACGAGTTGATGATCAAGACGGTTTCGTGTGGAAAACGATGTATTCCTGATCGTGCATTCAAAGCGTGAAACACGTCCCGACAGTTGTCATTCAGTTGATGGTGACCCTCTCGATCATGTCGACCCAGTGATCATGGCTTTGGGGGCCCTTCACAAAATCGGCGATGACGTTGAAGACCGCGTCGCTGAAGCCGCCCACGTTCAGCACACCTGTATCACTGCGAGCCTGAACAGTTCCATACGGCTGAAGGTCGATCGCGACCAGCTTCGCCTGCGGACTGCGATGCTTGAAGTGTTGCCACTGCTTCGTCGTTTCCGTCGGGCCGTTGGCTGTCGACGTATCGATCCACGACTGGTTGTCGCTCACGAATGCGCAAACATCGCCGGTTTCCTTCTCACGATTGAGTAGCTTCAGCGGCGCCGAGCAGTTCGTGCCGCCCGCAGGCAGCGACGCAAGCGTCTTGGCGTTGGTCATCACGCTGTCACGCGGGTTGATAGTCGCTTGTACGACATCATCGCTGAATGGAATGACCCGTGCCAGCGGGTTGCGCCGCAGGATCGCGGCGGCGAACAACGCCGCAACGTCGACACATCGCACCGAAGTGGTGCCGCCGCCTCGCTGGCCCGTGACCGGGCTCTGCATCGACCCTGAAACATCAAGGAAGATGAAGACTTTCGCGGGCTGCTCCAGCCCATCGCGCATCACCGTGAATGCAGGCACGTTCTCCATCGCGATCTCCATCGCATCCTGCAGAGCCTCACGCACTTCCGCGGGCACGGCAGGGTCTGCGTTGTGATACGCGACCATGAGCTGATACGGCAGTACTCGCGAACGAGCGATCTGTTCGCGATCGCGCAGCTTTTCAGCCACCAACCGCACCGTCTTGGCGTCGTCAAACGCCGCGTGGCGTGCAAAGGTGTTCAGGTTCATACGCGTCGACTGCCACGGGCTCTTGCGAGCCAGCGCGATCCAGTGCTCCACATCGAGCGGCAGGCTCGTAAGCATGTCCATCGGGACATCAGGAACATGGGCATTTTCAATCTTGTTGTCGAGTTCCATGGAAGAGACCTTTCATACGAGGGGCTGCGTCGGCGCGACATCGTCGCGGGCCGCCCGGCTCGTCTATGTGTTGTGAACGTGATTGGAGTGAGCTGTCTCTGGCGGCTTACGCGACCAGGGATCGCTTGAACGCTTCGTACTCACGCACGAGAGGCGGCAGTTGCGATTCGTCCACGCTCTTGCCGATCATGTGGGCGTAGAGCGCGGCGCGCATCGCGTTCGCAGGCTTGGGGTGAACCATCTTGATGATGTCTGCGAGGCTCGGGTCGTTGCCGACCTGTGCCCGGAAGATCGCATCATCACCACGCTTCTCCAGCCACTGACGCACCTTGCGCTTGGGCAAGCTGCCCAAGCTCTTGCGGCCAGTCGTGCCGCTTCGCATGATCTGCACAAACGTGCGGAGCATGCGAGGCGAGTCGATCACGCGGTCAAAGGTCACATCGAACAGAGCCTTATCCCGCGTGCTGAGGTGAGCCACGAGCAGCGCGGGCATGTCCTTCATGTGACCCTTGTCGCGTGCCGTAATGGCGACCTTCGCGACAAACGCAGGTGAGCACTTGCTCGCGAAGCCGAGCACGTCAGCGAGCTGATCAGATGCATTGGCATAGAACGTGTCGTTCAAGCAGCCGGTCAGCGCGTACTGCGCGAGAGCCTGCTGAGGCGTGAGCGAGTACGCCTTGCCGCCTGCTTCGTTTGTTGCGTTAACGGGCGGCAAGAGCTTGCCCAGGAGCGAAGCGAAGAGATTCTTGTTGGCCATGATGAGCTCCTTGCGAAGTGTGCTCAAGAAAGTCGAGTGTGGTCCCAGCCCCGGTGGCCCGAGTGCCACCGGGGCGGACGAAAGGAGTAGTTGCAAGTCTCGTGCCAAGTGTGCAAGTGGCAGTGCACCGATGGAAACGCCGTTTCAGCTCCGCCGTGCGCTCAAACACGTATACATTGGTATAATAAACTAGACAGATGGCTCAATCAGATACCCCATCTCGCCCCTTGGTCGCGATCGGCATGCTTGGCACCCAGCTCGACCTGGGTGCATCGAGCAAGCGATGGGAGAAGTGGCGCCCCACTGTGGCGCTGTGCCAGCAGCCCGACCTGGTCATCTCTCGGCTTGAGTTGCTCGCGGGCTCTCGCTGGGCGGATCTGCGCAAGCAGGTGACCGCCGACATCGAGCAGGTGTCGCCTGAGACCAAAGTCGTCCATCACACCATGGACATCCGCGACCCGTGGGATTTTGAAGACACGTACACCTCGCTCCTCGCTTTCGCGAGCAAGTACCCGTTTGATCCTGAACGCGAGGATTACGTCGTCCACATCACCACGGGCACCCACGTGGTGCAGATCTGCCTCTTCCTGCTGGTGGAGTCTCGTCGTATTCCCGCTCGTTTGGTGCAGACCTCGCCCGCCATGCGCACCAACGACCCCGCGGGCACTGCCAAGGTCATCGATCTAGATCTCACCAAGTACGCTTCGCTTGCGTCGCGTTTCGCCCGCGAGCACCGTGATGCCATCGCCACGCTCAAGTCGGGCATTCGCACCCGCAACAAGGCGTTCAATCGCACGATTCAGGACATCGAGCATGTCGCCGCCAATGCAATCGACCCTATGTTGCTGCTCGGTCCCACGGGGGCCGGCAAGAGCCAGCTCGCCAAACGCATCTATGAACTCAAGCGCGCACGGCATCTGGCGACCGGCGCATTTGTCGAAGTCAATTGCGCCACGCTTCGCGGCGACAGCGCCATGAGCACGCTGTTTGGTCATCGCAAGGGTGCATACACCGGTGCAGCTAGCGAACGAGCAGGTTTGCTGAAAGCCGCTGACAAAGGCGTGTTGTTTCTGGATGAAGTGGGGGAGCTGGGCCTCGATGAGCAGGCCATGCTGCTGCGCGCGCTGGAAGAGAAGCGATTTCTCCCTCTGGGCAGCGACGAGGAAACCCAAAGCGAGTTCCAACTCATCGCTGGCACCAATCGCGATCTGTACGTTGATGTCCGTGCCGGCCGCTTCCGTGAAGACTTGCTCGCACGCATCAACCTTTGGACATTCCGACTGCCCGCCCTTCGAGATCGTCGCGAAGACATCGCACCGAACATCGACTACGAACTCGAGCAGGTCGCGACGCGCACGGGCAAAAGCGTGCGGTTCACAACAGAAGCTCGCGATCAGTACTTGGAATTCGCCCAAAGTCCCGTCGCCACGTGGAACGGCAACTTTCGTGACTTGTCCGCCAGTGTCACGCGTCTGGCGACGCTGGCGGAAGGTGGCCGCATCACGCCGGCGGTTGTCGAGCAGGAGATCGCCCGCCTGCGATCCGCGTGGCATGTTGACCAGCCGAAAGACACAATCTCCGAGCGGCATGGCGATGGCATCCTGTTCCGCGTCCTCGGCCCGCGTGCAGACACGCTCGACCGTTTCGATGCCGTGCAGCTTGCAGATGTGCTCCACGTATGCGCACGCTCACGCACCTTGAGTGAGGCCGGTCGCGAGTTGTTCGCCGTCAGCCGCGCCAGCAAGACAAGCGTCAACGATGCTGATCGCCTGCGCAAGTACCTCGCCAAGTTTGGCGTCACGTGGGAAGCGATTCGTAGCGCGTAATGAATGCCAGACCCACCCGGTTCTCCTTGACGCAGCGAGCCACCCTAAAGTCACGCGAAGTCGAGCGAAGAAGAGGGCGGCAGTTTTCATGATTTCCATCGATGGTTCTGTGGGCGAAGGCGGCGGACAGATTCTCCGCACGTCACTCGCCCTTTCCGCTGCGCTGGGCATCCCGTTCACAATCTCCAACATCCGCAAGGGCCGCGACAAGCCGGGCCTCATGCGTCAGCACCTCACCGCTGTCATGGCAGCCAAGCGCATCTGCGACGCTCAAGTCACTGGCGCCGCCGTTGGCAGCACACAGCTCACCTTTGAGCCCGGCGCACTGCACGGGGGCGACTTCACATTCTCCATTGGCACCGCGGGCAGCACCACCATGGTCATGCAAGCCATTCTGCCCGCGCTTATGGTCGCTCCGCAGCCATCCCGCATCACGATCGAAGGTGGCACGCATCAGACTCACGCGCCGCCGTTCGAGTTCTTCGCCAAGGCGCTCGTGCCGCTCATGAATCGCATGGGTCCTCGCATCACCACGCGCCTTGATAGACACGGCTTCTACCCCGCGGGCGGCGGCCGCATCGTGGTCGATGTCACGCCCGTCACGGTTCTCGCGCCGCTGCATCTGCCCTCGCGCGGCGAGCGTGCCAAGCCTCGCCTCACCATTCTGCTGGCCAAGCTGCCCATGGCCATCGCACTGCGCGAACGTGAGAAGATCATGGAGAAGCTCACGATCGACGCGCCCATCCACTGCATCGAGTACACCGATGCTTCGCACAGCGCAGGCAATGTGGTACTGGTCGAAGTGCCCAGCGAGCACGTGACCGAGGTGTTTTCCACGCTCGGCGAAGTGTCCCGCCCCGCCGAGTCCGTCTGTGACGAAGTGGTGCGTGATGTCCGCCAGTACATCAGCACGGAAGTTGCCGTGGGCAAGTATCTCGCCGACCAGCTCATGGCGCCGATGGCAGTCGCCGCCGCGCTGAGCAAGCAGTGTGGCGGCGTATTCACCACGTTGCCTCTCTCCATGCACGCGCACACGAATCTGGGCACGATCGCCGCAATGACAGGCGTCACCGCGGCTGCGACGGGCGACCGCGTGGTGACGGTCAGCATCGGTTCCTAGCAGATAGGGAGACAAGCGGGGCACGCGCCCGCCTACCTTCCATGCGTGCAATGTCCGTTCTGCAATACCGACAACGACAAAGTCATCGACAGCCGCAGTAGTGACGGCGGCAAGGTGATTCGTCGTCGCCGCGAGTGCCTCGCGTGTTCACGACGTTTCACGACGTACGAGCGCGTCGAAGAAACCGCGCGACTCGTCGTCGTCAAGCGCGACGGTCGCCGCGTGCCCTTTGAACGGGAGAAGATCGCCAAGGGCATTCTCTCCGCGTGCGGCAAACGCAAGATTCCTGAGGACGTCAAGCAGAAGGTCATCGACGAGCTCGAAGAAGAACTGCATCGCCAGTTCGATCGCGAGGTTCCAAGTCAGATCGTGGGCGAGCGTGTCATGGCTCGTCTTCGCGACATTGACGAGGTGGCCTACATCCGCTTCGCGAGCGAGTACTACAAGTTCCGGAGCGTCGACGAACTCAAGAAGCAGCTCGAACTGCTCGATGGCCGCGTCCGCGATGTGAAGGATCAGCAAAAACTTTTCGACGACGCGCCGCAGCAGCCACTTACTGCAGCGAAGAAGCTCTGAAAGTAATTACATCAACCGCCGTGGAATCCGCTGGCGTAGTGCCCTTGTGGCTTCGTGGTGGCCGGCTTTGTCGCTTTGGCGACTTTCTTTGAAGTCGGCGTCATTTTGGGACGTTGTTACATGGGACCGCCGATGGCTGACCTCGGGATTTCAGGAGGTTGCCTTTTGTGGTTCTTTGTGTGAGAATGCCAGGCGAAAGAATGCTCGGCCGAGATGGGCGGTCGAAGGCTCGGAGGATGACAATGCTCAAGATGTCTCACATCACGCGGGCCGCCGCGCTCGCGGCTTCGCTGTTCATTTGTGTCAGTCATGCAGCGGCGCAGTCGCCACCGGCTGCACCAACCATTCTTGAGCCGCAGTTGAATGTGTTGATCGACGCCGCAGATGTCCACATGGAAACGGCCCCATTCAGCGATCCCGACGCGGGCAACACCCACGTCTGCACCGACTGGCAGATTATCCGTCTTGATCTCAACGAATTGGTGTGGTTTGCCAACTGCTTGAGCGGTGGCAGCGCGGTGCACGTGCACCTGGGTGACGGCACCTTCGTCAACTCGCTCGGCAGCGCGCGACAGTTGCTGCCTGAGGTCGACTATCGCTTCCGCGTCCGCCATCGCAGCAGCGCGGCTCCGGAGTGGAGCGAGTGGTCCGAGCGGGAATTCACCACCGGATCAGCGAGCGAAGTGCTCCCGATGTCGATTGAAGACGTGATCGAGTTCCCCGCCCCGCGCCTGACGTTGCCTAACGGCACACCGTTCAATCTGCCTTATCTGGGCGAGCCCGCGGCTCGGGTGCGTCTCGTCGCCGGTTGCTGTGGTGCGTCTATGCTCGACGTGAGCGCAGGGGCGACTGGTAACCGACTAACGAATCCCCCCGCCCTCAACATGCACATGCCCGTCAAGGTGCTGATTGAGTCGCAGAGTGCACTCCTCAACCTGCCCGCTCTCGATCTTCAGTTCCGCGATACCGAGGGTCGCCTGCGCACGGTGTATCTCCCGCCAGTCAACAACCTGCCCGCGTTCAACACAGTCACGTTGTGGGTTTCCACCAACGGCAGCACCTTCGAGTTCCAGCAAGGCGATACCGCACCCAACTTCTCGGTGCTTGCTCGAGCCAACGAAGCGCCGTGGGAAACCGCACCCGACTTCAAGGCAAGCCGATTCGCGACGGGGCTGCAATTGCCCGTGCACATGGCATTCAAGCCCAACGCCGGCCCGCTTCCGACCGATCCGTTCCTCTATGTGACCGAGCTTTACGGAGACATCAAGGTCGTGCTGCGCAACGGCACCGTAGAGACCTTCGCCACCGGCCTCATCAACTTCAACCCGACGGGCAACTTCCCAGGTTCAGGCGAGATCGGCCTCGCCGGTATCGACATTGACACCAACGGCGACATCTACGCCAGCGTGCTCTATACCCGTAGCGGTAATCCCAACGTCGGCCCGCTGCATCCCAAGCTCATCAAGCTCACGAGCATCGACGGCGGCCGTACTGCGAACAACATTACAACAGTCCTTGATCTGTTCCCATTCGAGCAAGGTCCCAGCCACCAGATCAGCAACGTCCAACTCATGCCCGATGACACCATCATCGTCCACATGGGCGACGGTTTCGACATCACCGCGGGCCAGAATCTGAACACAGCCCTCGGCAAGATCATGCGCGTTCGCAAGGACGGCAGCGCACCAACCGACAACCCCTTCTACAACGCCTCCAACGGCATCACACACGTGGATTACATCTACGCCACGGGCTTCCGGAATGCCTTCGGTGGCGGCCTGCGTCGCAGCGACAACACCTACTACTTCGTCGAGAACGGGCCGGGCACCGATCGCCTTGCCAAACTCGTCAGCGGTCGCAACTACCTGTTCGACGGCTCCGACGCCAGCATGGCCAACTTCGCCACGTTCAACTGGTTCCCGGCCACCGCCCCCGTTGACATCGCATTCATCGAGCAGAACATCTTCAACAACAGCGGTTTCCCCGCTGATTACGCCAACCGCGCATACATCACGCAATCAGGCGGCACTTGGGCCAGCGGTCCGGGCTCCGTCCTCGAAAAGGTCGTGACGGAGTTCGTCCTTGCTGCAGACGGCACTCGCATCGCCGGTCCGCGCCCCATCGCCATCTACAACGGCTTCGGCAAGAGCAGCGCGAGCGCGATTGCTGTCGGTCCCGACGGCATCTACATCTGCGATCTGTATACGGAAGCAGCTTTCGATAATCCCACCGCACGTGGCAGCAACATCATCAAGCTCAGCTACGTCGCGCCCGAAGACTGCAACGCTAACGGCATCAGCGATCCTGTCGAGATTGCAAGTGGCACGTTGACTGACTGCAATGGCAACACCATTCCCGATAGCTGCGAAGTGCAAAGCGGTCTTTCGACCGATTGCGATGCTGATGGCGTGCCCGATGAATGTCAGACGACAGTCGCCGAAGTGAGCAACTTTGACGCGAACGCCGGCACATGGAGCCTCAACGGCTCGATTCGCACAGGCGGCGCTGTTCGCCTCGCTGCATTCGGGTCCGATGGTGAAGGCTCCCTTGTTCGCCAGCCCTTCTCTTCGCGTCCGACCGATCGCTTCCGCGTGAGCTTCGATTTCCGCATCGCCGGCACACAATCACGCGGCATCGGCCTCTTCGCCGTTGATTCGACTCGTTACCCGCCCACGTACCCGTGGGATGAGAACGGCCCCGTCTTCGGCGGCACGCTGGGTGTCAAGTTCGACAACGACGGCGGCGGCTGGTACGCCGCGATCATCCGCGATCTTGCGGTCGTCACGACGACGCAGCTTCCGCCGGAAGTCGGCAACCTTGGCGACGACGTCTGGCGCCGTGCCGAAGTCGTCTACGGCCCTTCTGGCATGACGGTGAAGCTCACCATCAATCCGGGCCAGCCCAACGAAGCTACCTACCGCATTTTCGGCAACGAGGCCGTCAACTACACGCCCTTCGTCGCCCGCATCGGCATTGGCGCGCGTGCGAACTTCAACAACACCGCGTTTCACCTGGTTGATAATGCGTCAGTTCATGTCTTTGGTCCCAACGATCCCGACAACGACTATCTCCCGCTCGCGTGCGAGTGCAACGACATCGACTTCAACAACAACGGCGTCTATCCCGAAGATCAAGACGTGATCGACTTCTTCAACGTGCTCGCAGGTGCATCCTGCACCGAGTGCGATAGCATCGACTTCAATAACGATGGCGTCTTCCCCTCCGATGCCGACGTTGTCGCCTTCTTTAGCGTGCTCGCAGGCGGTCCCTGCATCTGACTGACCACGAGTCCAAAGCGACCATGGAAAGAGACGCCGCAACATGCGGCGTCTTTTCGTTGTCGCTTTGCTTCAGGCTGGCTCACCACTCCCAAGGCGTCGCAACCCAGCGGAAGCCATCATTCATCGCCACCACGCGGCCCACGCCGGGCCAGGGCGTGTGATAGCACATCACCAGCGACTGATCGCTGGTCACACGCTCCAGCGTCGCTCGCCGCACGCGAGCGCCTTCCTTGGCGTCATAGTCAAACATCGCATGCCACTCAGGCTGCTGAAAGCTCAGCACATGGTGGTGCACACTGTCGGCCAGCATCTCAAATCGCTGGCCGCCACTTTCGACAATCACCGTCTGGTGTCCGGGCGTGTGTCCGCCCGTGTGCTTCACGCTGATGCCCGTGGTGAGCTTGCTGCCATCGTCAACCAGTTGCAGTCGCTTCGACTGTTCCAGCATCGCAACGGTCTTCTGCGCCCCGGCGATCATGCCTTTCTTCCAGTCATCACCCAGCTTCGTGTTGCTCAGGTCGGGCGATCCCGCCCAGAAGTCGCGCTCCGTGCGATTCACAAAGAATGTCGCCTTTGGGAACGCCAGTTGGCCTTCCTTGTTCGTCAGCCCGCCGAAGTGGTCGCCGTGCAGGTGCGAGAGAATCAAGCCTTCCACATCCTCCGCCCGTACACCCAGCGTCGCCAGGTGCTTCATGAGCTGGGCCCCAGCCGCCAGACCGTTGCCCGTGTCAACCAGCCACACCTTGCCGTCCACACGCATCATCAGCACATTCACGTGCAGCGTGTTCTGCTTGGGTCCCAGTGCGTTGGCTCGCAGCGCCGCCGCCACGGCCTCCTCAGACGCGTTCTCACCCCACAGCGGATAAGGATCCATCTTGAACTGGCTGTCACCGATCGAGAAGCACGAGATATCGCCCACCTTGAAGCGATAGAACCCAGCGCCCTGCTGCGGCTCGCCGCTCGCAGGCGCATCCTGGGCCGCTGCAGCGCGGGCTCCGGTTCCGGTCAACGCGGCACCCGCCGCCAATGCTCCCAGCCCGAGCAGTGCATCCCGACGTCGCAGTTCCATCATGTGTCGCTCCTTCATGGTTCGTGCCCTGAAATGCCGCTTTCGCCTTCGCGTTTCGCGCAACTTTCGGATGCATCATACCGGATGCCCCGATCCATCTCCGTGTATGGCCCCGCTTGCCGTCAAGCACCCCGCGTTCACGCGTCGATAAACACAGCTACAGTCCGCAGTTGGCGCGTCGTGCGGCGCGCAGGGGCGGTCGTTTCGTGCGAGTTCTTATGGCCGAGCAATCTTCCTCAGTCGGCGCGACATCATCCGGTGTGCAAACCACCGTCGTGAACAAGAAGTGGGCATTGAAGATGACGCTCATCGCCGTCGCCTTCCTTGTGCTCTTCTTCTGGGGAGTCATTGACGCCATCGTCGTCTATCCCAAGCGTGGCGCTCGCGCCGCTGAGTTCAGCGAGTTCCAGCACCTTGCCGAACTCCAGAAGCTCGGCAGGCTCTCGAACGACCAAGCAACCATCAAGGATCCCTCCGCTGAGCTTGACAAGCTCCTCGACAAGCAGAAGAACGAAAATGCGACCATCGGCGCTGACGAACGCGCCGTGCTCGAATGGCTCACCCAGCTCAAGCTGATCGGTCGCCTCGACGTTGCCAACACAAGCTTCCCCCGCACTGATTTCCGCACCGAAGAGGGCTCGCCCGTCAGCGTGGGCAGTGCCGACGAACGCCTTGCGCTCCTGCGCGATCGCTTCACCAAGGCCGACGCGAGCGGCCAGATCAAAGCACCCTCGCCTCTGAGTTGGTGGGATATTCCCAGTCAGTGGGCCATTGCGGCAGTGGGGCTGGGCGTCGCTGTCTGGATGGCCATGCTCATGCTCCGCGTCCGCAGCATCTCCTACTCGTGGGAAGCTGCGACCAAGACGCTGACCCTCCCCGGCGGCACGACCCTTGTTCCCATCGACATCGTCGAGTTCGACAAGAGCAAGTGGGAGAAGTTCTACATCTCCCTCGTGACGCGCGAAGATCATCCGACGTTCAAGGGTGCGGCTGTCGAGCTTGACCTCTATCGCCACGTTCCGCTCGAAGACTGGATCCTCGAGATGGAGAAGGACGTCGAAGCACGCGAAGCCGCAAAGTCCGCGACCTGAACGCTCGCGCGTTATCAGACAGCATCTCGCGCTACTCCCGCGCGTCCACCCTCACCTGCCCTGATAACTGCCTTTCCCCCTGCGAATACGCGTGAAGTACGCCCGTGATTCTTTCGATATCACATTGACGGTTTAGGCAATCTAGGCAAATTGCCGCCGGGCATGTGCACCGATGGTCGCCTCGTGAGGGTTGTGAAATGTCTCAGGAACAGCTTCCCGCCGACATCGCAAGCAAACGCGTCTTCACCACCGGTGAAGCCGCGCTGCTTTGCAAAGTCAGCCAGCAGACCATCATCCGCTGCTTTGATGCAGGCCGCCTGACGGGCTTCAAAGTGCCCGGCAGCAAGTTCCGCCGCATTCCGCGCGACGAGCTGCTCCGCTTCATGAAGTCCAATCACATCCCCACCGACATCCTCGAAGCCGGCAAGAAGAAGGTGCTGCTCGTCGACGACGACACCGATATTCTGGCCATGTACCGCGACGTGCTCAGCCGCGACGACAGACTGGAACTGCACACCGCTGCCAACGGCTACGACGCCGGCATGCTCACCGAGCACGTTAAGCCGCACCTGATCATTCTCGACTACATGTTGCCTGATATCAATGGCAACGTCGTCTGCTCACGCATCCGCGCCAACTCCGCCTTCGCCGACACCAAGATCCTCATCATCTCTGGCGTCGTGCGTCGTGAAGAGATCGACACGCTGCTCAAGGCGGGCGCCGATGGCTTCCTTCCCAAGCCTTTCTCACTCGCCGAACTTACCCGCCGCATGAGCGACCTGCTGGGCATCGAAGCCGCAGGCACTCCCGCGACGCATCACGAAGATCAATCCGACCGCGCCGCTGCCTAAGAGACTCCCCGCATGGTGGCGACTCCCGGAGCCATCTTCGACTTCGCTCGCGTGCCGCACAACGGCCGGCCGACGCCTGCACGTCAGGTGGAGCTGATCCTCGAACGCATCGACGCGCTGCCCACGCTTCCCGCCGTCGCTGCACGCATCATCCGCATCAGCAGCGGGAGCGATGTGGAGATGGACGACATTGCCGCGATCATCGAGAGCGACCCCGCCCTCGCCACACGCATCCTGGGGCTCTGCCGCAAGAGCGACAAAGGCCTTGGCGATCGCATCACCAGCGTCAAGCGTGCGGTCGTCATGCTGGGCATCGAGGCCGTGCGCAGCGCGGTTCTTAGCGTCTGCGTCTGTGACCTCGTCGCCCGCGATTCGGCCAAGCAGAAGCTCGACAATCAACTCGCCAGCAGCAACGACGATACCGCGCCGCAGATCTTCGACAAGCATGGCCTGTGGAAGCACTCCATCGCCGTTGCTGTTGCAGCGGAAATGCTCGTCGAACGCTCGCCGCATCTGCGTCACGTGCGCGACGAAGCGTTCCTTGCAGGCCTGCTTCACAGCGTCGGTCGTATCGCTGTCAGCTTCGCGCTGCCCAAGGCCTACGACCGCGTGCTCGCTCTCGCCGCCAAGCGCAACGCCCGCAGCGCAACTGTCGAGCGCGAACTGTTGGGCCTTGACCACCACACCGCGGGCAAGCGCCTCGCCGCCCACTGGAATCTCGCCCAGCCCCTCCAAGAAGCCATCTGGCTGCACGATCAGCCCGTGCAGGCCACCAGTGCGGTCGCCAGCAAGGATCTGATCGCCGTCGTCACTGCCGCGCGCACGCTTTGTCGCCATCTGCACATGGGCTGGTCAGGTGACTTTGACGCCGTGCCCGATGTGCCCACGATCTGGCGCAAACTGGGCATCACCGCTGATCCAGCGTCGTTCATGCCTCAGTTGCAGGAGCTGGTGTCGCAGCGCCTGCAACTGCTGGGCATCGATCAGCTCACGACGCCCCAGGTGTTCATCGAGAGCCTCGCCAACGTCACCCAGCACCTCAGTGCGCTCAACGCGCAGCTGCACGATCAAGCCCGCAACGCCAGTGCCATGCAGCGCATTCTGGCGGCAATCGACTCGTTCCATGTCTCCACGCGAGGCGTTGCTTCCGTGCACGAAGCAGCCCAGGCTGTTCTCAGTAGTGCTCGCAGCACGCTGGGGCCCGGTTACGCATGTCTGCTGCTGCGAGAAGAACAAGGTAACGACTGGCGTTTGCTCACGACGACCACACCATCGCAGCCTGTCCACGACCATGCCATCATCGTCAGCGCGAGCGACAACTCCGATGCACTGGGCGAGATGCTCGCCAGCGATGCACAAGGCCCCGGCGCGATCGGCGCGTTGACCGATCTGCTCAACGAGCTCGCCGATCATCTCGCTGGCGCGCCTGATATCCGTCGCTTGCGTCTGCTCCCGCTCTGGGTCGCGCCGCTGGGCGCCAACATCTATGCCAGTTGCGGCGCACTGATCTGCGAGCGAGAAGTGCCTCCGCAGCTTCGAGCGCTCTTGCAACCGCTCTTCGCCGCATGGAGCAACGCCCTTCGTGCTGCAATCGAGCAAACCCGCGCCGCTCGCATGCACGAAAAGCTCGTCGAGAGCACGCGTCAACTCGCCGAAGCCCAGGCCCTGATCGCTCATCAGGAGGCCTATGCCAAGCTGGGTGAAGTTACCGCGGGCGCTGCACATGAGATGAATAACCCCCTCGCGATCATCGCGGGTCGTTCGCAGTTGCTCGCGCAGAAACTCCGCGACGATCGCGACAAAGCCGCCGCTCTCGCGATTGCCAGCGCCGCCAAGGATCTGGGTGATCTCATCCAGAGCCTGCATCTTCTCAGTGCCACTCCTTCGCCCAGCGTCACCGACTGCGTCGTGCACGAAGCGGTCAAACGTGTCGTCGCGCAGTCACTCGTCCGCGCCTGTGCCGATACCAAGGTCGATGTCGATCTCTCGCGTGCCCCCAACTCCGTGCGCCTCGATACCGAACTGCTCATTGCAGCACTCACCGAAATCGTCACCAACGCCATCGAAAGTAATCCCGAAGGCAATGTCCGCATCGTCGCCCTGCGCGAGGGTGACCGCATCGCGTTCGAAGTCATGGATAACGGCCCGGGTTTCAGCGAAAAGGGCCTCGCTCACGCCATGGATCCATTCTTCAGCGAGAAGCCCGCAGGCCGCAAGCGAGGCCTCGGTCTGACGCGAGCACGCACGCTTGCCAACACGCTCGGCGGCGATATCACTCTGGGCAACATCCGCGAAACCCCCGCGAGCCCCATCAAGGGAGCCATCGTCTCCCTCACCGCACGCATGTTCCGCTGACCCACCCAGCCGAGCACGCAGCCTTTACCTCATCACTAGTCCCTTAGCAGTCGTAGCAGTCGCCCGCTTCCGCCGTGCTCGCCGCGCCCCAGTCGTACGTGTGCATCTTGCGAATCGGCGGGCTGTAGATATGCAGCGTGATGAGATCCGTGCCCTTCGCCTGCATGTTCGCTACTTGATGAATGTCCGCGTCGTCAGCTGCGCAGATGTATCCCGTCGGCATCGTCACACTCGTCGTCGGACAGATCAGCCCGCAAGGCGTTTCCTTGAAGCGAATCTCCGTCCCTTCGCCTTCGATCACCTTGAACGCACAGCTCACGCCGCGGTGGTCATGAATGGGCGTCCGATCGCCGCTATGCCAACAACACGCGAGCAGTTCATACCACTCACTCCGACTGATGCAGTTGCGCCGATACCCCTTCACCCCGAAGATGCATGTGCTGGCAATATCGCACCGCGTCACATCCAGCTTCGTCAGCAGTTGCTGCAGCGTTGCCAGGTCAGCGCGATGATCAATCGAGTCCAGATACCCGATGAGTTCCGCCAGCTTGGGGAACATCGCCGCTGGGTCTTGCATCACGCCACTGGATGAGAGCATGCGAGCCATGTCAATATTGTAACGGAGTTCACGCAGCGCGCAAAGCGTCTTTCGCGGCTCGACCCATAGCCGATAAGTCCCCAGCATTGGTCATGCCGACCGCCGCAGAGGTTCAATCGCCGCCGGACGATGCACGTGACCGCACTCTGGGCATCGATATCCACCGTCCGCCAGCGGTTCCGTCGCGCTCAGGTCGTAATCGCACTCGCTGCACTCAGCCGGATACTGCACAACGCGCTCGGGGGTCACGCATGTCCGGACAAACTCGTCCCAACTCATCGTGAGCCGCTGCACATCGCCCAGTCCCATCGCTCGATCGAGCAGTTCCTCGCCCTCGTATACCTGTAGAGGCACCGAGATTGCTTCGCCCACAAATGTCGCACTCACAACCAACTTCGCATGCGGCGTCGTCGCGATCAGCATCTCGCGTGAAGGTCGCCACTCATCCAGCCGCGGATCATGCCCCAGCAGTTTCGTGCGCCATCCGATGTCCTCTTGGCACGCCGAACCCTCATGAATCGTGAAGAAGACCTCGCCGTTCGTCGCCCGCATCACATACCCAAGGCCGTCGTGCTCGCCATCAACTCGCACGCACACTGCTTCCGCAATCACGTAGCTCTCTTCGTGTACAACATTCGCAGCAAGGTCCTGCTCGAGCAGCGCGTTCGCACGCTTCCGCCGTCGCAGTGCCGCCACTTGCATGCTGCTGGCAGCCAGCGCGCAACCGCCCACCCACACGCCGCACCCAATCAGCAGCTCCATCCGATACGGCGCAAGGAACGCAGGCGGCAGCCACTTCACAAACGAGTTCACGACCCCAAACAACCCGAGCGGCACGCCCACCAGCAGCAATCCGGAGATGCAACCCGCCACCGCACCCGCGACCAAACTACCCGCCACCGACGCGATCGCTGCGGGCTGCGTGTGACAACCCTTGCGCTCCTGTGCCGTCATGGTTCGAGTTTGTGATTGATGCATTCCCCACACGTATCGCCTGCCCAGTAGTGCCGCTCCAACGCTTCCCAGCATCGTCGCGTTCCATTCCAGCCGCGGTGCCGTCTATAGCCATCGCGATGCATCGATCGCTCACGCCGCACCCCGCCAAAGACCGATATCCCGACGTGGCCCGCTCCGTTGACCATGCCCGTCTCCCTCAGCCGCCCCTCATCCTCATCGGTGGCGGCGGTCACGCGCAGGTCGTCCTGTCCGCCGCCCTCGCCGCCTGTGTGCATGTCGCCGGATTCGTTGACGACAACGACCAGCCACCCATCGCCACCAAGCGCGGCCTCGCTCGCCTCGGTCCGCTGCGCGACTTTACTCCTGGCCCAGCCCACGCGTGCATCCTCGCATTGGGAGATCTAGCCTCGCGCCGCGTCCTGCTCTCTCGCTTCGGAGAAGCACTCACTCGTACCGCCGTCACGCTCGTGCATCCCACCGCAACCATCGACCCCAGCGCAACGCTTGGCAAAGGCGTCTACGTCGGCCCCCACGCCGTCGTCCACGCGTGCGCCCGCGTCCGCGATCACGCCATCATCAACACCGCCAGCGTCATCGAGCACGACTGCGACATTGGTGAAAATGCCCACATCGCCCCAGGCACCGTCCTTGCCGGCAAAGTCACCGTTGGTGAAGACACGCTGCTCGGCATCGGCTCACGCGTCATCCCGGGCATCATCATCGGCCCGCGGTGCACAGTCGGCGCAGGTGCCGTCGTCGTGCGGAACGTCGCTGCAGGCATCACCGTCAAGGGCATCCCCGCAAAGTGAATCGTCACTTCGCGCCTTGGTGCCCCGCTGCCTCCGTGCCTCCATCTCGCATTCCGCGCGCCCGCTCCATCAGCCCGCGTTCAAACTCTTCCGTCGTCAGCTTGCGCTCGAGCGCAGGCGTGAGAGCAAAGTGCCATCGCACCACTTTCTCCACACCGGTCGCGCTCGCTGCCAGATCAACCGGCGGATACTCATACAACGGCGCCTTGGCCCGCGCCTTCGTGCGCAGCGGTTCAAAGCCATCCTTCGCAACCAGCACGTCATACACGCCGTAATACGTGAAGTCCGCCTCAACCGGCGTTCGACCGATCTCCACATCGTTCACCGTGACTGTGGCCCCGCTGGGCTCGCTCGTGATGCTCACGCGCCGCGACATGCATCCGCCCGCAAGCACTGCCGCCGCCAGCAGTGCCGACATGCTCACGACTCGCGATGTGCTGATCAATGTGCTCAAACCTTGCGACATTACTTTGCTCCCGCCCGCGCCGGCACCGCGTCAAACTCATCCCCGCGAAACAGCCCACCCAGATACGCCTTCTTCACCAATTCATTGTTGATGAGCTCTTTGGGCGTCCCCTCCGCCAGTTTCTTGCCCTCGACGATAATGCACGCCCGATCACACACGCGCAGCGTCTGCTGCACGTTGTGATCCGTGATCAGGATCGCGATGCCCCGATCCGCCAACCGCCGAATCTCACTTTGCAGTTCTTCCACCGCGATCGGATCCACCCCGCTGAAGGGCTCATCCAGCAGAATGAGTCGCGGCTGGGTCACCAGCGCCCGCGCAATCTCCAGCTTGCGCCGCTCACCGCCGCTGCACGTCCGCGCCGGGTGCTTGGCTTTGTGCGCCAACGCAAACTGCTCCAGCAGCACAGCTGCACGCGACATCTGCTGGCTCTTGCTGATCCCCAGCGTCTCCAGAATCACTAGCAGATTTTCCTCGCACGTGAGTCGCCCGAAGATGCTGGGTTCCTGGCTCAGATATCCCATGCCCCGCCGCGCCCTTTGGTACATCGGCAGCTGCGTCACATCCTGGCCATCAAAGCCGATAGCCGCTCCGCTGCCCGTGTCCGGATCGATCATCCCGATCGTCATGCGAAAGCTTGTCGTCTTGCCCGCGCCGTTGCGTCCCAGCAAGCCGACAACCTCCGCGCGTTCCACGTCAAATGAAACGTCCTGCACAACCGTGCGACCCGAGAACGTCTTGCGAAGATTGCGAGCTTCAAGCAGTGCCACGCGACCAGCGTAGTGGGGGATCAGCAACGATGCGAGGCGTTTGCCACCCGTCACGCGCGTGCCAAAAACACAACAGGCCTGGTGCGAAACCAAGCCTGTCGTGCGAAGTGCTGAAAATCCATACGCAATCGCTGATGCCAATCTGATTCAGACCGGCAGTCTGACTCAGAACTGAACCTGCATCTGCAGACGCAGATACAGCTGATCATCTTCGCTGGTCGCCAGGAAGCCGTCGTTCGTCGAAGGGCGGACGATCGAACTGCTGCCCGACTGATCATCCAGCGAGAGGTTCACATCGGCCGTGAACTTCGCCGCCGCGCTCTTCGGGAAGAAGTAGTAACCCACGCCCGCGCCGATTTCATTGAAGTCATTGCCGTTCACGCGGTTGTCATCAGGGCTGACGAATGCGTACCGGGCGAACAGCTCGGTCTGGTCGCTCACGAACAGACCACCCTGCACCAGCACGCCAAAGTCATCAAAGCTGTCGCCGCTCGCCGGCTCGGTGTTGCGACCCACGCCCGCGACGTAGATGTTCCAGCCGTTGCCCTGCGTCAGCGAGTCAATCGTGTACACCAGCACGCTCTGGTCGGTCGTGCCGCTGGTCTCGCCGCCGTCTTGGTAGTGCACCGCTGCGCCAATCGTGCCCGCGTACTCGTTCTCGCGCCAGCTCGACAGGCGATCAAACCGCTTCCAGTCATCGCCCGCCCACATGAACTCCACGCGGCCGGTCAGACCGAAGTCCGACTCAGTCTCGCTGATGAAATTCGTGTTGCTGGCCTTCAGGCCGTCGTTCAGCATCACCCAGCCGCGGAACGAATCGCCCTTGTACGCCAACTGCAGGCCTTCCGAGCGAGAGCCCGTGAAGACCGCGTTGACGACCGAGCGTTCAACGAACTGCTGGTTCGTGTCGCCCACCAGTTCTTCCTTCAGCAGCGGCGGCTTGAACTGACCGAGCTTGAGCGACCAGTTGTCATCAAGCTTGTAGTCCACCCACACGTCCGCCGTCGTGCCCACGTTACCCGTGCTCGCGGCTGCATCGGCATCCACGCGGAAGCTCAGTTCCTTCGTCAGGTTGCCCAGCACGCTCACGCGCGTGCGACGCGTCGTGAAGCCGTTGGTCAGATCGTCGTTGTCGCCCGCCTCATCGCGGAAGTTCATGTAGTAGCGGAACTGCATGAAGCCAGTCGCCGCCAGCTTCGTGTCGCCCGACTTGATGAAGAAGCCTGAGCTGTCCTTGCCCGCCGACGCATCTTGCGCCGCACTCACGCTTGCTGCACCAGCCAACGCCAACATCGCAAAAATCGAACGCGTCATGCAAGTCTCCATGTGTGTCGGTTGCTCCGAGACTCCGGACAGAGCCTCGTTGGATTGAGGCCACTAGCATACCTACTGCCACAGAAACGTGCAAACACCCCACGAACACTTTGTAAAGGGCGCCAATTTGCTAAGTATTCGCTTAGAAAACGTTTAGACGCCGCGGCTCCCGTGTTCAGGCGTGTCCATTTTGACACAATCTTGACACGAGCCTTGCGCAATTCTCACGCAAACGAAAAACCGCCGGCGGGGTCGTCATTCATGACAGCCGCCGCCGGCGTGAGGGGAGAGAGCGTGCCGCCCGCCGCTGCGAACGCAGCGACGATCAACCTGACGTATCCGCTTTGTCCACTTCCACCACTTTCGCCGGCTCCTTGCCGTTCGACCGCTCAACCGTGCGCGTCGTCTCCCGTTGCACCGTCGAGCCATTGCGCCGCGCCACGTCGCTCTTCACCGTCGCGCCCCCGTCCGACTTCACCACCATGGTCGTCGCGCTGCGTGTTCTGCCGCCGGGCCCGGTCATCCCGCTCATGCGCGTCACGCTTTTGCCATCCCGCGACAGCGAACTCTTGCGCGAGCTTGTTTTGCTCTCACCGTGCGCGTTCGTCACCACCGTGGTACCACTGTGTACCAGACTCGCCTTCCCCGTTTCCTCGCGCTCGCGCGTCCGCGTGTCATCGCGAACAACCGTCACGCCGTTCGCCGTTGTCGTCGTCGTATGCCGCTTGGTCTCGACGCCGCCCTCGTTCTTCTCACGACTCACTTCCACCGACTTGCTCGCGCCGCGGCTGTTCGAAATCTCCTTGACAACCTTCATCGGCTCCGCGCCTTCACGCTTTACCGCTGTCATCTTCGCTGGCTTCTCACCCCGATCGCCTCGCGCTTCCTTCTCCGGCTTCGCGATCGCCGTCCCCGCGCAGCACACGAGCACCGCCACAACACCCACACACCACAGACCACGTTTCGTGCGCATGCAAGGCTCCTTCGCCCAAGCCTGCGATTGAGTCATGCACGCCGCCACCAAATTGCCTGGATTCACATCGCAGAACGTCCCAAAACCGCCCGCCTGCGCCGCAAGACTTCTCGTACTAGTTCCAACTCGCGCCCTTGGGCCAGTTCTCAGGCTGCTGCGCCTGCGCTAGTCGAACAAGTCGCGCAAGACTCGTCAGTTCCGCCAGGAGCACCCGCGCTCGCTGCTTCGCATCAGGCTCCGCCAGCAGTTGATATCGAACGCCAGGATCAGTCGCCAGTGCAACGCTCACGAGTTCGAGCAGTGCCGCCGTCGGAATTTCATCATTCCGCAGATACTCCAGCACTGGTTCCGCCGCCGCCATCTTCGCGAGCGGACCATCCGCAAGCATCGTCGCGATCTGGCTCCGCGCATCGTCCAGCGTGTCATCCAGACTCAACTCGCCCTCATCATCTCCCATCGGCTCCAGCATCGCCGCCCGATACAGCCGCTCTTCGCTGCCCGGCAGTTCCTGCACCACCCGAGCCCGGCACACGCCCTGCAGCAAGACATTGAATCGCCCGCCCTCCATCGCCTCATGCCGCACGATGTGCCCCACGCAAACTGCTGGCCGAATCGCCGGTCGCCCGTGATACTGCTGCCGCCACGCGTCCCCCTCAAACACCGCCATCGCAATCAGCCCCGTCGAGTCCAGTGCATGTTGCACCATCTGCCGGTACCGGGGCTCAAAGATGTGCAGCGGCACAACCTGCTGAGGCAACAACGCAACCGATTCCAGCGGAAACAGCGCAATGGCCTTGCCGAAATTGATCGTCACAGGGTCGGACACAACGCAAGCGTAGCGGGCGTGATGACAACTGAGCAGGTGAGCAGGTGCAGAGGTGAGCAGGTGCAAACCCGCTTTCGGTTTCTCCGTTCTCTGTTCTCCGCTCTCTGCCCGCTCAATGCAGCACGCGGAACACTTCCTGCTCGTCCGTCAACCCAAGCTGCACCTTCCGCAGCCCGTCCTCACGCATCGGCTTGAAGCCGTGCTGCTTCGCGATCTCATACAGCATGACGGCGTCCAGCCGCTCGCCCGACGCCCGACGAAGCTCGTCGTTCATCGTCATAATCTCATACACCGCCAGTCGGCCCTTGTACCCCGTGCCAAAGCACGCTTCGCACCGTCCACCGCCCGGCGACACGCCGCTGCCGCTGCACGTGCTGCACGTGCGCCGCACCAGCCGCTGCGCCAGCACCGCCAGCAGACTGCTTGTGATCAAGTAAGGCTCAATGCCAATATCCACCAGCCGCGGTACCGCGCTCGGCGCGTCATTGGTGTGCAGCGTTGCCAACACCAAGTGACCCGTTAAGCTCGCCTGAATCGCCAGCTGCGCGGTTTCTGCGTCACGAATTTCGCCGACGAGAATCACGTCCGGGTCCTGACGCAAGAGCGCACGCAAGCCCGTCGCAAACGTCACGCCGCGCTTGGGGTTCACCTGCATCTGCGAAATGCCATCCAGGTGATACTCAACCGGATCTTCAATGGTCATCACGTTGCGGCTGGCACGATCAACACGCGACAGCGCCGCATACAGCGTCGTCGTCTTGCCGCTACCGGTCGGTCCCGTCACCAGAATGATCCCGTTGGGCCGCTCCACTAGATCCATCAGCTGCGCCTGCATCTCGCGCGTCATGCCGATTTCATCGAGACTCAACTGCGTGCTGCTCTGGTCAAGCAGACGCAGCACCAGCCGCTCGCCATACACCGTCGGAATGCACGAGAAACGAATATCCACCTTGCGGCTGCCCACGCGCACGCTCGTGTGGCCGTCCTGCGGGCTGTGCCGATTCGCGATATCCAGTTCCGTCATCACCTTCATACGCGACGAAATCGCCGGTGCCAGCGACAGTGGGGGGCTGAACGCATCCACAAGCATTCCGTCGATGCGGAAGCGAATCACAAGCTTCTGTTCCATCGGGTGAATGTGCACGTCGCTCGCGCGCCGCCGCAGAGCCTCGAACAGAATCATGTTCACCAGTCGAATGACCGGCCCTTGCCGCGCCAGTTGCAGCAGGTCCGTGCTGCTGCCCGCCGCACCCGCCGCGCTCGCGATTGCCCGCTCATCCAGCGGCATCTCTTCAATGATCTCAGTGACAAGATCCTGCCGCTGCTCATAGCCGCGGTTGATGAGATTCGCGACGCTTGCCCGCGGCGCAAGCACGCAGCGAATGGGCATCGCCAGTAGCTCTTCCAGCATCGCGAAGACCGCTGGCTGCATCGGCTGCGCCGTCACCACCGTCATCGTGTTGCCGTCTGACTCAAGCCCCGCCACCAGCTTGTTGCGTGCAACGCTTGGCGAGACCACTTCGTAAAACCGACTCGCCGACTCGCTCAGCGATGGCTCGCTGATGAACCGCAGCCCCGTGCGCTGCGCAAGCATCTGCAAGCCCTGGTGCTCATCCAGCGCCAGAATGCTCAGCAGCACATCCCACGGCTCCGCATCCGAACCATCAATCGACGGAAATGCCTTGAGTTGCTCCGCCGAAACCGGCAGCGGCGCAAGCAGCTGTACCAGCCGCGACAGCTCAACCGCCGTCGGCGCATGCGTGCCGTTGGCCGCCGTGCCGTTGCTCTTTGCCAATGCTGTTGTGCTGCTCTTCGCCATTGATTACCCAACCCAGCGCGGTCTCATGCCTCTCACCAATGCCTCGTGCCCAGTCCCCAGTGTCTTCTCTTCACTCTTCTTCCACCGGCGTCACATCCCGCTCCTCCACGCCCTCACGCTTCGGAGTCTCCGCAGGCTGCGGCGCAAACGTCGTCACCGCCTGGTTGATGTTGATCGACTGCGGAGTCAGCGTCGGAATATCTGAGCGAATCTTCGCCGCCGACTGCGGCCCCTGCGTCAGCAGTCGCAGATCCTCAAACCCAGGATCACGCAGAATCCGCGGCGTCAGGAAGACATACAGCCGCGTCTGGCGGTCGTTCTTCCGCGTGTCGCTAAAGAGCAATCCCACCAGCGGAATATCGCCAATCAGCGGAATCTTCGCGACAGTCTTGCCGTTGGTGTCAACCACCAGTCCGCCGACGACCACCGTCGAATCACTCGGCACCGTCACGCTCTTACTGTCGATGTTGTTCGTCTGCTTAGGGGGCGGGGTGGAGCCGTTGCTTTCGCCCGTGAAGCTCGACAGCTCGATCTCATACTCCAAACGCAAGTAGCCCGCATCGGAAATCTGCGGCTTGACCTTCAGCTTCGTGCCTGCCTCGGCGTAACCGCCGAACGTCACGTTGGTGTTGTCTCCTGTTCCGCCGCCGCTGCCACCCACAAGCGTCGTCGTCGTATACGGCTGCTGGTCCAGACTCACCACGTTGGCTTCTTCGTTGTCATCCACCAGCAGTTGCGGCGAACTGATCACGCGAGAATCCGTCTCGTTCGCCAGCGCCGTCATGATGATCGGCACCTGATCGCTCTTGATAATCGCCGCCGTGAAGCCGCTCAGACCCGGGGTCACCGTCTTGCGATTGAGAATCGGCTGGCTCCCAGTCGTGCCCAGTGTGCCAAGCCCAAAGTTCGTGTTCAGCACGCCGCCTGTGCCGTTGGCATTGATGAGCTGCGTCTCAAACGCCAGTCGCGTGCGATCGTCAGTCGTCACCGCCACGATCTTCGCTTCGATGTACACCTGCAACCGCCGACGATCCAGCTTCTGAATGAGCTTCGCAAATTCCGCCTGCTGCCCCGCCTTGGCCTTCACGAGAATCTGGTTGTTCGCCTCGTCAGCGATCACAAACCCGCTGTCCAGGCTCAGTCCCGAGCCGTCGCTGCTCGTACCCGGCGGGTTCTGAATTTGAATCACCGGTGCGGAGCGGCCGCCGCCATCAGGCAGCAGCGCACTCGTTCCCAGCGGCTGCGTGTTCGAAATCAGATTCTGAATCACTTCCGCGACATCAATCGCCTTCGCGTCATTGACCTTGTACACCTCAACCGTCACGCGGTCCGACTTGGTGTCCAGTTCCTTGATCAGCGCATCCAGCCGCTCCTGCTGCTCAGGCGTGCCGTAATAGATGATGTTCCCGCGCGACTCATCCACCACCATCACAGGCCCGCCGATCGCGAACGCCTGGTTGGCGTTTTGCCCGCCGAACTGTTGATTGAAATTCTGATTGAAGTTCTGGTTGAGCGGATCCGTCGCCGTCGCGATCGTCGTCACCTCACCCAGCCCCTGCGCCCGCGCCATGTCCGCAATCTGCCGCGCCGCAGACCCCGCGAAGTACTGACGCGGCACCAGCGCGTTGCGCACATCGATGATGGTCAGAATGTTCTTGACCGCATCAATCTCCGCCGGCAACCCGCGGAAGATCAGCGCATTCCCCTGCGGGTCCACCGTCAAACGGTCACCCATGTTGTTCAGCGTCGCGCCCGTCTGTCCGGGCACGCCCGTGTTCTGCGGCTGAATGATCCCCTGCCCCGCATCCTGTCCGCGCGAGGGCTGTGCAAGCTGTCCCACCAGTTGCAACGCACGCTCACGCGCAACCGGCGCCGAAATGTGCGTCAGGGGCAGTCGAATGAACTGCGCCTTGTTGAACTCTTCAATGATCCGGCTGATCAACTCTTCCGCCGCTGCCAGCTTGCGGGGCGTATCCGTCGCGATGATGATGCCCAGCTCATCAAGATACGTGAAAGGCCGCGCGGGCGAACCTGCCGATGCGCCACCCTGCGGTTCAATCGCGGGCTTGATCGCACTGGGACGAATGTTGGGCGTCGTGAACACGCGCGTTGTGGGCGTCTCGCCCGCGATCACCGGCTTCAGTTCACCAATCGGCGCAACCGTCCACACCCCGAAGCGATCCTGCGTGATCGTGAAATTCTGCTGCTCCAGCAGCATATCAAGCAAGCCAATCAGCTCCGACTTCTTGACAGGCACCGGCGCGTTGAAAACAACCGTGCTCGACAACTGCCCCCGAATCACCACATTGATCTGGAGGCTCGTCGCAACCAGATCCACCAGCGTCGTCAGTTCCACCGGATCCGTGAACGCGCTGAGCGTCACAAGCTCGTTCATGTCCACCGGAGCCTGTACAGCCTGCACCTGATCGTTCGGGTTCACCACCTTGAACCCGTCGCCATCCGCCTTCACTTCAATGGGCTTCATTTCGCCCTTGCCACCGTGCTTGGACTCTGCCTTGACTTCACCCTTGGAAGGCTGCTTGGTTTCCCCGCGCTCAGACTTCGCTTCCGGCACCGGCTTGGCCTGCACCTGCGCATGGCCGGGCCCCGCCGCCAATCCGGCAAGAGCGATCAAAAGTGCGGCAGTTGCCTGTTGCGTGTAACGAGCCATGCAGTTCTCCGTCCTTCCCAATCCGTCAGCGTAAGGGCGATAATCGTCCCAAGGCAGCCGAGTCTGCACCCAGCCGCATCGGGTCTTGGCCCGTGCTTCCAAAACGCCTTTATCGACGCCTCACGCTCGCAAGCGTGACTCGTCTTGGTATAGTCGCCCATGCGTGTCGTCAGCCTCCTGCCCTCCGCCACGGAGATCGCTTGCCTCATCGGTGCCCGCGATCTGCTCGTCGGCAGAAGCCACGAATGCGATTTTCCCGCCGGACTCAACCACCTCCCGGTCCTGACCGCACCCAAAGTCACCGCGACTGACCCAGCCGCCATTGACCAGCAAGTGCGCGAAGCGATGCAGAGCCGGTCAGGGCCCCAGTCGCTGTATCACTTGTTCGCCGACCGTCTGGCTGCGCTCGCCCCCGACGTGATCCTCACCCAGGACCTCTGCGAGGTCTGCTCCATCGACCTCGCCACCGTCCGCTCCGTCGCCGCCAGCCTGCCCAAGCCCCCGGCCATCGTCAGTCTCAACCCCCATTCGGTCGAAGGCGTCCTCGACGACATCCTGACCGTCGGCCGCGCACTTAACCTGGAAGCCAGCGCAACCCAAGCCGTCGTCCGCCTCCGCGAACGCCTCTACGACGCCAACGAGTTCGTCAACCCCTTCGACGACGGCCCCGTCGTCGCTTTCCTCGAGTGGACCGACCCCCTCTTCTGCGCCGGCCACTGGACCGTCCAGCTCATCGAACGTGCCGGCGCCCAGCACCCCTGGAACCCCACCGTCCCCAAGAAAGATGCCGGTGCCGCCACCGGTCCCCAAAGCGGCGAACGCCTCGCCGGCAAAAGCAAGCGCATGCCCGAGGAACTCCTCGTCGCGGGACAGCCCCAGCACCTCATCATCTGCCCCTGCGGCATGGACGTCAAAGCCACCCGCGCCTGCGTCGACGCCCTGAGCCTCAAGCCTTGGTGGCACCAGCTCCCCGCCGTCAAAAACCACCGCGTCGCCCTCGTCGACGGCAACCAGTACTTCAACCGCCCCGGCCCCCGCCTCATCGACGCGTACGAGTGGCTCGTCGGCTGGCTGCAGAACCGCCCCAACCTCATCCCGCCCGACTTCGCTTGGCTCGACTGGGACAACCGCACCCGCTGAGTCAGCGAGAGCTCACCCGCCTTGACGGGTGTGGTAATCTCGCTTCGATTTCGCTGCACCGCTCACTGGAGATCGTCATGCGCCTCACCGCCGCCGCCACGCTGCTCGCCGCCCTCATTGCTGGCTCCGCTCAGGCCGCGCCCGACGTCCGCGTCACTGTCACCGGCGTGGTCGAAAGCAACGGCTTCGCCACCGGCACCTTCGCCGGCATAGCCGCGGGTGCCCCGGTCACCATGACCATCGACCTGGACTCCACCAACTTCCTCGACAGCCCCAACCTGCCGGGCCGCACCCGCGGCTATCGCTTCACGCGCGACCAGTTCTCACTCCGTGTCGGCAGCGTCACCACGTCGCTCCGCATCAGCCCAGCCCCGCAGGCCTTCTTCTGTCTCCGCAACAACGACCCGCGCGTCGATGGTTTCTTTCTCTCACAAGGCACCGACATCGATGTGCAGATCCCCCTGCAGATGACCCCCAACAACTACGGCATCGCCTTCAGCCGCACTTTCGGCAACATCCCGCCCGTCGGCCCCGACCCCACGCTCCAGAATCTCAATCTGCGCGATGCAGTCGGCACGTGGGCCTTCGACAATATCTCTTCCTACAACTTCACCGTCGAACTCAACGACAACATCACGCCGCTCATCCTGGCGTACCAGACCATCACTATCGCCCTCATTCCGCAGGGCTGCGACTCCATCGACTTCAACAACAACCAAGTCTTCCCCGAAGACCAGGACGTCATCGACTTCTTCAACGTCCTCTCAGGCGGCCCCTGCAGCCCCGGCAACACCTGCAGCGATATCGACTTCAACAACAACCAGGTCTTCCCCGAAGATCAGGACGTCATCGACTTCTTCACCGTCCTCGCCGGCGGCAGTTGCTAAGTTGGTGGCCCGCCCCTCCGGGGCGGGCGCATGCCCATATCAATCGCACGCAATGCCGAGAATCCACCCCTCCCGCATCACCACATCTTCATCCACGAGCCCCGCCGGCCGCGCCAGCACATCGCGAGCTTGAGCCGCCCACTCCACCATCGCCCGCACCTGCTTCGCGTCTCGGTAGTCTTCGCTCGTGTCCGCCCGTACCCGCTCCACCTGTGTCGCCGGCCACACCTCCGCGAAGACCACGGCATCAGCGGCAACCGCCTCATCCCACCGCGTTTCAAAGGGCCACAACACCGCCCGCTTCGCCAGCCGCTCATCGCGCAGCAGTCTGCCCACGCACGCCAAACCCGTGATCGTCTGCGATCCCACGCTGGCCGGGTACGCACACTTGAACGCGCTCTGAATCCGTCCCCATTCCTTCACCCGCGCCAGCGCAGCACGCTCCACCACGCGAAATTCTGCCTTCCCCGTCACCGGCCTTCTCGTCGGCAAGTCCGGTTCATCCACGCTCGCGGCCCTGCCCCAAAACGGCCCCACACCGCCGCGCAGCGCAAGCTCGCGGTTGAGCTGCGCCGCGACAGCAAAGCGATTGCTCACGCCCGCCTGCGTCTCCGTCACGCGATCTGCCATCATCGCGCACAGCTCGCGACCACTGGGAAGCCCGCTATCCGCCGGATATCCAAACGCAAAGTCCATCCCCACCAGCACGCGACCCTTGCACAGGCACAAGCCCGCCACCAGTTCCTGCGCGGCCAGCCGCGTCGCGCAGTGCTGCACCGCTGCCGCGCCGCCATCATTCCAGGCCACATGACCGTCATTCCACGCCACGTGAATGGTGTCCGGCCCGGGCCTCGTCACCCCGCTCGTCGCCGACCAATCCACCATGATGACACGATCAAACCGCATGCGATGCACGCATTGTGTGCGCGCCGCTCCCGCCCCTCTACCGTTCCCCATGCTCCGTCTCGCGCTCCCGCTCGTCCTCCTCCTCGCCACGCTCCTGGGCGTGCTCGCCATGGACAAGCCCGCGCCCAAAGCCGACTTCACCTTCATCAACCGTGGCGACGTCAGCACGCTCGATCTCGCGACTATCTCATGGATGCAAGACCTCCGCGTCGCCCGCATCGTCTACGAAGGCCTCACCCGCAACGACATCTTCACCGACAACTTCCAAAGCGAGCCCGCCGTCGCAGAGAAGTGGGACATCTCGCCCGACAACCTCACCTACACCTTCCACCTGCGCAAAGACGCGAAATGGACCAACGGCTCGCCCGTCACCGCCCGCGACTTCCACTACTCCTGGCGTCGCAGCATGACGCCCGACCTCGCGGGCGACTACATCAAACTCTTCGCCCTCATCAAGGGCGGCAAGTCCTTCATCGCGTGGCGCACCGAGCAGGTCAAGGCCTTCGCCGCCCGCCCCGAGCAAGGCGAAGCCCGCCGCACCGCCGCGCTCGCACTCTGGGAACAAACCAAAACCAAGTTCGATGAACTCGTCGCCATCAAAGTGATCGATGATCACACGTTGCAGGTCACGCTCGAGCGTCCCACGCCCTACTTCCTGGACTTGACCGGCTTCGTCCCCTTCTACCCCGTCTATCCGCCTCTGGTCGAAGCCCATACTTCCGTTGATCCTGTGACTGCCGCCATCAAGACGCGCCCCGACTGGACCAAGCCGCCGCTGCTCGTCACCAACGGCCCCTTCGAACTCGTGACGTGGCGCTTCAAACGCGACATGCGATTTGAGCAGAACCCTCACTACTGGGGCAAATCCTCGCTGCATATCCGCTCCATCGCCATCCCCAGCATCCAAGACGGCAACGCGCAGGTCCTCGCCTTCAAGACCGGCTCCGTCGACTGGGTGAGCGACGTCACCCCGCAGTACCGCGGCGAGATGCTCAACGCCAAGCGCGAGTTCTACAACGAGCACGCCGACGCTGTCGCCGCGCTGCGCGCCCAAGGGCTGGACCCGATGGAAGTTGACCGCCGCCTGCCGCCTGACCCTCGCAAAAACATCCACGCCTTCCCCGCCTTCGGCACCTACTTCTACAACTTCAACTGCCTGGAGCGCCTGTCCGATGGCCGCCCCAACCCGTTCTTTGACCCCAGAGTCCGCAAGGCCTTCGCCCTCACCATCGACAAGGAAGCCGTCACGCAGAACATCCGCCGCAGCGGCGAGCCCGTGGCCCACACGCTCATTCCGCCCAGCGCGCTGCCGGGTTACGAAAGCCCCAAGGGCCTGCCCTACAACCCCCAGCTCGCACGCGAACTGCTCGCCCAGGCGGGCTATCCCAACGGCCAGGGCCTGCCCGCCATCGAACTGATGTTCAACAAAGAAGGCGGCCACGATCTCATCGCCCAGTCAGTCGCGAAAGACTGGGAACGCGAACTGGGCGTTCGCATCCGCCTGCAGATGAAAGAAATCAAGGTCTTCCGCGAAGATCTCAAGAACGGGAACTTCATGATCAGCCGGGCTGGCTGGTTCGGCGACTACGGCGACCCGACCACCTTCCTCGACATCAACGAAACCGGCAACGGGAACAACGACCGCAAGTTCAGTGAGCCCGCCTACGACGCGCTGCTTGCCCAGGCCCGCGACGAAACCGACCCCTCCCGCCGACTCGCCATCCTCTCGCAAGCCGAGCGCCTGCTCATCGAAGAGCATTTCCCCCTCGTGCCGGTTTTCCACTACGTCCAGCTCTATCTGTTTGATCCCCACCGCGTCACCGGCATCAGCTCCCACCCGCGGCAGGAACAGAACATGTATCGCATCGATGTCTTGGGCGATGGACTGGGCGCCGACGTTCCGATTCCGATGCGCAAGGGCGAGGAAGGCAAAGGCCGCTTCCAACTGGGCCGCTGAGCCCGTCCAGCCACCATCCCCAGGAAAAAAGCCAGCGCACCCGCGCTGGCTTCCCTGTCTCTCTTTGTGGTCTTTGTGTCTTTGTGGTGAGCCTGCATTTGCCTTGCACGCCTCCGGCTTTACGCCGCGATGGTCGCCTGGCTCTGCTCGCCCCAGGGGCCGCGTTCGCCCGTGGGAGAGACCCACCGCAGCCAGTAGTACGCGGTTTTCCCCGCATCCGCGCTCGTGTACGGCACGGTGAACGGCGCACTGGTATCGACCGCGACGAATCGCAACTGGTCCGCGCTCGCGGGCGGCGTGGTGCCCACAAAGTGCCAGATCTCGCAGCCCAGCACGCCCGCGGGTTTGCTCTTGCGTGTGGGCGTGGTTTCATCCGCAAAGCGCAGCGTGTGCTGCAGGCGGGCTCCGCACTCGATGCTGCAAATGGGAGCGGTCGTCGGCGGACCGATGGGCGTGGGCTCGCTCGCGACGGTGATGCCCAGCGCGGCCTTCTCGGCGTCGCTGACGACCGCCGAAGCCTGCAACCGGCGCACGAGCGGACGCACCGCTGCGGTCAGCCCCGCGCGAGCTTCGTCTTTGCTCTGCCGCGCAGCCTGGGCCGCGTTCTTGGCCGTGATGTGAGCCGCAAAGCCCGTGTTGAAGAGCGTCTGATTGGTCGTGACGGGCGTCAGGTCCGCAGCGGTCAACCCCAGCGAGGCCAAATTGGCGTTCGCATAGGTGACAAAGTTGGAAACCCACGCCTGATAGTCAGCGTCCGGACCGGGTAGATAGTCTGCCATGATGATGAGCCTTTCTGGTTGGCGGGGCCAACACATGCCTTGCGTCCTTTGGCGCCCCGCACGGAGCGCACCAGACACGCACGAATCTCGACGGCTCACCAACAAGCCCCCATGCACGCTGCACAGGACCACACCCGCAACCGCCCCGCCGCCCAGGCACGCCCGCAGGCCCGACGAAATTTCCTCGGCCAGCAAGCAGCACGACTTCACGTGTGCGAAGGAAAACCAAAGACAGGAAAGACAATTTCACCACGGAGAGCACAGAGAGCACAGAGAAGAGGAAAACCTTGCGCCCCTCCCGCCCCCCGCCGCCGCCCACGTGTATCTATATCTAGCGGGGGTGCCGGGGGCGGCAGCCCCGGCATCAGAGTTGACATTGCGCGCATCCGCCGCAGCATCAGTCCTCAGCACGCAATCCACACCGCATTCTTCCGAATATAGGTGCAGGGCAAACAACTGGGGGACATCGCAGACAAGTTCGTGGGGCACAATGAAGTCACTTGCAGGCACGTTTGCCGTCTTTGCCTGTCTGTGTTACACAGCCGCTCGATCTGCATCCACAGCGACCGACATCGGAAATGTGCTCGCCGCGTCGCATCTCCCGGTTGTGCGTTGATACGGTTTGCCGCGTCTTTACACGAGCTATCTCAAAGGGGCATGTTGCATGCATTTTGGCAAGTTCATCACCGGCATCTGCGAACGAACCGGCTCGGTGCCAGCGGGCTTATTGTGCAACGGCATGGCGGGCATTCTGATGAAGCTGGGTGAGACCGGCTCGCTTAAAGACGCAATGCTGGCCGTGGGCGTGGGCAATGGCGCAACGCCCGCCTCGCTGCTGGTCATCGCCGCGCTGGGCGGCGTGGGCCTGATTAACGCCTGCAAGAACCGCAAGTCCGCCCAGACTGCTGCATCCAAGATCGAAGCTATCGCAAATACCGCCGCAACCACGCAGGACGCGGTCGCGAAGATCGCAGCGGCGATCCAAGAGTCTGGCGTGACGCTCGCTCCCCAGGACCTTCTCGACATTTCCCAGGCGATGGACGCCTGCGCTAAGAGTAATCTCGAAGCATTGCCCGATGCGATCATCGCCAAGCTCGCCGAGCTGGGCGAGACGATCCAGCGCGAAGATCCCATGGCCTTCGCCGCCATCGAAGCCAGCGCCGCCGCCCTTACCGCGCAGGTTGCAGGCGTCGAAGCTCGCCTGACGGCGATCCTTGCAGGCATCGCCAAAGACACCGTCCTGATTCCGGCAATCGGCGAAGCCACAAGTGCCGCGCAAGACGCCCACGCCCCGCACCTCACGCTGCCCAACAAGCCCACCGACCGCACGCGGAACCAACTTGACTATAAATCGGAGCGATTAACGCTCGTGGGGCGTGAGGACGAACTCAAGGAGTTGAATGCGTGGCTGGACAAGCCCGACGCGTTCAGTTGGGATCTCTGGGTGGGGCCAGCAGGCAGTGGCAAGAATCGTCTCGCTTTGCACGTATGCCGCCAGCGATCCAAGGCGGCAAGCAGCCCTGAGGTCTGGCACGCGGGGTTTTGTGACCTCGACGTGACGGACCTCAACGACTGGCGCCAATGGACGCCGCGTCAGCACACACTGATCGTCATTGACACAGTGGCCGTCCGCGCCGAGTACGTCGGCCGGATTGTCGACATTTTGACGCAGCGCGCCGTGCCAACGAGTAATGCACCGTTGCCACAGGGCGTGCGCCCGTGGCCGCGGGGAATCAAGGTGCGATGCTTGCTGCTCGAACGCAGTAACTGGGCCAAACGGCTCGCACCCCATGGAGAAGCAGATGCTGCTGCAGGCAAGAACAGTGCCGCGACAAAGGGAAGCAAAGACACAGTTCCTCGCGAACCATCGTGGCTCATGACGCTCCGCATGAGCATGCAGAAGAACGGTGCGGCTGTGCAAGAGACGTACCACCGCGTCAACATCAACGACGGAGGTCGCACAATCGCCGGTGTATCGGTGGAAGCCGCCCGCGCGATCATCGCCGAAGATTCGAGACTCGCGGGCGAAATGCCATCGCCTCACGCGCTGGACAATCGCCTCGCGGTGGCGAAACGCGTGGACCCGCAACTGCGCCCGCTGTTTGTGGCGATGGTCGCCAAGGCCCATCGCGAGACCTCCGGCGAGTTTTCTTTCGATGATCTCATCTCTTACGTGCAGGAAAAGGAGTGGAAAGAAGCGCTTGATCGCCTTGATAAGTATCGGTCGGGTCCGGGTGCCCCTCACGAAGCGTGGGAGAAACTCGTATGCCTCGCGACGATGTGCGGCGGCTTGGATGGGGCGACGTTGCACAGAGCACTCGCGCAACGCGAGGTCCAGCCGATGCCCACTACCTCAGATTGGGTGGCAGGCGAACGTTACGAGTTGCTCGTCGCAGACGCGGGTCGCACGCACGCAAGCCCAATTGAGCCTGACATCTTGGGTGAAGCATTCGTCTTGCAGTGGCTGACCCGAAATTCACTTGAAGCTGCTTCGATGATCACCTTGGCGTGGACACTGGGGATGGCGGATTTCTGTATGCGGTGCTGCCAGAGTTTTCCAAAGCAGGCCGAGGACTCGGGCCTGCTCGAACCGCGAAGCGGCGCGGTGGCGCGTGTGCTTGCCCAGTGCCACGAGATTCTCGCAAGCCGTGAATCACGCGAGTTTGAATTCGCGGAGTACATGCTTCGCGAAATCGCGCGATCACAGCCCGGACAGATCAGTCACGGCACGGAGCAAGAGGCCCCGGTTACCCGCGTTTCGAAGAGCCCGCGAGGCCTTAGATTGCTCTCTGCGCGTCAGCAACCAGCCTTGGTGCGAGCAGTGGGTGCTGAATTGATCGAGATGCCAGATCTTGCGGTCGCGGACCACCTCCGCTGCGTGGAAGAGTTGCATGACCTCGTGTCGCAGCCCACCGCCAGCCACGAAGTTTGGAACAGAGTTGCTTACAGAATTGCTGACTGGCTTGTGGAATCGCGCGACGACAAGAGCGAGTTGCCCGGCGAGGCCCGCTTGATCTCGATTTTCTTCGATTGCGTGGATCACGCGGGCTGGTCGAGCGTCAAAGGGGTCGGACCGTTACACGAGCTGGTGAAGCGCATCGTCCCGGATCACGACGATGACTATATTGACTTCGACAAGTTCAAACATGCCTTCAAGATCGTCGGGCATCTGTACGAACGATTTCCCGCCGCACCGCCTGTCATCGGCGGATTGGCTCACGTGCTCGCGTACGGGCTCGCGA
Organism: Phycisphaerae bacterium; assembly: GCA_046316615.1. Lineage (GTDB taxonomy): Bacteria > Planctomycetota > Phycisphaerae > Phycisphaerales > UBA1924 > BJHL01. The sequence goes on from JBKDAN010000016.1 coordinate 209,211, forward strand.
ACTTCGAGTTTTCCCCAGAAGGCGCATCTGTGTGGCTTGAGAAACTGAACGAATTGAGAGTCACGAACGGCGATAACTCCGAAGTCGCGAAAGCCTGGGATGCGTATGTGCGTTCGCAATCCGCTGCTGGCGACTCGACAGGCAGCGATGCCGAGTAAGCCAAGCCGTATTACTTCATTGTGCGTTTGCGAGTCTTGGGCGAGGCCACCAGCAGCAACGCGCGGACCACAGCGGCAGCCCACACTTCCAACGTAGAGTGAAAGTCCACTGCCCCTTCGGGGCAGCCCTCCCTTTCGCGTCTCGCTTCCACGGGTTGCGCTGCGCCCGCGAGGACGCGGGCTGCGCTTTACCCGTGGCTACAGCCCTGCGCCCCTTTGGGGCGGGTTGCTGGGGGCTTGCGGCGGGTGCGCGAACGGGGACGCGCGAAGGGCGAGCGGGAACGCGGGAAAGGCGAGCGGGAACGCTGGAAGTGCAAACAGGCACGCGCGAAGCGTGAGCGGGCGCGGGTGATGCGGGAGCGGGCACGCGGGAGAAGCGAGTGGGAACGGGTTGCGGGTGAGTGGGAACGGGCGGCTCGTTCCTTCTCGCGGGGCGAGCGTTCCTTTTCGCGGGGCGAGCGTTCCCTTTCGCGAGCCGTCCGTTCCTGTTTGCGGGTTGGGCGTGCTGGTTTGCGGGGCGGGCGGGGAGGGGCGCGGGCGAGCTGCGAAATGGCCAAATGGTCAAATTGCCAAATGGCCAAATGTTGCGCGATGGCTTGCATTTGGCAATTTGGCCATTTGGTCATTTAGCCATTTGCACTTATCCCCCTCCGACAAACGACCGACGTCCTTCCCATGCCCGACTACATCCCTCGTCGTGAAGCATCGCTGGTGCCGTGGGTCAATCAGATGTCCACGGTGGTTGGGGATTGGTATGCGGGGCAGGGGATTGATAACAAGCTCGTGAATGATGTGCTGGTGCTGCGGGAGGCGTTTGCTGAGGCGTTTGCGGCGAGCGTGGCTGCGGATGCGGCGGCGCGTGCGGCGACGGCGGCCAAAGACGCAGCGCGGGACGCGCTGCTGGAGGCTGTGCGGATGCTGGCCCAGCAGGCTCAGCACGAGCCCGACATGGACAACAGCGTGCGTGTGGATGCGGGGCTGACGGCTCGCAAGGCAACGCGCACGCGGACGAGCACGCCGCGCGTGGCTCCCTTGGTGAGCGCAGCACCGGTCGAGCGATTTGTGCATGAACTTCGCTTGGTGGTGGAAGGCGAAGCGGCGGGCAGCAGCGGCGCGGCAGTGAGAAAAGCCAAACCCAAGGGCGTGCAGCGGGCCGAGGTGTATCGCGCGATTGCCAACGCCGATGCGCCGATGCCCACCGATGATGCCGCGTTCGTGTACGTGGACAGCGTCAGCGAGAGCGCTGCGCGATTCACGCTCGATGGGCAAGCCGTGGGCAAACAGGCGTATTACAAGGTCCGCTACGTGTCGAGCAGAGGCCAACGCGGGCCGTGGAGCAATGTGGCGAGTGCGACTGTTGCCGCGTAGCGGGAGAAGCAAGTCGCGGAGCGGGTGGGGGCGAGGAGAGAGCGGCATTCGGCATTCGTGATTCGTGATTCGTCGCAAGCGACGCCGGATGCACACATGGACCACAGAGCCTGCGCCAGCACGAATGCCGAATGACGGTTTGTATGGCCCGCGTTGCGGGTGCCGAATGCCGCGCGGACTTTCCCTAGTGCCTAGTGCCTGATGCCTAGTGCCTTCATGTCTCTCCCCAGTGCCTCTTCCCCAAGAAAAACGCCCCGCTCGACCTTGGCGGGGCGAGCGGGGCGTGTGTGTTGCGTGATGGCGAAGATCAATCAATAGTCGTCGCCGTGGTCATGGTCGTGGCCGCCCGCGGGCTTCTTCTCGCGAATCTCGACAATCGCGGCTTCGGTCGTGAGCAGCAGGCCCGCTACGCTCGCCGCGTTCTGCAGCGCGACGCGTTCGACCTTGGTGGGCACGATCACGCCCATCTTGATCATGTCGCCGTACTCGTGGGTGAGGGCGTTGTAGCCGAAGTTGGCCTGCGTGCCTTCTTCGATCTTGCTCGCGATGACGCTGCCGTCCAGGCCGCAGTTGGCTGCGATCTGCTTGACGGGGGCCGCGACCGCGCGGTAGACGATGTCGATGCCGCTGCGCTCGTCGCCCTCGACCTTCTTGCGGAGCTTGTCCAGAGCCTGACGGGCACGCAGCACCGCCACGCCGCCGCCGGGCAGGATGCCTTCTTCAACGGCCGCACGGCAGGCGTGCAGCGCATCTTCGACACGCATCTTCTTTTCCTTCATCTCGACTTCGGTCGCCGCGCCGACGTTGACCTGCGCCACGCCGCCCGACAGCTTCGCGAGACGCTCTTCGAGCTTCTCACGGTCGTAGTCGCTGCTGGCCGCGTCGATCTGGTGACGGATCATGTCGATGCGGCCCTTGATCGCATCGCTCTTGCCCGCGCCTTCGACGATGGTCGTGTTGTCCTTGTCGACGACGATCTTCTTCGCGCGACCGAGGTCGGCGATCTCGAGCTTCTCGAGATCCATGCCCAGCTCTTCCATCACAGCCTTGCCGCCGGTGAGGGTCGCGATGTCGCCCAGCATTTCCTTGCGGCGATCGCCAAAGCCCGGAGCCTTGACCGCGCAGACCTTCAGCACGCCGCGAATCTTGTTCACGACGAGCGTCGCGAGCGCTTCGCTCTCGACATCTTCCGCGATGATCAGCAGGCTGCTGCCGCTCTCAGCAATCTTGCCGAGGATGGGCAGCAGGTCCTTCGCGCTGCCGATCTTCTTCTCGCTGATCAGCACGTAGGGGTTCTCAAGGATCGTCTCCATCGTGCCCACGTTGGTCACGAAGTGGGGCGACAGATAGCCCTTGTCAAACTGCATGCCTTCAACCAGATCAACTTCGGTTTGCAGGCTCTTGCCTTCTTCGACCGTGATCACGCCGTCCTTGCCGACCTTGTCCATCGCGTCGGCGATGATCTTGCCGATCTGCTCGTCGTGGTTGGCGCTGCACGTGCCGACCTGCGCGATTTCCTTGCTGGTCTCCACCTTCTTGCTGAGCTTCTTCAGTTCCGCGACGACTTCGTTCACGGCCATGTCAATGCCGCGCTTCACGAGGTTGGGGTTCGCGCCAGCGGTGATGACCTTCAGGCCTTCGCTGTAGATAGCTTCGGCGTAGATGGTGGCGGTGGTCGTGCCGTCGCCCGCGTCCTTGCTCGCCTTGCTCGCGACTTCCTTGATCATCTGCGCGCCCAGGTTCTCGTACTGGTCTTCCAGTTCGATCTCCTTCGCGACCGTCACGCCGTCCTTGGTGACGGTGGGGGCGCCAAAGGACTTCTCAAGAACCACCACGCGGCCCGAAGGACCGAGCGTGACCTTGACGGCGTGGGCGAGCTTCTGCACGCCCTTGAGAATGCGCTCCCGCGCGTCGGTGTTGAAAGCGATGGATTTAGCGGCCATTTGTTTACCTTTCTGAGAATCTGCATTTCACTGCGAGAGTGGGAAAGAGAGCGGGGAACGGGGCTTGTGGCCCGAAACCGGTTGGTTGTGTTTCCAGTTCTCTGCTCTCTTTTCTCTTTCTTCCCGTCCCTTGCAGTGACTGTGTTTCGTTGCTTGACTGTCGTTACTTCACTGTCTTGCCCAGCCCGATGCGAACCCACGTCACCCGCGGTGCATCAAGCACATAGACCGATTGACCATCCGTGACCTTGACAAGGTGGTCAGCCTCATCAGGAATGAGCATCGCCCGCTTGACTTCCAGACTCGCCACACCAGGCACAGGCGAAGGCACATCAGCAAACACAACCATCAGGTCGCGTTCGCCATTGAGTTCGCGCAGGGCTTGTCGCAGTTGGTCGGAAGTCATGGGAGAAGCTATGAGGCACGAGGCGATTGCGTTGTGGCATTTGGTTTGACCCTAGTGCCCAATGCCCAGTGCCCAGTGCCCAGTGCCTTCTTTCTTTCAGTCAATCACCGCGAGCACATCATCTTCGCTCATCATCAGAAACTCCACGCCATCGAGCTTGATTTCCGTGCCCGAGTAGCTCGTGAAGATGATGCGATCACCCTTCTTCAGCGTCAGCGGGATGCGAGCGCCGGTGTCGGTGTTCAGGTTGCCCGTGCCCACGGCTTCGATCACGCCGGTCTTGGGCTTGTCCTTGCTGGTTTCGGGCAGAAAAATGCCCGAGTCAGTCTTGCTCGCGGCTTCATCGCGCTTCACGAGAATCTTGTCGCCAAGCGGACGAACGGTCGTTTTGCTGCTCTTGCTAGCGGTCTTCGACATAAGGACTCCTCTTGAAATTCAAACCTCACCACAAAGACGCGAAGCACGCAAAGATGAGAACGGAAAGCGGAGAGAAATGAGCGGTCTTGCCGCCTGACACTCCACATTGTCTTTCCCGTTCTCTGCTCTCTGTTCTCCCTCTTTGCGTCCTTGGCATCTTTGCGGTGAACTCTTCCTCTTCATCCCGGCCAGCGACCTTGGTAATGTCGCTGCAAGCACCGGCGTAACACTTCCAACATCAGATCCAGCTCATGGCTCTCTCGCGGCCTGTCCACCACCGCGAATGCACCCGACTTCAGCGCCGCGCTCAGCTCCCGCGCTTCATCGCGTGCGCTGCGCCGTCGCTTCACCACCACCACCGGCGGCGGCTGCGACAATCGCGCCAGCAACTCCAGCAGCCGAGGGCCCCCCTCCGCAAACTCATCATCCGCTTCCGCCGCATCCAGCGGCAGCCCCAAATCAACCACCGCGATATGAATCGGCAATTGCTCAATTACTCGCGTCGCCTCGCGCCCCGATTGCGCCCGATGGCTCATGATGCCCATCGGCTCCAGCAGCCGAGGCAGTCGGTTTACCCACGGGTCCGTCTCCCAGCCCGCGTAGCTCAGCAGCAGATTCAGCCGACCACCCATGCCGCCACCCGCGCAGCCAAACGCCGCCGACCCAGTCGGCAGAGCGTCTTCAGGATGGCGGCGCAGCATCACCACGCTACACAATGGGCAACCCGCGTGCCAGTCTGTCTCTGGTGGGCCGCCCCTCCGGGGCGGCTGTATTCCAAAGACTTACGACAACTCTACCGCGTCCGTGCTTTCTGTTTCCCACCTTGGCACCCCGCCCTTCCCATCCCGAGTGCCAACTTGGCAGCCCCCAAATCGCTCCCGCCCACGTTCGGATGACGGTCGGCCCCCAACTACCATCCACTATGACGCCCCTCGAACTCGCCCTCGGTGTGGTTGCTCTCGTCGCCGTCGCCGGCTGCATCTGGTTGCTCTGGCGCTCCGGCCAAACCACCAGCGAGCTCAACGTCCTCCGCGCCAACCTTGAGCGCGACCAGCGCGACCTCGCCGCCTCGCGCGAAACCCTCGCCACCCGCGAACGCGAACTCACTAGCTTGCGCAATCAGATAAACGCCCAATCCACGCGCCTCGTCGAACTGCAGAAAGACCTCCAGGCTCTCCAAGAAGCCGCCGAAGCCGAAGTCGCCCGCATCGAACAACTCGCGGCCTCGCGCGAACGCGCCCTGGTCGATCAGCACGAACTCTTCCGCACGCAAGTCGAGCAGCGCGACCGCGAACGTGACGCCAAGCTCGAAGAAAAGTTCAAGGCCCTCAGTGCCAGCGCACTCGATGCCAGCAGCAAGCAGTTCCTCCAACTCGCGCAGCAGTCACTCGCCACACAGACGCAAAAGGGCATCGGCGAACTCGAACAGCGCAAAGCCAGTTTCGAACAACTGCTCGCCCCCATCCGCGACACGCTCAAAGCCACCGACGAAAAACTCAACGCCATCGACAAAAACGTCGCCGAGCGCAACGCCAACATCGAGCGCCAACTCCACTCTGTTGCACAAGCCGGCGATGTCCTCCGCACCGAAACCAGTAAGCTCGTTCGCGCCCTCAGCAAGCCCGAAGTCCGCGGCCGCTACGGCGAGATTCAACTGAAAAAAGTCGCCGAGCTCGCCGGTATGACGCAGTATTGCGATTTCTCCCTGCAGGAAAACAACACCGACGACGAAGGCCAGCAGAAACGTCCCGACATGGTTGTCAAGATGCCCACGGGCCGCACCGTCATCGTCGATGCCAAAGCCAACATCCAGGCGTATCTCGACGCGCAGGAAGCCACAACCGACGTCGACCGCGATGCCCACCTCGAACGCTTCGCGCGCCACGTGACCGAGCAGGCCTCCGCACTCGCGAAGAAGAAGTACTGGACACAAGTCGAAGGCAGCCCCGAGTTCGTCGTCATGTTCCTGCCGCACGATGCCTTCCTTGACGCAGCCCTCGCACGCCGCCCCGACCTGCTCGAACGCGCGTGGGCTGACAACGTCATCCTCGCCACACCAAGCACACTCATCGCCATGCTGCGAGCTGTCTACGTGGGCTATCAGGAACAGAAGCTCGCCAAGGAAGCTATCGAACTCAAGTCACTCGGGCAGGAACTGCTCCAGCGCGCCGCCGTCGCCTTCTCGCACCTCGGCGATCTGGGTGTATCGCTCAATCAAGCGGTCGACCGCTTCAACAAGTGCGCCGCGTCCTTCGACACGCGCCTCCTGCCCACGCTCCGCAAGTTCGAAGACGCCGGCGCCAAGTCCGCACGTGAGCTCGATGCTATCGGCGCCGTCGACAACCGCGCCCGATCGCTCACGCAACCGCCCGAGGCCCGAGTGCCCGAGGCCAGACTACCCGAAGCCAAACTGCCCGAACCCAAGCGTCTCGACGCCCGCTCTGCCGCCAATCCGTCGGGCCTTTTCGCCGCCGACGGCACACTTCCCTCCTGAGGCTCCATTTTCTAGGAGGTTTTCCACTCTTGACAACCCGCGTCTTGTATGTTAGTATTCACTTACTATGACGCCCCGCCCGCGATCTTCCTCTGCCGCCCGCCCCGCAGGCACCCACTCCGCGCGATACCAGCCCCAACGTTCCCAGCCCGGCATGCGCGCCACCGTAACCGACCTCCAGCGCCGCGTGACCCAGCTCGAAGCAGCGCGCCCGCCCGTACCAGCCGATACCGCCCCCGTGCCGGCACCAGTCATCCAACTCGCCCCCGAAGCCTCCGCACCAGGCCAGCGCGCCGCTGCCTTCCTCGCTGCCCAGCAAGCCCCCGATATCATCGATCACGAATTCCCCTACCACGTCGAGCCGCCCAAGAGCAGCGTTGCTCCGCCGCCACCTTCCCCTACGAGCGCCTTCGTCTTCACAAAAATGCAAGCACGTGCCGCCGAACCGCGCAACACACCAGCGTCTTTCGCCCAGCGCAACCCACAACCCCAACCCGCGCCCGCGCCGCGCACCGGCATCAACTTCGAAGAACTCCTCGCCGGTCGTTGGTACGCCGCTCTCGGAGCGATCGCCGTCGTCATCGCCGCTTCGCTCTTCGTCAAGCTGGGCTATGACCAAGGCTGGCTCCGCGTCGCGCCGCTTTGGCGCTGCCTCGGTGCTGGCGCATTCGGCATCACGCTCGTCGCCCTCGCCGAATTTGTCCGCAAGCGCTGGGGCTCCTGGGCCGCCTGCGGGTCCGCCAGCGCGGGGCTGGGCACCATCTACGCCAGCGTCTACGCCGCACACAAGCTCTTCAACCTGCTGCAGCCCGCTCAAGGCGTCGCCATCATGCTCGCCGTCGCCATCTTCGGCACCGTCATCGGCGTGCGCATGCGACTGACCTTCATCGTCGCCGTCTCACTCGCAGGCGGCTACCTCGCACCCATTCTTATGCGAGGCCCCGAAGTCGCCATCCTCGCGCTTCCCGCCTACGTCCTCTGCCTCATGGTCATTGGTCTGGCTTCGTCCACATGGCTCGAGCACAAGCACACCGTCAAGTCGAGCGCACTCGTCCGCGTCCTTGCCACCGGCGGCGCAGCCATCCTGCTCTCACTCTGGTCCCTCTCATCTGTCGTGCCGCTCACCGCTGGATTGATCGCCGTCGCACTCGCGTGGCTGCTCGTCCACGCCGATGCCGTCATCAACGCGTGGCTCGCCAAGCAACCCGCCGAAGCGCACGAAGATGACCGCCTGCCCGCCGATCAGCTCTTCCGTGCCCAGTCGCTCGCGTTCGCCGTCCTTGCCACAACAAGCTGGGCGGTCGGCCTTGCCATGTTCCTCCTCGCCCAAGCCGGCAGCACTCGCACATGGATGGTGCCCTTGGCCGTCTGCACCGCCTCGGCCATGCTCGCAGGCGTGCTCGCCCCCTTCGGTGCAAGCATCTCGCGCCTTCCCGCCACGTTGCGTCACGTGCTCGGACAAGTCATGCTTGTGCAGTTCGCGCTGCTGCTCATCGTCGTCATCGCCGCCGCGCTGGGCGGCTACGCGCAGATCACCGCCTTCGCCGTCATCGGTCTCGCCGCCGCCGTCATGGGCCCGCGTCTCGCATCAAAGCCCATGCGCGTCTACGGCTTGATCTTGCTCTCGCTTGCAACCCTCATCTTCCTGCTCACTCGCGTCTTCGCCGGGCCCGCCGGCTTTGCGTCGGTCAGCATCGCCGGCCTCGTGCTCACGGTCGCCAGCCTTGTCGCCGTTCTGCTCGCCTGCATCTGGACCGTCGCCCTCGCGGTCGAACCAGACGAGCCGTCCATGCCCGCCGCCTTCGCCCGCGCGTGCTTGCCCATTATGTTGCTGCTTCTCGCGCCGCTGCACGCCAACGCACACGCCACATCCATCCTCTGGATCTGGATTGGCCTCACCCTGCTGCTCTCCTTCTTCCGCGCCCCTCGTGCCCTGCGCCTCGATCTCGCCTCGCTCCTCGTCGCTCTCGCATCCGCCGCGCTCTGGCTGCTCCTCTTCGCCAGCTACATGCTCGACGCAGGTTGGTTCATCACCCCCGCCGCGCACATCGCACTTGCCGGCATTGCGCTCGCCGCCATCACTTCCTTCATCACCTGGCGCAATCGCACACAGCTCACCGACCGCGCCCTCGTTCTGCACAGCGCATGCGGCATGCTCGCCTTCGCTGCCAGCAGCCTCGCAGTCAGCGCTGTGACGCAGCAGCTCTTCACCGCTCAAACTTCCACCCGCGGCGCGGTCAGCGTTTGGTGGGCCATCGCCGCCGTACTCACCCTTGCCGCCGGCTTCCGCTGGGCCAACGCCTCGCTCCGCTACATCGGCCTCGCCCTGCTAGGCCTCACCGCAGGCAAAGTCGTCTTCTACGACTTGACCGCCGTCAGCCCCGTCTGGCGCATCGCCACGTTCCTGGTCGTCGGCCTCATCATGATGGGCGTCGCCTTCGTCTACGGCAGGCTTTCCAGACAGTCCGGGGCAGTCGAGAACTAGTTTCTCGACCCGCTGTGGCCCATTTGCTCATGAGCGCGGGCAATTGCCAAGGCCCGCCGACTGAGCCGTACTCACCATAGCAGCGCACGTTGGATCATGATGCTGCACGGGACAGGAGCCAACTGCACTCTAACTCGATAGCTCCTCAAGCCGCGTTCCGATATCCCCGCCGATTCGCAGGCGCGAAGCAGAGTCGGCAGATATGCAGCCGACTCTTCAAGTCTAAGGCATTGCAGACCTGTGCCACGGTCCTCGACGCTTTCGCACAATCGCATATGGATGCACTCTGACGGCGATGCCGTGCTGATGCTGGGGCCGCCAAGCTCCGACATGAGTCGCAGCTCCATAGGTCCCAACGGTGGCAATCTCTCGTGAAAGCAGACGTCGAGTACAAGCGAATCGGCAGGAGTGTGGGATGTCGCGACCAATCGGAGGTGTGAGTTGCGGTCATCACGTTGAGCAGGCAGGGCAGACGTGATGCGCTCAGCGAGAAAGAAACTCACCGCGCCGCGCATGCCGACAGGTCCTGCTGTGACGCGGTCGGTAGTCAGGCCGTCGTCTGAAATCGAGCGCACGACCGGCGGCATCGCGTTATCCGTATGAAACAACGGAACGCCTCCATATCGAGTGGCCATGGATGGGTCAAGTGGCTGTACAGGAATGGCGACATGCGGTGATCCGTCGTTGTTTGATCGTCGACCACGTCCGATCGTCCACGAGATATCAGGACGCATCCGCTGAAATGCGACCATCCCGCGCAGAATCACCGCCTGGGTCTTATGGGGAGGCACGCTCTGCGAAATCCCATCCTCAGTCGGCGCGAAGATGTACGTGACTACTTGAGTCTTCGCACGCACTCCAAGCAACCCGGACATCGCGTGTGACGCCGCTCGTCGCGATGCCAGATCCGTCGCTATCGCGCCTGAGTCGGCGAGATTGCCCAGAAGGAGATCCAGTCCTTTTCGGGTGCCAGCGTGCACAACAATCAGCTGGGCATGATCCGCGAGCACCGCGTCAAGCTCGGAGAGAAGCTCTTTGCTGATCATCTTTCGCGAGATTGCTCGACGGAAAATGCGCATCGCTTCCGCACCGGGCAGTCGCTGAAGAGCCGCATATGGATCTGCGGCCGATACGACCTGGCACACCTTCCAAGCCAGATTCATGTCAATCGCCAGCGCTGTAGAGAGGTCAAGTGGGCGAACTGGCGCGCCGGGCAGTTGCTGCAGCACTCTCGCGAGCACGTCTCGGGTTCGTTCGGAAAGCGAGCACGCAATCGATTCGAAAGTCGAGGATTCACGTGGGGCAGAAGATGTTGATCCAGACACGGAAGCCATGGCGTGCCAGCAGTATATCGATCATTCAGGCATTAAGGACACTTGTCGCTACAGAATTTGTGAAGTGATTTGTACAAATCAAGCAACCGTGGTGTTCTTGTGTACGAAAAGGTGAGACGCTCCGCATCCTTGGAGCGACAAGGAGATGATCATGGCAGCTATCTGTAAGCGCATGGGTTTGGGTGTTGTTCTCATGACGTTCATGGCGACGGCGGGTGCCCACGGACAGTCTGTACTGTGGTCATCGACATGGGACGGGACACGGCCCAACACGTCCTATCGATCCGTTGATGTCGCCTACGACATCGTCAGGGACGCTGTCGGAGGTATTTATCTGTTCGGCAGTTCAGACACGATGCAAAACACGCCTCTGCCACCTCCGCCGCCCCCCATCCACCCGCGTTTGTTGTCTCACAGCGATGCTGCGATTGTCAAGTTCAGCCCGCAAGGTAGCGTTGTGTGGTCACTGACCCATGACTTTCCTACGGTGGGCGATCTGCAGACGACTCCGCAGCAGCAGTCGGGCATTGATGTTGCACAGCAGGGCGTTTTGGCGGCAAACGGTGATGTAGTCGTCATGTGTCAGGCCACGCTGCAGTACAACGCGAACGACAATCCCAACACTCCGTTCTTGGGTGCTTTCGGAATCGGTCTCATGCGTGTCAGCGAGAACGGACAACTGCAGTGGTCTAGAACGTACTTGCCCCCCGACGTTGTGTCGTTGGGACCGTCATCGATTGCGATCGGCCCTTCGGGAAAAATCTACGTTTCCTACTTCGCGAATCCGACTGTGAGCGGAGGTGTCCGTGGCGGCCTTGCAGTTTTTGGTTCCGACGGGTCGCTGCTGCAGGACATTATGACGCTTGGCGGCGATGCAGCGACATCGCCCGCGTTTCTCAAGGTCGCTCAAGACGGACGAATTCTCCTTGCGAGCACTCCGGCCACGGGAAGCGACTTCACGGTTATGCTCAGCGAGATCGATGACCAAACAAACGCGATCGTCTCTGAAACAGCTGTCGGGTCGCTTCCCTCTCGCGGCGTTTCTGGGATGTTTGTGCATCCGCAGACGGGGCAGATCGCGATTTCAAGCGGCGTGACTGGTCCAGGCGTCGGCGACTTCTTCGTCGCCAAGTTCGCCAGTGATCGCCAACTGCTCTGGACATCAACGTGGAACGATCCCACGAGCATTAATCAGTGGCCCTCCGCGGGCGTCACGATGGATGATGCGGGGAACGTGTACGCTGCAGGTCTTCAGGCGTCAGCATCCAATCAGCCGACCGACGTCGTGGTGACGCGATTCTCGGCGTCCGGAGGCGTGGCCGACTGGGCAGCGGTCTGGAATGGACCGCAGGGCACAACCGATTACGTGACCGGACGTCGCGGCATCGTCATGCGCGGCAGTGATGTTGTGGTTGCAGGTTGGACGCGCGGAGCACCAACGGTGATTTCCGATCATAACTTCTATGCCATCACGCTCGCAGCCGCGACCGGCCAGATCACAACGAACACCATCTTTGATGCGGCTCTGTCGGCCGCATCCGATGACAAACTCACTGCCGGACCGTTGGCACTTGATGACGGCTCGTTGGTCTTGGCGGGGCGGTCGACCACCACATTGCGAAACATGGACTTCTCTATCGTTAGAGTGAGAACAGGGTGTGACGGCATCGACTTCAACAACAACGGCGTGTTCCCTGAAGATCAGGACGTGATTGACTTCTTCGATGTGCTGGCGGGCGGCACGCCCAACACCTGCAATGCGACGCTGGGCTGCCAAGATATCGACTTCAACAACAACGGCGTATTCCCTGAAGATCAGGACGTGATCGACTTCTTCAACGTGCTCGCCGGCGGCCAATGCCAGTGAGCGGAAGAAGCCACTCTCACGCCTTGACCCTCACGCCCCGGCCTCCATGCCGGGGCGTGTTTTTTCTCACGTGTATCGTTCGCACGCTTTGGGAGTCCTCAGCGCTTGCCCACCTGATCACCCACCGCCAGTTCATCTTCGCTGATGTCACCCGCGCCGGTATCGCCCACATGCTTGGGTTCAATAGTGGGGGCCGTCTGCTTCGCGATCCGCTTCTCACCGCTGCCCGCGTGCGCAGGCCGCTCGTGCGTCGCGGCGTTGCGACCGTCCTCGGTCACCTTGTACACCATGCCGATCGTTGTTTCGGCTTCACCCAGCACAAGCCGATTCACCAGTTCCACGCCTTGCATCAGGCTGTGGTCGGTGTTCGCGACTTCGTACTTCCACATGCCGAAGCGCCCGCGTGAATAGATCTGGCGATTTTCCAGCCACGGAATCACTTCGCTCAGAATCGCATCACGCTCCACACTGGGCGTCGGATACGAATAGTCCGCGTAGTAGCACCAGCGGCTCACGATGTTCGCACGCTCGCCCGGCTCCAGCAGGCCCGCGTTCTCCAGACCGCGAATGCAGTCTTCAATGACCGCTTCAGGCTTCTTCCCGTTCTCGCCGGGCGTGTGCTTCACATCACTCTCGCTCACTTCACACAGCAGCGAGTAGTAGTTGTCCTTGTCGGGCGTCATGAAGGGCGAGTAGTTGCTCAGATACGTCACGCGATAGAACGGACAGTTCTCTTCCGGAAAGTACATCCAGCTCTTGGTGTCAGGCGTTCCCCCGCCAGGCGTCCGGCTCTTGAGCCCGATGCCCACCATGTACCCGCTGCTATGCAGCAGCCCCGACGCGATCTTCGCAATCTCACCCAGCGACTTGTCTTCGCCCCCTCTCTTGCTCGCTTGCTCGCTCAGCACCTTCCCCGTGAGCACATCCACCGGCATCGTACTGATGAGCATGTCATACGTGTCCGTCGTGCCATCACTGAACGTAATGACCTTCGCATCCACGTCAATCGTCGTCACGCGTTTGTTGAGGCGAATGTGCCCGTTGCCCTTGCCATCATTAAAACCGATGGCAGGCCCGAAGCGCTTGTAGAACTCACCTGTGCCGCCCTTGCGCGGGAATTTGAACTGGTTGTTGGGTCCCCAGCCAAAGTCGTCCGTGCCCATGATGACGTTCTTGAGCGCACGCTCCACGTCAATCACCGCCACGCGCTCGCCGATCCAGTGCTTGTTCATGCGCTCAGGCGGATACGCCCAGACTTTGAAGTTGTAAGGCCGCATGAAGTGCTTCGCGATGCCTTCACCGAACACCGCGTCAATGAACTCGCCGAAGTTGCTCGCCGCCTGCGCGCTGGCGACCTTGCCCTTGCCGTTCTGCGCCTTGACCAACCCCGCGATGCACTCAAACGCCGCTTGCTTAGGCAGGTACCGCACGTTGTTCTGAAACGGATAAGGGACCCACGTATCAAACATCCGCACCCAGCTCTCACGATTGTTAAGTGTGAACTCTTCACCCATCAGGGTGTCAAAGCACTTGTCGTAGTACGTGTAATGGCTGAACATCACGTGTCCGCCGATGTCCCACGTGAAGCCCTTTTCGTCGACGAAGCTGTGCGACAATCCCCCGACATAGTCATGTCGGTCGTACACCACAAAGTTCTTGTATCCCAGCTCTTTCAGCCGGTATGCCGCTCCCAGGCCCGTAGGGCCCGCGCCAAGAATCACGATGCGCTGCGACGTTGCACGACCTGCGGAAGTCATCAATGCTCTCCAGTCCATTCTCGCCAAAGACCGCCAGCGTAGGCGACAGGATTTCTTCCCTCGCTCAGCCCCTCTCGACCCCCGGATTTTTGTGATTCCGTGTTGGTACAACTAAATCACGCAACACACACGCTTGAAAATCAGATATGCTGCCGATGTAAGTCCGGTCTGCATGGCGTGTCGGTCCAATGTGTAGGTTTCTCGTGACCTCACATCTCCGACTCTCCAACCCGGATCACTCGCTCGGTCGCGAGACGTCATGCATCCAGTGCTTGCGAGCCCATGTGTTCGCGTCGTGTGCTTTTTTACGACGCAGGCTCGCACGAACGCCAGACCGACGAAACCTGTGCGTTTTCACGCTGTATACACGACTTAGTGTCCCAGCTGCCCAGTAATGGGTTCTCGTCACTACGCATCCGTGTTTTCCCCGCGTTCGCTGACCCGAAAACTTCTGACTCTCTTGCAAAGTGTCGAAGTTCTTCTGCTTGAGTGTGTAAGCCAAAGAGCAGGCATATATGCAAACACTGACCGCCAGCATCACCTCGCAAACAGAGTTGGATCGCATGCAACACATGCTCGAAAGCTGTTCCGCTCTCACGCAAGCCATTGGCAAGCTCCCCGCTGTGCCTACGCCTGATTGGTGCGACCGGGCAGCTCTTGCCATCGCCGCCGTTCTTCCACATGCCGATGTCGCTGTGCTGCTCGCCGATATGGGCGATGCTGGCCGCCTGCGTGATGTGCTTTCCGTCGGCGCCGCTGCCACACGAAATGGGCAGACTGCTCGCGATGAAGCCCTCGACCTCCGCGTGCGTGTTGAAGCATTGACCGGAATCCCTTGGGCTCCCGATGGTGCCCGTATCCCCAGCGACGGTGATGTCGCTTCCGCGGCGTACGCCCGCGCCGACATGCACGGCATGCCTCACGCTAGTTACTTGCATATCCCCGCAATTGGTTCCCTCATCGCGACCGCCGCAACGCTCTCGCAAGCCAATCGCGTTCGCAAGATCATCACCTACGTCGTGCTGCCCGCTTCAGCCAATGAATCCTTCGAGAGCATGATGGTCGTCCGCCTCGGCACCACCCTCCTCGCCAAGCTCGCCGCCGTCGCCATCGGCTCCGGCCCCGAGTCCATCCAGTGGCTCACGCATCGCGAGCAGGAAGTCCTCGACCAACTTGTGCTGGGTCACAGCGTGAAGGAAATCAGCGAGATCCTGGGCCGCAGTCCTCACACTATTCACGATCACGTGAAGAGCCTGCACCGCAAGCTCAACGCCAACTCACGCGGCGAACTGGTCGCCAAGGCTTTGGGCCACATTCCGCCCGCTCAGCACTGAGGCTCCCGGCCGTGCATCATCGCACGCCGCGCATTGCATATCGCACCTCGCGCGTTCATTCCGCCTTCGCGGCCCGCTGCTCAATCAGCTTCGCGAGCCGGGCCGCCAGCGCATCATCGCGACGCACCACCACGGTGTACACACCCGCCTGTCCTCGCGCCTCCGCTTGCGGATCAATCGTCTGCGTCGTCAGTCCCACAATCTGACTTGGCCGCACATGCGCCGATTGCGTGCGCTCGACCGCGACCGTCACCACACCGCGCACACGCGCGCCGCCTTCGTTCTCCACAAACTCCACGCGCACCCGCCGCGCCTGCTGGTGCAGCAGATCTTCCACTTCATCACTCGCGCTGCTCTGCACGGTCTCCCACGGCGCAATCAGCCCCGCCGCCGGCTGCGAAGTCGTGGTGATCACACCCGCCTGCGCATCCACGCGATCCAGCGTGAATCGCTGCTCACGCAGCACCAGTCGCGCCGCATCAAACGTTTTCTCGTAAGCGCCATCAGCGACGGCAAATCGTCCGTCGCCGCTCGCCGTGCTCTGACACGCACCCAGCCCCGTCGCTGCCACGCACAGCGCAGCCAGCAAAACGCGCCGCACCAGTGTCCGCGTATCACCACGCCTTGCCGCAACACGCATCTGCATCATGCGCGAGGTTAGCCCGCTCCCCGCTCACGCCACGTCCGCCTGCGCCCGCAGCAGCTCCCACAACCCTCGCACATGTTCCTCCCGCGTCATCGTCGCACCGATCGACACGCGCAGCACCACGCGCGACCCCGTCACTTCCCCGCGCTCGTCAAAAACCGGCAGCGTCGTATGCGTCAAATACGCCGCGCCGCTCGCATTGATCGCATCCATCGCCCGCTTCGTCCGCGCGTCCGCCTGTGCGTCGCTCTCCCCGCTCCGCGCCCTCAGCCGCAGACAGACCAGGTTCATCGTCCGCGGCGCAGCCATCTCAAATCG
This sequence comes from Phycisphaerae bacterium, assembly GCA_046316615.1. Classification (GTDB taxonomy): domain Bacteria; phylum Planctomycetota; class Phycisphaerae; order Phycisphaerales; family UBA1924; genus BJHL01. The sequence goes on from JBKDAN010000016.1 coordinate 225,738, forward strand.
CTCATCGGCCTGCACCCACCCCTCTAGCAGCTCCGCCAGCCGCATGTGCTCTCGGATATACCCCCGCAGCCCCGCGAGCCCGTAGTGCCGCATCACGAACCACAACTTGAGACTCCGAAATCTCCGCCCGAGCGGCACGTGCCAATCGCGATAATCAAACACCGCGCCCGAATCGCTCGCCGCATTCCGCAAGTACTCCGGCGTGATGCTCATGCTGCCGATCAGACTCGCGCGATCGCGCGTCCAGAAGCAATCGCAATCAAAGTTCGTCAGCAGCCACTTGTGCGGATTGAAACAAAAGCTCTCCGCCTGCTCCACCCCGCGCAGCCACGACTGATACTCCGGACACACGCACGCCGCCCCCGCATGTGCCGCGTCCACGTGCAACCACGCATCCCGCGCACCCGCCGCGTCGATCACCCGCGCAATGGCATCAACATCATCAATCGCCGTGCAACTGGTCGTCCCCACGCTCGCGCACACAAACGCCGGCGTCAATCCCGCCGCGATATCCGCCCGCATCGCCGCTTCCAGTGCATCAGTGCGCATCCGAAACGCCCGATCCACCCCAATCAGTCTCACACGGCTGCGATCTTCCGGTCCCGTCGCGATCCCCGCGATTATCGCAGCCTTCACAATGCTCGAGTGCGCCTGCGTCGACGTATATACGCACAAATCCCGCGGCTGCCTTCCCCGTTGCACACACCGGTGCCGCGCCGCCACCAGCGCAGCGAGCGCCGCCTCACTCGCGGTCCCTTGAATCACCCCGCCGCCATTCGCGCTCGTGCTCAAGAACGAGTCCGGCAATCCCACCGCCCGTCCCAGCCAATCTAGCACGCGCGTCTCAATCTCTGTGCACGCCGGACTCGTCGCCCACAACATGCCCTGCACGCCCAGCCCCGCGCTCAGCATCTCGCCCAGCACCGCCGGCCCCGACACATTCGCCGGAAAGAACGCGTAGAAGTTCGGATGCTGCCAGTGCGTCAGCCCGGGCATGATCACCCGCTCAATATCCGCGAACATCGCCTCCCACGCCTCGCCATGCTCGGGCGCACGCTCCGGCAGCTTGCTCGCAATCTCCCCCGGCTTCACGCGCGAAAGCACAGGCACACCCTCCGGCTCGCGCTCCAGCCGCTCCCAATACGCCGCGATCTCGTCCACCATCCGATACCCCAGCGCGCGAAACTCACTCGTCTTCATGCACTGTTGTATCAGTCCACGCCCGTCCCGTCACCGCGACGTCACGATCTCCGCGAGAACCACACGCAGCGGCCCATCATCAATGCGGATCAGTCCATACCGCGGATAATCCAAATCAAGCACCACCCACAGCACCGCCGCCATAAGCCCCACCAGGGCCAGCGCAGGCGGCACCAGCGACTTTCGCCCACCCGCCATCCCATATCCAATCGTCCCCACGCTCAGCGATGCGCACGTCAGCAGCGTCAGCATGATCAGCGTCGGCAAGTGACGCTTGCCCGCCGCCACCCGCGCGGCACGCACATCCATCAGTTCATTCACCGCCGGCACGATCAGCATCGCCATCGCGGGCTGCTGCTGTGCCCACGCCTGCGCATCCTGCCACAACATCTGTTCCAGTTTCGCCAGCCGTTCCTGCGCCGCATCCACCTCGCGCTGCCTGCCTGCGTCCAGCGTCCCTGCCATCACATCCGCATACTCGCGCAGCGTCGTCCGCATCGATTCCCCATGCGATGGCGACAACTGCGTGCGCAGGTAGAGCGTGCTCAGCGCGTTTGCCTGCCGCACGATCAGTTCCTCTCGCGCCGCAAAGCGCGACATCGCCCCCGAAAACGAAAATCCCAGCAACAGTCCCATCACGCCCAGCGTCGCGCCCTGCACCACGCCCAACTGCGGATGTTCGTCCGGATGCCGCTTCCCCAGCCTGCGTCCCATCGCAAACGCGGTGGCAAGCAGCAGCACCAGTCCCATTGCGAACCCCAACTCAATCGCCACGATGCTCATGCGATCATCATACTGCAAATCCGTGGCAGCCCCAGCGCTCAGCGCCCCTAGCCTGCGAACGTGTCAGCGCCGCTCGCTCCTGCATCCTTCAAACGCTCCCTGCGCGTGGCCCTCGCCATGCTCGCGCTGCTCGCCTGCGCCCTCGTCGCCTTCGCGTACACACGCTCTCAGAGCGAACCGCAGTGGTGGTCCGAGCAATCCGCGCCCACTTCCGCGCAGCAGGCCGAGTCTTTCGAACACGCCCTCCTCGCCCAGCTCACCCGCGTTCGCGATAATGGCGACCCTTGGTCCGCCGCCCTCAGTGAGTCCGATCTCAACGCCTGGCTCGCCCATCGCCTCTCGCCCTGGCTCACAAACCGCGGCCTCGCATCGCCACTGCCCGCTAGCGCCACCCTCCGCGTCCGCCTCCACGCGAACCAGCTCTTGCTGGGCGTCCGAACACCCGACGCCCTCCTGTGGATCGCCGCTCGTCCAACCATCCGCGACAATCGCGTTCACCTTGACCCGCTCGAAGCGGGAGTCGGAAACCTCGCCGTCCCCGCATGGGTGCTCCGCTCAAAGCTCTCCTCCGACATTAACAATTTGCTCGCCCAGGGCCTTCCCGCCGCAGCTGCCATCGATCGCGCCCGCGCAGCCCAGTTGCAGGAACTCACCTGCCAGCCACACGAACTGGTTATCACCGTGCAAACCATCCCACGTCCATAGGGCTTCCCGTTCTCGGACCGAACGTGTTGTAAATGCCTCAACAGAATCAGGTTATGACGAGCAAATCCTGTGTTAAGAGCCTGTGAATAGCCGCCCTCTCCATTGACTGCTTCGCCGTTCTCACTACCCTATGGGCGGAGTCGAGTGGTGAGAGATCACACCTCGGAGATCGCCTAGGACGGGCGCAAACATGCCGCACGCACACGGGGGCTGCCCTGCCGGTTCGTCAAACCGCGCATCAGTCCGCGTGCGAAAGCTGCCGACCGAGTCAAGCATCGCTTGGCCCGTGCGCGGTCAGTCTCGATGCATGTTTGCCCGCGCAGCCTCTGCGCTCTTCGGCACTCACTCCACGGTCAGGTCTTAATCACTTTCAAGGTGTCAGTGAATTCAGTGTGTCGGTCAGTTCTGTCCCAAGGAGCATTTCATGAAGACGACGATTGCATGTATGGTCGCCCTCGCCGGTCTGGCGTCGGCCGCTGAAGCCCAGGTCCGTGTCAGCCAGATCTTCGGCGCGGGCGGCGCTGCCGCGGGTAACTTCGGTTGCCCCGCGTACAGCCACGATTACGTCGAACTCTTCAACGCTGGCACCAGCGCCGTTGACATCAGCGGCTGGCGCCTCCAGTACGCCAGCGCCACCGGCAACTTCAGCAGCAGCAACAACCGCGTCACGCTGCCTGCCGGCGCGACCATTCAGGCGAAGGGCTACTACCTCGTCCAGCTCAATACCGCCTCCGTAACCACCGTTGTCGGCTGCGCCTACCTCCCCGTCCCCGCTGACTTCGTCGGCGCCGGCAACGGCGGCAGCGCCACCAGCATCGGGGCGAGCGCCACCGCGGGCAAGCTCGTCCTCATCGACGCAACCGCACCCCTGCTCACCTCGGGCATCGCTGCTAACTGCGTCACCAGCGGCGCCGGCATCGTCGACTTCGTCGGCTACGGCAACGGCATCGACGGCACCACTCTCACCACCTGCGCCGAAGGCACCGGTCCCACCATCGCCATCGGTAACCAGTTCGCCGCTTTCCGTCTCCTCGACGGCTGCCGCGACAACAACAACAACAGCGGCGACTTCACTCGCAGCGCTCCCGCTCCCCGCAACGCCGCCAGCCCCATCAATGACTGCACGGGCATCATTGACTGCGACAGCAACGGCGTGAACGACGTCACCCAGATCAACGCCAACGGCGGCGTCGGTGGCATCGGCGGCTCCCTCGACTGCAACAACAACGGCCAGCTCGACGCCTGCGAAATCAACACGGCTGGCGGCATCAACGGTCAGGGCGGCAGCCTCGACTGCGACGCCAACTTCGTCCTCGACTCCTGCCAGATCGCCGGCAACGCGGCCCTCGACTGCAACGCCAACGGCAGCCTCGACTCCTGCGAAATTCTCACGACGCCCGCTCTCGACAGCTGCAACAACAACGGCCTGCTCGACAGCTGCGAAACCCCCGGCCCCGGCCAGGACTGCAACAACAACAACGTCATCGACTGCTTCGACCTCAAGTCCGGCCAGTTGACCGACGTTGATGCCAACGGCACACCCGACGCTTGCGAAGGCGCAATCGTCGTCGAAGCCGCTATCAACGCCACCGTCCAAGGCGCTGGCGTCCGCCAGGCCACCAACGGCAACAACTTCTTCAACGTCCAGGGCACTGCCGGCGGCACCAACGCCAGCTACGGCGCCCTCCGTTGGAGCAACGCTGACCTCGGCAACGCCAACCCCCTCCGCGTCTACCTGTTCATCCAGCAGAGCAACGCGGCCTTCACCAACGGCGGCAGCGCGAGCGACATCGAACTCGCCCACAGCGACAACGACGCCCTCGATATCAGCGTCCCCGTCAGCCCCGCTACCAACCCCACGTCGCTCAACAACTTCGCGACCGACCACGCGGCTCGCCTCGCCATCACCACCTACGACTTCACTCAAGGCGCCAACCCCGGCGTCTTCGGTGACACCACTGGCAGCGGCACGACCGAAGCCTACAAGCTCTTCGAC
>JBKDAN010000017.1:0-78035 GCA_046316615.1 Phycisphaerae bacterium
CTCAACGCCCATCTTGGGCAAGGGCTTGCTGGCAAAGCCGAGCACGCGCATGCCTTCACCTGCGAACTTCTCGACTTCGGCGAGCACAGTCTTTTCATCGACGCCGGTGCAGCGTTTGAGAATGACTTCGGGCGCGCCCTTAAGGATGACGTGGCCGCCGTCCTTGTTGTGGAGCGTGGCCATGAACTGGTTTTCGCTCTCGAAGGGGATGGCGTCGAGACGCGCGCGCTGTTCGCGCGACTTGTCGGTGTTGATGCCGAACTTCTCCGCGGCGACAACGAGTGCGCCCTCGGTGGGATCGCCATTGATCTTCCAGATGGGAGTGCCGGATTCGGTCTTGTCGAGGGCGAGGGTGCTGTCGTTGCAGAGGGTGCCTGCGAGGAGCAGTTGCGTCACGTCGGTTGGCGCGTCGGTGACGGCGGTGCCGTTGCGCGACATGGCGCCCTTGGGTTCGTAGCCCACGCCGCTGACGCGGGTTTCGCCGCTCTGGGGAGTCCATAGAGCCTGCACGGTCATTTCGTTGCGGGTGAGGGTGCCGGTCTTATCGCTGCAGATGACGGTGGTGCTGCCGAGGGTTTCGACGGCGGGCAACTTGCGAATGACTGCGCGGCGAGCGGCCATGCGCTGCACGCCGATGGCGAGAGCGATGGTGACGATGGCGGGGAGGCCTTCGGGAATTGCGCCGACAGCGAGGGCGATGGCGAAGATGGCGGTTTCGCGCAGGGCGGGCATGAGTTCCGCACCGGTTTCCTGCATCGTGCGCCAGGTGCCCACGGCGAGCATGATGACACTGATGATGATGATGGCGATGGTGATGTACTTGCCGATCTGGCCCAGCGCCTTGGTGAGCGGGGTTTGCAGGTCGGTGGTTTCCTTCAGCATCGCGCTGATCTTGCCCAGTTCGGTCTTGGCGCCAGTCTCGACGACGACGGCGGTGCCTGTGCCGTAGGTGACGAGGGTGCCGCCGAATGTCATGCAGGTGCGGTCACCCAGGCCAGCGGCGGGAGCGACAACGCCAAGGGCCTTTTCGGTGGGCACGCTTTCGCCTGTAAGAGCGGCTTCTTCGATCTGCAGATTGCGGACTTGCACGAGGCGCATGTCGGCGGGAACTTTGTCGCCGCTGGCGAGCAGGACGATGTCGCCTGGCACGAGTTCGCTGGCAGCGAGCGTGATCTTCTTGCCATCACGCATGGCGGCGACGTTTTCGGGCACCATCTTGCTGAGGGCTTCGATGGCTTTGCCGGCGCGGAACTCCTGCACGAATCCGATGATGGTGTTGAGCACGACGACGGCGAGAATGACGAGGCCGTTCTTGATGCCGTCGGTGGGATCAACGAGCATCGCGACAACGCCGCTGGCGATGAGAACCCAGATGAGCGGGCTGTTGATCTGGCGCCAGAGGAGATCGAAGGCGGTGTCGCCCTTGGGCTTGGGGAGGACGTTGGGGCCGTACTGGGCGAGGCGTTTGGCGGCTTCGGCGGTGGTGAGACCTTGGGCGCTGGTGCCCAGATCGTTCATGACTTGTTCCGCGGCGCGGGCGTGCCATGCGCTGCTGGCGAGGGGTTGCTGGGGCGGGGGCGACTGTTGCATGAGATTGGAATGTGAAGAAGGAATCGACGTCATGGCTCAGCTCCGTGAGGAGAGACAAGGCGACGCGCGGGGGGAACCGCGGCCGACAGTTCGCGTGCGCGAACCAACTGAGATGATGCATGGTGCGAGTCGTACCCGGAGTAGGCGCCGCGGGAGATCGCGGGCGTGGGCCACACCGAAACCCGATCAAGATTCGCGTCGCACAAGCGACACGCGGGTAGCGGCGGAGGGCTGCTCAGCACATGTTGTCTGACATGCTACTGCATCGGCTCGGGGAAGCAAGTGGATGCAATGGAAAACACGACGGACCTTTGTGTCTCAATTATATATTTGAGATATCTGCTGACGAGAAGAATGTGCGAAAGTCCGAAGCGATCAATTGACCTGCTGGGGCAGTTTCAGAATCGGGTGTCCCCAGCGGCGCAGTGGCGGCTGGTGCTTGCGACCGGTGAGCTTGCGAAGGGTTTCGTATGCGGGGAGCGCGATGACTTCGGCGAGTTCGGCGAGCGCGGCGGGCAGCGCGCCGAAGTGCTTGCGCATGTAGTAGTAGCGGCTTTCGTAATAGAACTTGGCGATGCAGCCCTTGATGCGGTCGTTGCTCTCTTCGGCGGCGCTGACGCCTCCGATGTGGCTGACGACGGCTTGCGGCACGGCCCAGATTTCGGAGCCTTCGCTCAGCACGCGGCGGCAGAGGTCAGCTTCTTCCCAGTAGAGGAAGTAGCGCGGATCGAATCCGCCGAGCCTTTGCAGGAGCTGTGTGCGGCCCACGAGCATGGAGCCGCTGACCCAGTCGGTGCGGAAGGGAGCGGCGCCGGGCGTGACGGGTTGGCGGCGCTTGTACGTGGTGTGAAGACCCATCGCATCGCCCACGATGTCAGTGACGCGGGGTAGCGCGCCGACGGCTTGGATGTGCAGGTCGGCGCCTTCGCCGGATTGAATCGCGGGGCCGCAGATGCCGCAGCGGTCGTGCGTGTCCATGAAGTTGATGATGGCGCGGACGGCGTCGGGCTCCATCTGCGCGTCGGGATTGAAGAAGACGACGTAGGGCGTGGTGGCGGCCATGAGGCCGACATTGCAGCCGCGGCCGAAGCCGATGTTGGCGTCACCCAAGATGACCTTGGCGAAGCCGGCTTCGCGTGCGAGGATGTCGCGCGTGTCGTCGGGGCTGGCGTTGTCGACGATGATGAGATCCATCACGCCGGCGTCGACGCACTTCTTGGCGCTGGTGAGCGCGGCGGAGATGGTTTTGCTGGATTTGTAGGTGACGATGACGCCGGTGAGTTTGGCGCGTGCGGCAGGCGGGGTGGATGGAGGAGTGGGAAGCGTCACGATGAAGGGCGCGTCAGGTGGGTTGTGTGGTGGAAGTGGGGAGGGCTTGCGGGACGGGCTGCTGCACGGGCCGCGGCGGGTTGATGGCAGCCTGCATCTGCGCGATCAGTTGGCGATTGGGCATGAGGCCGGCAAGTGCGCCCGCGCAGACGACGTAGAGCGGATTGAGCATGGCGTTGAACATGCAGTCAATCACGAAGACGAGTGTGATGAGGCAGAGAGCCAGGCCCGGCATGAGCCATGGGTGCCAGACGGCCCAGACCTTCCAGCGGTGGATGAACAGCACGATGGGCAGAACCATGGCGAGCAACCATGTGCCCAAGCCCAGCAGGCCACGCTGACCAAACAGGATGATCCACCAGCTATCGACGATGAGGCGGCTTGCGGCGGCGTCGCCAGCTTCGCCGCGGTTGCGGTTGTGGCCGCCCCAGCCCAGCAAAGGACGCTGCCATGCGCGGTCGTTCAAGATGTTCTCGCTGCGGAAGCGGAAGTCGAGAGAGCCTGCGCGTTCGCCGCCTGCGATGGCGTTGGAGATGGAGACCATCTGGCTGCCATCCCAGAGCTCGGTGGCGCGAAGTCCGACGTAGGCGACGGGCAGCAGCGCAAGCAGGGTGATGAGCACGGGCAGCTTGAGCTGTCGAGCGAGATATGCGAAGACCATGGCCATGACCATGAGCAGCATGGCGCCAAAGCTGCGGCACGCGATGGAGACCAATGCCAGCGCGCCGACCAGCACGCCGATGGGAATTTGCATGATGCGGCGGACAGAGCCGGACATCCAGAGGAGGAGCCCCGCGACGGTGGCGGAACACATCCAGAGGCTCAGCATGAGGCCGTGCTGCATGAAGACCATGGGGCGCCAGCCGCCGTATCGGCGTGTTTGGCCGAAGGAGTGCTGGTGGTAGCCGTAGAGCAGGCGGTTGAGCTGTGGGCTGAAGCGCAGTTCGTAGGCGACGAAGGGGAGGTAAATGAGGCCGCTCACGAAGACGACAAGGGTGAGGTCTCGCAAGCCGGAGAGGTTGGAGAAGTAAATGCGAGCGAGGGTGTAGGGGATCGCGAAGTAGGTGGTCTGGCGGAAGATGGTGGAGATGCAGTCGTTGAGACCCAGGCCGTTGCTGAGACTTGTCAAGCCTGGCAGAATGGTGAAGAGCAGCATGGGTATGTCGTACCACGCTGGGCGGAAGGAAAAGACGCGGCCGCTGTCGAAGACAACTGCGCCGAAGGCGGCGGCGAAAGCGATGGCGAAGTACTTGTCGTAGTCGGGCAGGCCGGGCAGCGAGAAGCTGACGGCGGGCGGCAGGAAGAGCCAACCCATGATGAGCACGCTGGCCACCGCTCGCGGTGCAGGAAGCACCGCGAAGAAGAGCAGGCTGATGGGGATGTAACCCAGCAGCGCGATTTGGACCAGTGCGTTCACGCGTGAACCTCAACCTCTTGCGACGGACGGGTGCTGGCACGATGGGATCGCGCAGCGATTGCTAGACAATACACATCGAGGTGATGTGTGCAAAGGGTATCGGTCGTTTGGCGGCTTTTCGGCAGTGAATTACGCAGGCATGACCGGTACAGACGGCGCAAGCGGTACCGGTGGCTGCTGGTCAGGCGTTACGAGGGTTTGCTGGGCGTGGCGAAGCGTTTGAAGAAGGGCAGGTGGGGGCCCGCGAGCTTCCATGCGGCCGCGAAGCCGGGGGAGTAGATGAACAGGACGGCGAAGCCTGCCATGGTCATCTCTACGAGGGGGTGCCAGGATTGCCAGGCGCAGAGCTGGTGGATGCCCAGGCCCGCGGCAATGGCGACGAGCAGGTAACCGGTGAAAGCGGCTTCGCGGCGAATGCCGTGGAGGCCGGCTTGTCGCAGTGAGAGCATGATGGCGAAGTGCTTGATGATGTCGGAGAGGAGCATGCCGGCCATGGCGCCGAGCATGCCGGGGAGGGGATCGGCGGAGCCGAAGTAATGCCGCGCGATGTAGAAGCCGGCGGGCATGCAGATGAGGAGCGCGACGAGCTTGATGACGTTGCTGCGGACGACTTGTTTGGGCAAGTCGAGCGCGAGCAGCGTGCTGGTGCCGGTGCTTTGCAGCACGCGGAACCATGAGAGGAGCGCGACCCATGGCATGAGCGCGGCGGCGGGGTGGAAACTCTGTTTGTACGCGAGGATGATGAAGCCGGGTACGACCGCGGCCAGCGCGGCCGTCATGAGGCCGGTCACCAGCAGGATGACGATGCTGGCATCGCGGTACTGGTTGGCGGGAACTTCATGCGTTTCGCGGGCGCGGGAGAGCGCGGGCATGAGCACGGCGTAAGCGATGCGATTGACGATGTCTTGCGGCACGAGGCCGAAGCTCATGGCGAGGAAGAAGATTGCGGAGAGATTAAGATCGTTGACGAGCTTGGGGAAGATGAAGCGGTCGGCCTGCGCCGCAGCGAAGGTGAGAACGGTGGAGATGAGAATCCAGCGAGCGAAGCCGAGCAGCTCTTTGCGCGCTTCGAGATTGGTGTGGAAGCGCATCATCGGTCCTGGGAACATGACGTAGGACAGGATGACGCGAGCGAGACTGGTAGCGACGTTTCCGAGGACCAGAGCCCAGACATTGCGGGTGAAGTAGGCGATGAGGACGCCCGCAACCAAACCAATGACCTGCGCGGTGATGTCGAAGATGCTGCAGCGACGCAGCTTGAGGTGGCGGACGGCGAGGTTGTTGTTGAGGGAGATGAAGCCGCTGACGGCGAGTGTTGCCGTGCTAGCGAGGAAGATGGGCAGCAGCGATTGCCACGGGTTCTGCGGGTCTTGGTAGAGAAAGGCGAGGGGCACGCTGAGGAGCATGCCGATGAGGCTGATGACGCAGCCGCGGATGACCTGCATGGTCCATGCGGTTGCGAGGAAAGACTCATCGGGCTCGGTTTTGCGTTTGACGATGGCGGTGCCGACGCCCAGATCGCTGAAGCTGTTGATGCCCTGATTGAGCGCGCCGACGAGATTCATGGTGCCGAAGGCGTCCTGCGGCACGAGGCGAGCGAGGACGACGTTGGAGATGATGCGCAGGGGCTGGCCGACGAGTTGACTGACGGTGGTCCACGCGGCACCCGAGACGGCACGGGCGCGACCTGATGGGGCGGGCGGTGCGGCGCTGGCGTTCGGATCTGAGGGATTGGCAGAAGTTTGCGACACGCGCGTTTGAGTGGGAGATTACCAGCGGAATTCGCCGCGACGAACGGCGTTGTTGGCGGAGAGCAGCACGGCGGCGTCAAACGGAAAGAGAGCGAGTGCGACGGGCAGGTGGAGCAACCGCTTGGGCCATGACTTGTATCGGAGGTTGCTGAGTCGTTTGGTGAGCAGGCCGGGCTGCATGACCCACCAGCCCTTGCCTGCAATGCGCTCGGCGACGACGCTGCGGAGCCAGTGCGGGTCGCGCTCGATGTTCTCGCTAATGTACTCGCCAGCGTGCTTGTCTTTGGGGAGCGCCCAGAGTTTGTCGTAAAGGCACGCGTTGATGCGGGCGCCGACGAGCAGGCGGCGTGTGTGCTTGATGACGCCTGAGGGGCTGGTAACTGCTTCGTAGATCTGGCTGGCGGCGGACTCGCGCACGATGCGATCGGTATTGTCTTGCGCCTTGAAGAGATCGGTGATGAGCATGGCGCGCATGAAGCCGTCTTCGGTGAGAAGGCCCGGGGGCATCCAGACCTGGCGGATGATGTCGCCTCGCACGACGTACAGACTGCCTGCGATGGTCGCGGGGCCTTCTTCGTTGGTTTTGCTGATAGCGACACTGATGCGTTCGGCGAGTGATTTGTTCTGCTTGAAGACGATGTCCTTGAGCGGGCGACCGACGGCGGCGTGGGCGCCAGGGCTTGCGAGCAGTTTGTCGAGCACCATGCGCAGCGCACGATCGTGATTGAAGGTGATGTCGCTGTCGAGGAGCATCACGAAATCGGCGTCTTTGCGGGCGTGGGTGTGGACGTAAATGTTCCAGGCATTGCTTTTGCCTGGCGAGGCGACTTCTTCGACGCGGGCAGTCACGCGGACGTGCGGAGGCAGGGCGGCGAGTTCACGAGTGATGCTGTCGCGTGCGATTGCGGCGGTGTTGTCTTTGCAGCCGTTGGGGACGACGATGAGTTCGAGTTCGTCGCCTGCGGGAAGCTCTCGCAGCAGTGTTTGCGCGAAAACGCAGCGGATCGTGGTGTCGATCCGCTGCGCTTCGTTGTAGGCAAGCATGCCGATGCTGATCTTCATACGGGCAGTCGATGCGTTATTCGTTCACCACAGCATACCCCGCGCCGGGCACCTCGGGCTGGCTGCCCGCGTCGGGCTCGGGCAGACCGAAGCCCTCGCGAATGTAGCGATTCACGGCGGCAGCGGTCAACTCAGGACGCCAGTTGTTGCGACTTTGCTTGCGAGCTTCGGCGAGGAAAGCTTCAAGCGAAGGTTCGAGGCCGATCGAGGCAGCGTAGCTGGCCATGGTGCGGCTGGGATCGGGGAACGAGGGCGTGTTGCTGAGCACCTGATCGCGGTCATTGGTCGAGAGCGCGGCCTGGTTGGTGCGCTGGGCCCACGTGGCGGGATCGATGATCGACTGCGGGCTTTGCGTGAAGAACCAGCCTTCGTTGGATGGGTTGGCGGTGAAGTAGCGGTTGCCGCGCCACGCGCCGCCTGGGTTGCCGTTGGCGGGGGCGGTGGCGACCATCGCGCCGCCATCGGGCTGGATGAACCAGTTGTCGCGCAGCACCGCAGCGCTGGGCAGGGGCGAATCGAGGCGGAAGACGAGGCCGCGGCGCGGCTGGTTGGCGACGGGGGCGCCTTGCCAGTCGTACACGATGTTCTCGGCGAGGGTGAGGCTGGTGCTGCCCAGGTCGCCGTGCAGGATGGCGGGTTCGCCACCTTGAGCGGAGACGTTGTGGGCGATGATGTTGCGTTCGAGCACGCCACCGGTGCTGCGGTGGACGCTCATGCCAAAGCCGCGCGGGGCGAAGGTGGAGGTGTTGGGTACGCCGATGTCTGCACCGTCGAGAACGACGTTGTAGCGCATCGAGCCGGTCCAGTTCTGCTCGGGGCTGGCCATGGCGTGGCCCGCGGTGATGCCCAGCGGGTTCTTGAGGCTGAGGTTGTTGAAGGAGTTCATGTTGCGGCCGCGCATCTGGATGCCCGTTGCGCTGGCGCGAGAGGTGATGGTGTTGCGGACGAGCACGTTGGTGCAACTGGGGACGAGATAGAAGTTGTGGTTGAAGATGGTGCTGTGCGTACCGGTGACGTTGGGGAGCCAGCCGTTGTGGTCCACGAGGCACTCGTCGACGAGCATGCCGTTGACACCGACGACGTAGAAGCCCTGGCTGTGGCTGCCCGGCGCGTAGGAGTTGAGAATCTGGCTGCGACGGAAAGTGACGCCCGTGATGACGTCAGCAGCGGTGGGGGGCTGCATGGTGATGTTCATCGAGTAGTACTCGAAGACGCAGTCTTCCACGAGAAGGTTGCCGCCGCGGCCGTACCAGACCAGACCGTTGACGTTGGTGTTGGGGTTGAAGTCAGGATCGGTGGGCATGCGGCGATTGGCCTGGAAGTGGACGCCCACGATCCAGAGGTTGCCGTTCCATGGATCGCCGCCCTGGATGCGCATGCCGATGTCGCGCACGCCAGCCTTGATGATGGGGCGATTGGGGTTGTCGCCATAGGTGTGGATGACGATGGGTTCGGCGGCGCTGCGGCCTGCTTTGTCCCATGAGCCGTACTGACCGGCGATGGCCTGATCGACCCAGACATCGCCGCGGCGGAGGCGCATGTGGTCGGCGCTGGCGGCGCGAACGAGCTGGTAGCCGCGATAGAGCGTGCGGACGGGCTGATCAGCGGACAAGCCTGAGTTGCTGTCGCTGCCCATGCTGCTGCTGACGAAAACTTCGCGAGCGCCCGGGGCGAGGGTGATAGGCGTCCAGCCGTCGGTGACGTTGACGACAACCCAAGTGGACCAACTGCTGTCGCCACCGTCGTTGAAGGCCTGCACACGATAGCGGAAGCGACCCAGGCCCGGGGTGTCGCTGTAGTCATCGCTGTTGGGGCTGAGTGTGTACGTCTGCGTCGCGTTCCATGCGTTGTTCAGCCACTTCTCGCGTTCGATGCGAAAGCCATCTTCGTTGGGGCTCGAATCGATCCAGGTGACGTTCACGCCATTCTGGTTGCCGGCATCCATCGCGACGACGCTGAGGGGCGCGGCGGGCGCGGTCTCCGAGACGTTGACGTTGGCCCAGCTTGTCCAGTTTGAGTAACCGGCGTTGTTGTACGCGCGAACGCGGTAGGCGAAACCGCCCGGGCCGGTGTTGTCGATGTAGCCGGTGACGTTGGCATTGAGCAGGACGCGAGCGCCAAAGGCGGGGTTGCGTTCGAGCTCGAAGCCCTGCTCGTTGTCACTGGCATCACTCCAGACGACGCCAGCGCGCTGGGTCTGGTCGGTAGCACTCACGCCGCCCGGAGCTGCGGGAACGACGGACTGCGGGTCAACCTGCGGGGCGGCGATGGTGATCTCGCGCCATTGGGTGAAGCTGCTGAGGCCCGAGGCGTTGATGGACGCGACGCGGTAGCGGTGTGTGCCCGGGCCAGGCACGTCGACCTGCTGTTCGCGGTTGGGCAAGGCGGTGACGATGCGTGTGCCGCTCCACGAACCGTTGATGTTGCGCTGGTGCTCAATGCGGAAGGCGCTTTCGTTGTCGCTGGCATCACTCCAGGTGATGGTGACGCGCTGGTTGTCGCCACCGTCGACCAGAGCGAGATTCACGGGCTCGGTCGGAGCGGTGTCGGCGACGGAGACGTTCACCCACGGCGACCATTCGCTCGCGCCGGCGGCATTGATGGCGCGGACGCGGTACTGGAACTCGCCATCACCCGAGTTGTCGATGAAGACAGTGGTGTTGGCGGCGACGCGCACGCGGCCTTCGCCGAAGGCGGGAATGCGTTCGAGCTCGAAGGAGCTTTCGTTGTCGGAGACGTCCTGCCAGGTCATGCCCGCGCGGCGGTTGTTGTTGTCAGTGACATCGAAGCCGACCGGCGCGAGAGGCGAAGAGAGGGTGGGTTCACCCTGCACATCAGGCAGTGTGATCTGGGCGACGGTGACGGGCATCCACGCGGTGAACGAACTGACGCCTGCACTGCCGACAGCCGCGATGCGATAGCGGTGCGTGCCGGCGCCGGGCGTGTCGATCTGCTGGGTGGTGTTGGGCGCGACGATGAGCGCGGTGGACCCGGCCCATGAACCGTCGGACGACTGGGTCTGGCGTTCGACGCGGAAGCGGGTTTCGTTGTCGGCGTTGTCGCGCCAATTGAGGCGGACACGGACGCCATCGCCAAGGTCCAGACCAGCGAGCTGCGCGGGGGCGACGGGAATGATGTCTGCCACGTCGATCTGCGTCCATTCGGACCAGTCGCTATTGCCGCCCGGGCCCATGGCGCGAACGCGGTAGCGGTAGGTGCCGACGCCGGTGTTGTCGCTGAAGGAGCGCTGCTCGGCGCTGAAGACGCGAAGGCCGGTAGGGAAGGCGGGCTCACGCTCGAGCTGGTAATTGGTGACCGAGCCGGTGGCGCTGTCCCACGAGAGGCTAGCGCCGCGGGCGCCAGTGTCGCTGCCGTTCACGCCGCTTGCGAGCGCGGGCGCGACGGGCGGCGCGGGAGGCTGGTTGGTCGTTTGGGGCTGCTCGGTGTTGTTGGTCTGCGCGGTGGGCTGGGGCGCGGGTTCTTCGCTCGACGCTTGCGCGGTGCGCGTGGGCTGGGGGAGCGGCGCGACGAGTGAAGCGAGCTGCCAATCACTGAACCAACTGCGACCGGAGGTGCTGCTGGCGGCGACGCGATAGGCGTAGGTGCCTTCGCCCGGCGTATCGAGTACGCCTTCGCTGTTGGCGGGCAACTGCAGTTCGACGGGCTCGCTCCAGCCGTTGCCGATGGCTTGACGACGCTGGACGACGAAGCCGCTTTCGTTGCCGCTGCTGTCGTTCCAGGTCAGGCGCACAGTGGCGTCGTTGTTTTCGCGAGCGATACGCACGATTGAAGGTGCGCGCAGGTTGCTGCGGACTTGGCCTCGCGGACCGACGGGGCGACGTTCATTTTCGGGCATGGCGATGCCCGAGTTGCGCCGGGTGTTGGCGTTGGCCGAGGGACGCACAACGCGCGTGTTGCGCACAGCAGCGGGGGGCTGGTTGGTGTAGTTGTTGAAGATGCTGGGCGCGGCCTGCTCGTCGTTGTTCACGAGCGGGGGGGCAACGCGGATGACGCCGCGAACGCCCTGTTGGGGCATGCGTGAGCGGCTCTGAGCGTTGTTGCGCCAGGCGGGTGAGGTGGTCGGGCTGGCGGTCGCGCCGGACTGTTGTGACGCTTCTTGGGCAAGAGCGGCGGGGACCGTCAGGCCCAGAGAGAAAGCGCTCGCGGACAGGATCAGCAGGCGGGTCGGGGACATGGCAACTCCTCGGCGCGTGTTCACGCATCGAGAAGATCGGTTGTCTTGAGGCGTGAGGCGGGGGAAGGAATGGAGTTGCCCATCTTGCCTACGTCACCCACGCACGCAACGCCGATGACGCTGCCTGTGCGGGCGATTGTGGGACCTGCATGCAGAGACAGGCAGGACGATAACGGCGGCGGCGACCTGATCGTGTGGCCGGATTCGCGCGATCAGTGATGATGCGAGTGGCCGTGCGCGTGCGAGTGGTCGTGAGCGGGCTTGCTCTTGGCTTTGGACTTTCGTGCGGGCGATTTGCCTGCACAGTCTTTGCAGCGACCGAAAAGTGTGAGGTCGTGGGTTTCGAGATGGAAGCCCTTGGGGGTCAGCTCTTCGAAGTGGCCACAGCAGCCGGTGAGTTCAAAGACGCGGCCGCATGTGTTGCAGTGGAAGTGGTGGTGGTGGCCCTTGCCTGCGAGCTCATAGCGAGTGCTCTGGCCCGGGATATCAACGGGCAGCACTTCGTTGGCGTCGACCAGGAGCTTGAGCGTCCGATAGACGGTGGCGAGGCCCAAACCATCGGCATCTTCCGCGGCGAGGTCGAGAATCTCGCGCGGCGAGACAGGCGCGCCCGCTTTAGCGATCGCGTCTCGAATGGCAGTGCGTTGGCGTGTGTTCCGTGTATCTTGCTGCGTCACCGTGCGTCCCCGTACCCGATAGGACTGTGCGAGACGAATTCTAGGACCGGCTGGGCAGCGCTTAGCGTGATGCTTGCTCGCTTGATTCCTGCTCGTCACCTTCAGGCGTCCATTGCAGACGCTTCTTCATGTTCGCGAGGGTGAAGGGCGAGCTGTCGCGCGTGAGGCCCAACTGGCTGGCGGCGAGGTTCTGCGCAAGACGCGCGTCGAGGCGGCGCATGCGCTCGACCGTGACGGGCGAAACGCCCACAACCTGCGAGAGCGCGATGACGCGATCGGCGGGGAGGGCGACGGCGACGGCGCGGGTCGCGAGATTGGCATCGTTCGCAGCGGCCAGGCCCAACTGCGAACCGGCGGCGGTGATGGCGTCGCGCAGCGGCTGGGGGTCGCTGACTTCGGTGTAGCTGCCGCCACCCTTGCGGCTGAACTGCTGGGAACGCAGCACGGAGCTGTCAAGAGCAGCGCGGCCGGCGGGCATGCTGGCGTTGATGGCCTTGATGGTGGCGTCGAGACCTTCGGTGGCGACCTGCGCGCGGTAGCCCTCGATGCGGCTGGCGAGCGCTTCGTACGCAGCCTGCTGACGCAGGTCGGTGACGATCTGATCGCGCACTTCGTCGAGCGTGTCGGCGGGGCCGGTCTTGCGGATGTCGGACACGAGGAAGAAGTAGGCGTTGCTGGATTGATCCTTCAAAACGCCTTCGAAGGCGACGCCCTTCTGCACGCCCAGCAGCGTGGAGTCGCTGAGTTCGTACGTGCCTGCGAGCAGATCGCTGAGGCCGAAGTTGCTGGCACCCGAGCTGTAGCCGGCGTTGCCGATGCCTGCGGTGTTGGCGGCATCGCTCACGCGCGTCCAGTTGCTGGTGCGCGAAGTGACGATGGGCGTGGTGATGGAGAGCTTGGCGCTGGCCTTGACGCCTGCGGCGACGCTCTCGGCGAGGCTCTGCATGGAGGGGGCGCGGCTGGCCCAATCGGCGGGCAGGCGCTTGACGCCATCCACGATTTCGATGCCGCGGACGCTGCTGCGCACGGCGGCTTGGTACGCGCGTTCGGCATCGAGCATGATGGCGTCGGCGCGCTGCATGCGGAGTTCGCGCTCGATGCGGGGGCGTTCGGTGGCGAAATCGCCCGGGAACTTGGCGCGGTTGAGCTGCCACTGCTTGTTGATGTCGACGGGATCGAGCGTGATGGCGTTTTCGATCGCGGCGCGTTCGAGCGTGATGTACTCAAACTTGACGCGCGGCGGCTGGATGTACCCAAAACCGAAAGGATTCTCGGCAGTCGCGGTGCCGGGCGTGGTGTTCTTGTACTTCTCCCACTGGGCGGCGATCTGCTCCCCGGTGAACGTCAGCGAGTCGTCCACGAACTGCGTGGCCTTGACGAAGGCGATGTCGGCGAGGGTGACGTCTTCAAATTCGCGGGCGACGCTGACGAGGCGCTTGTCGCTCATGCGAGCGGCGGCGATGTAGCCGGTCATCATGCGCTCCACGCCTCGGAGGCGGGCCAGAGCGTTGCCGAGTTCCTGGTAGTTGAGCGTGTTGGAGGGCGGCAGTTCCGCTTCGAGCTTGGTGGTGATGCTCGCGATGCGTTCGGCGCGCTCTGCGGGGGGCATGTTCTGCACCTGGTTCATCGTGAGCTGTTCGAGGAACGAGGGCGGGAACTGGGGATACTGCTCGCGCAGTTCGCTGAAGACCATCGCGGGAATGCGGGTTTCGGCGACGCGTGAGACATAGGTGACACCTTCCTTATACGTGCCCACCAGGCCCATGCGCGTGGCTTCACGCGTGAGCATGAACCAGTGCATGGGGTCGTCTTCCTCGATGTTGAGCGAGTTGAGCAGTTCGGGGGCGGTGCCGCGAAGCAATTGCAGTTCGGTGTTCGCGGCTGCGAGGTCGCTCACGCGGACCTTCTCGCCTGAGAGCGTGCCCGTGACGCGCTTGCGGGGATCGGGCATGAAGGGGTTGGTGGGACCACTGAAGAGGAAGGTCACCATCAGGAAGATGCCGAAGATGGCGAGCAACCAGGTCTTGTACTTGCGGATGACTTTTGTCATGAGAGGGGAGAGGGTAGGGGGGCGGGAGTGGGGAGTGCCAGAGCGGGGAGCGCCGGAGTGCGAAGTGCGGAGTGCCAGCTTGCGCCGTGCAAAACGAAAAACCGGTGTCTTGCGACACCGGTTTGAGAACTTCGCACTCGGGCACATGCCGTCATCGAAAATCGCTTTAGCGGTAGAATTCGATGATGAGGTTGGTGTTGACGTCGAAGGGGATCTGGTCGGTGCTGGGCTTGGCGACCATCTTCAGCTTGAACTCGCTGGGGTTGAGATCGAGCCAGCCGGGCACTTCGTAGCCGGCGAGGCTTTCCATCGCGTCCTTGCAGAGCTTCTGAGCCTTGGGCTTGAAGGTGATGACGTCGCCGATGCCGATCTGGCAGCTGGGGCGGTCGGTCTTGCGGCCGTTGAGGAAGACGTGGCCGTGAGCGACCATCTGGCGAGCGGCCCACACCGTGCGGGTGAGGCCAGCGCGGCGGATGACGTTGTCAAGACGCACTTCGAGCAGGCCCATCAGGTTGTCACCCGTGTTGCCCGGCATGCGACCGGCCTTGTCCATGTAGAGGCGGAATTGCTTCTCGAGCACGGCGTAGTGGAACTTGAGCTTTTGCTTTTCGTTCAGACGCACGCCGTAGTCGCGCAGACGACGGCCGCGGTAGCCGTGCATACCCGGATAGACCAGGGCGCGCTTGCTTGTGTGCTTGGGGGTGTCGACGATCGGGGCGCCGATGCGACGGGACTGCTTGAGCTTGGGACCGGTATAACGAGCCATTGAGAACTCCATGTCCGCGAGGGGAACTCGCGACTGCTTGGGGCTGGCCGAAGCGCATGGCTGCGCATCGTGCCGCAAGCGACCTTGCCGACCGGCGGAACCGAGACTTCGGGGCCGGTGGTCTGGGAAGCGGGCGATCACTGCGATCGCCGGGGGACAAGTAAAGGGAGCAAAGGGGGTTGGGTCAAGGGCTGCGGCTGATGTGCATCAGGCGGCGCGGCCGGCAGACACGCGGCCTGCAAGGTGTTCGTTTGGTGCGGCGTAGGCGATCGGGCGCTTGGGTACGAGCCACGTGGGCGTCTTGATGCGCAGCGCCATGGCGATGAGTGTGAGCAGGCCCGCGATGATGATGAGGCTGGGCACTTCGACATTGAGGGCGAGCTTGCCGGTTTGGCGCAGGACCGAGGAGATGCTGGCCGCGAAGAAGAAGCCGCCGGAGATGAAGGTGAGTTTGTTGAGCCCTGCTGCGAGCAGCGGGACGAGTCCGAGCGCGAAGAGCATGAGCACCCAGACCCAGTTGATCTCGGGCAGGTATCCCAGCGACGCGAGCAGCCAGACGGAGCCAACGCAGATGAGCGTGACGCCCATCGCGAACCAGCCGCGGGAGAAGCGAGCTGGGACGACAAGCTGGGCGGTCGGGATGTCGGGCGTGGTTGTTGTTGAAGTGGTCATGGAGAGCCTCGTTACTTGATTTGATAGTATATACTAACTTGTTACGCGAGCGGTTCGCTGGTGTGACAGAAAATTTGATGAGCGAGATTTGTCGGGAACGAATGCCGGATGTTGAGGGCGGTTGGCCGAACTCGCGGGGGTGGTTGTGCGTTGTGCTGGTGTCGCGTGTTCGCTGGATTTGTTCGGCGCAGCGCGATGATCTATGCTCGCAGGCACATGACGGCAGTTTCCATCACCACCAATGCGTTGACCCGCACGTACGGCAGCCGCCGAGGCGTGAGTGATATCAATCTGTCTATTCCGGCGGGCAGCCTGTACGGATTTCTGGGGCCCAATGGCGCGGGGAAGACGACGACGATTCGCGTGCTGCTGGGTTTTCTGCGAGCGACGAGCGGCACGGCGCGCATCCTTGATATGGATTGCTGGCGCGACAGCCATCGCATCAAGGCGGAAGTGGGGGCGATTCCGGGCGACTTGCGTTTGTGGCCGTGGCTGACGGGCAACTCGGCGCTGAAGCTGTTCGGGCGTATTCGCGGGCGCGACATTGTGGCGCGGGGGCGCGAACTGGCGGAGGTGCTCGAACTGGATCTGTCGGTCAAGGTGCGGCAGATGAGCCGGGGCATGCGGCAGAAGCTGGGGCTGATTCTGTCGATGGCGCATGATCCGAAGGTGCTGATTCTGGATGAACCGACGACGGCGCTGGACCCACTGATGCAGGAGCGGTTACGGAAGCTGCTGCGGGCTCGGGCAGAGGCGGGGGCGACAGTATTTTTCAGCAGTCACACGCTGGCGGAAGTGGAAGAACTGTGCGAACGCGTGGCGATTGTGAAGAAGGGGCTGATCGTTGCGGACAGCACGCTGGCGCAACTGCGGTCGCAGGCGGTGCATGAGGTGAGTATTGCGTGGAAGTCGGGCGCTGCCCCTGCCCAGGTGCCGGCGTGTTTGCGGCTGACGACGCAGAGCGCCGAGCAGTGGCATGGCGCGCTGGCGAGCGAGAGTGAACGTGACTTGCGCGAACTGCTGGCGTTTGTGGCTTCGCAGCAGGTGGCGGATATCTCGATCTCACGGCCGGACCTGGAGACGATTTTCATGCGGTACTACAACGATGAAGCCGCGGAGGGCGTGCGATAGGCGATAGCGGAAGGCGTGCGTGACGCGAGTTGCGGCGAAGATTGGAGGACTGCCGTCCTCGACAGGAAGCTCGTAGGGTCGGCCCACCAGAAACACCATGAACATCGGACTTATCCAACGCTCGCTTCGTGAAGTCTGGTTCGCCTCATTGGCGATGTCGGGCATTGTCTTTGGCATCACCGCGCTCTTCTGCTACGCGATGCCGCGGGTGCAGGCGCGGTTCATGCAGCGGAATTTCATCCCGCAGGGCGTGCGGCAGTTTCGTGATGCGGTGTTTGGCGGCGTGGATTCGACGGGCGCGAGCATCGCGGAGGTTGCGTTTGCGATCGCGTGGAGTCACCCGCTGGTGCTTGTGCCCATTCTGGCGCATGCCATGCTGGTGCAGACGCGCGTGCCTGCGGCGGAAGTGGAACGCGGCACGATTGATGTGCTGCTTGCACTGCCGGTCAGTCGGTGGAATCTGTACGTGAGTGAGACGGTGGCGTGGTTGCTGACGGCGGTATTCACGCTTGCGGCAATGTACGCGGGGGCGTACTTTGGCGCGCAGTTCATCAAGCCGGAGATTCGTGCAGTTGCAACGCCTGACTGGGGGCGGCTGGCGATGGTGGTGGTGAACCTGGGGCTGGCGTACGCGGTGGTGGGATGCCTTGCATCGTTCTTCACAACCATTATCGACCGCCGTACATGGGCGGTGTTGTGCACGCTGGTGCTCACGCTGTTTTCGCTGCTGGTGAGTTTTCTGCACACGATTGATCCGGCTCTGGAATTCACCAAGTCCATGCGGTTCATGAGCATTCTGGACTACTACAAGCCGCTGGCGATTTTGCGGACGGGCGAGTGGCAGTGGCGGGACCTGGGCATTTTGGGCGGCACCGCATTGACCTTGTGGATCGTGACGGGTGTGGTCTTTTCGCGGCGTGATGTGACGACGACGTGAGCGGAAACTCGCAGCGTCGCTCCTACGCTTGGCCATGCCCGCACCGCTCGCGTTGCCTGTCCTGCGTACTGAGAACAGCCCAAAGGAAAAGTGCGCCGTGTTCGGCGTGTGGCATCGCACGCCTGCGGCTTCGGGAGCGTCGCCTGCGCGGCACGCGTACCTCGGGCTGTACGCGCTGCAGCACCGTGGGCAGGAGTCGACTGGCATCGCGGTGAGTGACGGCAAGCGACTGGGCGGCGTGACGGGGATGGGCCTGGTCGCGGAAGTGTTCGATGCGGGCACGCTGAGTGAACTCGACAAGATCGGGCCCAAAGCCGCAATCGGGCACAATCGCTACAGCACGGCGGGCGGCAGCGTGGCATGCAACGCGCAGCCCATTCTCATGAAGTACGTGGGCGGGCAGGTTGCGCTGGCGCACAACGGCAATCTCATCAACAACGATCTGCTGCGGGCCGAGTTTGAAGAAGCCGGCCACATCTTCCAGACCACCAGCGATACTGAGTGCATCATTCACATGCTGGCCCAGCCAGCGAGCATGAAGAGCCCGGACCCGCTGGCGCACACGCTGCGGTACCTGCAGGGTGCGTTCAGTCTGGTGTTCCTTTTCCCGGATCGCATTGAGGCGGCGCGGGATCCTTGGGGATGGCGGCCGCTTGTGCTGGGCGAATTGCCCAGTGGCGGCGTAGTGGTGTGCAGCGAAACGGTGGCGCTGGATGTTCTTGGCGCGAAGTTCATTCGCGAGGTGGAGCCGGGCGAGATCGTGACGATCAGCGATCATGGCATTTCATCGCGGCGGTTTGCTGATTCCGCGCCGCGGCTTGCACAGTGCGTGTTTGAGCACGTGTACTTCGCGCATCCGGCGAGCAATGTCTTTGGCCAGAACGTACAAATTTCGCGCGAGCGCATGGGTGAAGTGCTTGCGAAGGAAGCGCCCGCGCCGAAGGGGGCGGACTTTGTGGTGCCCATGCCCGACAGTGGCCGTAGCGCAGCGTTGGGCTTTGCGCGAGCGAGCGGGCTCGCGTATCGCGAGGCGATTGTGCCCAATCGGTACGTGGGGCGCACGTTCATCAAGCCGACGGCGGCGGAGCGTCAGAGTGCGGTGCGGCTGAAGCTGAACATCATCGATGAACTGGTGCGGGGCAAGAGTCTGGTGATCGTGGACGACTCGATCGTGCGCGGCACGACGACGAAGGCGAAGATGGACCAGTTGCGAGCCGCGGGTGCAAAGGAGATTCACCTGCGCATCAGTTGTCCGCCCATCAAGCATCCGTGCTACTTCGGTGTGGACTTCGCGCAGCGCAGCGAACTCATCGCGCACGAGCGCACGGTTGAGGACATTCGCAAGTACTTGGGCGTCGATAGCCTGAGCTATCTGAGCCTTGAGGGCCTGCTCAGCACGATGCAGCGTCCCGGTATGCACTACTGCACGGCGTGTTTCAGCGGCGAGTACCGGCTTGATCCGGAGCATCCGACCAATCAGGAAGTGGTGGAGCCCAAGCAGCTCAAGATGCTGGTGTGAGTAGGTGGAAGGGGGACCAGGCGTGTTGCTCCGAGCCAAGCATGTGGATGACCGGGGAAACGCGATTGTGCTGCGCCCGTCGATTCGAAGCGCAGTAACGCGCGAGCGAGAGCTGGACTATGTCACTTCGACGAGCCGAATCCGGCCAGACAAGTCACGTCTCGAAGCGTGGGGCAAGGCGCAGGCTCGGGTGATTTCCATCTACGCGGTGGTCCATTTCGTTCTGTACATCGCGATGTTTGCGGGGCCGATGTTGGTTGGCAAAACTCCTTTCAGCTATCGTGGCTCCAACTCGCTCTCGCTCGCTCTGACGGAGAAGTTGCTCGGCCCGGTCACGAACAACGAGTTTGTTCACGGACTGATCCACTACGGGTATCTCGCGGTCTTGGTTGGATCGGGCGTGCTGATGGTGGCCCCCGCAATGGCTTTGTCGGTTCGCGCGGCGCCGGGGCCGTACTGCTATCGCCGATTGCTGCTGCGGCGGTGTCCATCGTGTGACTTCTCGCTCATGGAGATTACGGCAGAGGCCGACGGCTGCACGGTGTGTCCAGAGTGCGGCGGTGCGTGGCACATTCCGGCGGAAGCCATCACGCCGGGTACGCCGACGCGTTCGCGATGGGATTGATGAACCGTGGACATGTGAAAGAGAGAGCAGTGTGTAGGTGGCGCTCTATGTGGATGCACATTAAAGTAAAAGATGATCGCGGGAAAACGATTGCCGTGCGACTCGGCACAGCGATGCAACGGCAACGTGACAAAAAACTCGTACAGGCGCGCAAAGATGGGCTTGTTGTCATTGTCGCAACTCCACGGGAGACACTGACTCCACGCGGGGCGATGCTTGTGCTGGGTTGGTTGATCGGCGTGATAGTCTGGATGTACGGGTGTTCCATGTTTCTCAGTTGGCTGTTTGAGGGACGCAACGGCCAGTCAATCTTTGCGGACGCTCTAGACCGACTTGCACGACAGACATCGTCTTTGATCAGCTACACGGTTGTCATCATCGGTCTCGTGATGATGTTCGTGTGCATCCATCTTCCACCAATGATTGCTGCTTTCAAACTCTTTGCGCCTTCGATGTGGAGAGATCGACTGCGACGGCAGTTGTACATGCGGCGATGTCCCACGTGCGACTACGTGCTGAACGCAGTGACTTCACAGCCAGACGGTTGCACCGTCTGCCCTGAATGCGGCGCAGCGTGGAAGATACCGGAGGGCGCGATGGAACCTGAGGCGGTTGAGCCGACTCCGTCGTGAACATGATACAGATGCAGTGGCGAGATCAGCGCGGGTCGTTGATCCAGCCGTACGGTTGCGGCGTACCAAAGCGCGGGTTCACATCACTGATCGCAAACCACGTGGGTCGGAAGCCCCGGACGTACAAGTCGTTGGCGACGAAGTCGAGATTCGGGTTCTCGACGTTGTCGTTGTTGTCCCAGGGGAACTTCACGAGTTCCGCGCCGCCGTCGATCATGGTGACGTGGCCGCCACCGGCGTGGCGGTGGGTCATCTGGTCGACGTTGCCGAAGCCGCCATCGCGGAACTGCTGGTTGTTGAAGCGGGTGTTCTCTTCGAAGAAGATTGGCATGCTGCGCAGCTTGGTCATGAACTGCTCTTCTGAGGCTGCCAGCAGTCGCGGCTGCGGACGGTCGGGCCGCAGGTAACCGACTTCCCAGTTGAGACCCAGCTTGGCGCCTTCCATCTCGTCCATCATCGAGTAATCAAACTGCACGCCTGTGCGAGCGCCCCAGATGTTCTCACGAACGGTGCCGTCGGTGGAACGGCGTTTGTTGGTGGGGCACTCGGCGCTTTCCTGACTTGCTCCGGCGTACTGAAAGAACAGGCCCGGACGACGCTCGCCGTTTTGAATGACCTGCGCCCAGAGAAAGACGTTGGGATCTCCCGGCGCGTTGGCGGGGCTGGGATCGGCGGGCCAGGTGACAACGCCCGCTGCGTTCCGCGGGACGGCGGGCCAGATGCGTTCCTTGTAGTCGCTGGCGTAAAGAATCGTCGCGGTCGCGAACATCTTGTTGTTCGCAAGGCACTTGACCTGTTGCGCGACGGCGCGGGCTTTGCCCAGCGTGGGCAGCAGAATGCCAATGAGCAAAGCGATGATGGCGATGACCACCAGCAGTTCGATGAGCGTGAACGCGGCATGCGAGCGACGCGGCATGGTGACCTCCACGAACGACAGAACACAGACATGACGACGAGTGCGAATGAGCGCGTCGTGCATGTGTAAGAACGCACACTCGTGTAGACTACCAGAAGCCGCACGGTGGTGCAAGGCCCTTGGTCGCATTTTTCGCGGATGGTCGGCAGCGGTACACCCGCGAAGGCATTGCATCGCGGCCGGAGTGTGCGGCCTACAACTGGATTGATCGGGCGGTTGGCTGCACGGAAGCACCTATGAACGAAGCCTCGTCATCGTTGAGCGCGACGGGTCTGCACGGCTGGGACTGGGTTGTCCTTGCGGCGTATGGGCTGGTGTTGGTGGTGAGCGGGTGGTGGTTCAGTCGCAAGGGGGCGAAGGACACGGAAGATTACTTTCTTGCGGGGCGCAGCATGCCTGCGTGGGCGGTGGCGTTTTCGCTGCTGGCCACGGCGCAAAGCGCCGCGTTGTTTGTGGGTGTGCCGCAGCTGAGTTACGCGGGTGACCTGACGTATGTGACGACGATGGTGGGGCCGCTGATTGCAGCGTTCATCACGATCGGCGTGTTTCTGCCCGTGTACTTCAAGAAGAATGTGCACTCGCCTTATCACCTGCTGGAGACGCGGTTTGGTCCCGGGGCGCGAGCGGCGACGAGCTGGACGTACTTGTTGGGACGCATTCTGGCGAACGGCGCTCGCACGTACATCGGGGCTCTGCCGCTATCGCTGGCGCTCTTTGGCACCACGGAGCTGCAGCACATGGTGCCGAGCATCGTGCTCATCATGGTCATTGCGACCGTCTACACGTTCTTTGGCGGGGTGCGCAGCGTGATTTGGACGGACGTGATGCAGGTGTGCGTATATCTGGGGGCTGCGGTTGTCGCGGCGGTCATTTTGTGGCAACGGATACCGGCAAGCGCGACAGAGATTCATGCGGCACTTGATGGCGCGGGCAAGTTGCACGCGTTTCCTATTGGAGTTTCCGCCGTTCCGCCGCACATCGAGTGGACGCCCGACAAGCAGAACACGCTTTTGACAGGCTTGACTGGTTGGATGCTGCTGAACCTGGCGGTGTACGCGACGGATCAGGATTTGGTGCAGCGATCGCTGACGTGTCGCAATGCGTTTCAAGCGGGCAAGAGTCTGTTGCTGGCAACGTTTATCAGTGTGCCCGTTGTTCTGTTGTTCCTGCTCATCGGTCTGCTGCTGTACGTGTTTTACCAGCGACCTGACGTGATGGGTACTGCGGCAACCAACGTGCCCAGCAAGGATGTGTTCGCGACGTTCATCTTGCACGAAATGCCGACCGGTGCACGCGGGTTGATGATTGCGGGCGTGCTGGCGGTTGGGCCGATTGGCATCAACGCGACGCTGAACAGCATGGCGAGCACCCTGGTGCAGGACACATATGAGAAGATCGTGCCCCAGCGCGATGTGCGACGCGACCTGTGGGTGAGCCGTTTGATGGTGGTGGTGTGCGCGGGCGTGTTGACGCTCGGTGCGGTCGGCGCGGCGTGGTGGCAGGATCGCAGCGACATTCCGTTGATTCCGTTCGCGCTGGGTGTCATGGCGCTGGCGTACACGGGTCTGCTTGGTGTGTTTGCGACGGCAATCCTGACAAAGCGCGGCAATACGCAGAGTGCGATCGCCGCGCTGGCCGCGGGGTTCGTGGTTTCACTCGCGTTGCAGCCCGATGTGGCGAGTGTGCTGCTGCGGACGCTGCAGGTGCAGGCGATCACGAGTGCCATGGGAGCCGATGTTGTGGCACTGTTGCCTGCGCAGGGACCGATTGCGCCGGTAACGTTGGCAAACCTGGGTGCGCCTTGGATCATGTTGATCGGTACGGCGGTGGCTGTCGTCGTCTGCGCGTGCGGTCGCCCCGCGAGCGCGATGCGTGGAACCTAACTACCTTCCTGCCGCATGGAATTGAGCGGAGAGAACTTGAAGTTATCGCAGCTTGCTCAGCAGTGTGCGCCTGCGCCGCGCCGAGTGACAGTGCGTGATGGCGCGTGCATGTTGCCCACTGGCGTTGACGCGGAGATGATTGCCGCGATGCTCAGCGTGCCGACGCATGTGCCCGCATTGCTGCGAGGCTGGTTGACGCTTGTGATTTCGGGCGCGCCTTGCGGGAGCGATGAGATCGCGCAGCAGACGTACACGCTGGTCGTGGAGCCCGGCGGCGTACGTGTGCAGGCAGTGACACCCGCGGGTGCGCGGCATGGATTGGCGACGCTTGCTCAGCTTGTGCGAGTCTGTGCGAACGCCGGAAGGCTGCCTTGCGGTGTAGTGGAAGACTGGCCGGCTATTGCGAAGCGCGGCGTGATGCTGGACGTGTCACGCGATCGCGTGCCCACCATGCGAGAGCTGTACACGCTGATTGACACATTGGCGGCGTTTAAGTGCAATCACTTGCAGCTCTACATCGAGCACACATTTGCGTACAGCGGGCACCAGACGGCGTGGGAGGGCTGGTCGCCCATCACGCCTGATGAACTGCGCCGGATTGACGCGTACGCGGGCGCGCGAGGCGTGGAAGTCGCGGCCAATCAGAACTGTTTTGGGCACTTGGCGCACTGGCTGCGGCTGCCGGCATATGCCCACCTCGCGGAGACGATGAGCGACTGGATGTTTGATATCTGGCCGCGAAGCGGACCATTTTCGCTGTGTCCGACAGAGCCTGCGTCACTGAAGTTTGTGCAAGACTTGATTGCGCAACAGACGCGATGCGTGAAGGGGGATCTGTTCAACATCAATTGCGATGAGGTGTACGACATTGCGTATGGTCGCAGCAAGGCGGAGGTTGACCGCCGGGGCCGCGTCGCGGTGTTCACGGAGTTCCTACGAAAAATCGCAGCGAGCGTGCGCGAGTTGGGCAAGCGGCCCATGTTCTGGGCGGACGTCATCCTGACGCACGCGGATCAACCCGAGCACGCTGCGGAGCTTGCGTCGCTGCGTGAGCACGACATGATCGCACTCGTGTGGGGCTACGAGCCCGATACGCCGTTTGCCGCGCACGTGAAACGCGTGCATGATGCGGGGTTGGAAGCGTGGGTGTGCCCCGGTACGAGCAGTTGGCGGGCGATCACCGGTCGCACACGCGAGCGGGAGGCGAACGTGTCGGCGGCGGTGCACGCCGCGACGTCGGAACGCGCGCGGGGCTTCCTTTTGTGTGAATGGGGAGATGTGGGACACTGGCAGCAGTGGCCGGTGGCGCTGCATGCGATCACGCAAGGCGTTGCGGCGGCGTGGGCGGGTGAACTGGCAGCGGACCGCACGGTGCACGCGCGCCACGTGTGGGGCGAGGAAGGACCGGCGATTGCAGCGTGGCTGCAAGCCATAGGCGACGCGGACGCGGGATTGCGCGAAGTTGCGGGCGGCTTCAGTCGCAAGGGACTGACGCGACTTCGCAACGCGACGGCGTTGTTCGCGAGTCTGCATAACAGCGCGGGCACCGTGCGCGACGTTGCGCGTGACGCAGGTGAAGAACGCACGCGAGAGTTGTGGCAGGATGCCTTGGCAAAGCTGCGTAAGCTGGGGGCGAACTTTCCGGCTTGCAGCGATCAGTTGATTGCAGATGAATTGCGGCACACGCTGGGGCTAAGCGTTTTGTCGTGCGAGCGAGCGCTCATGGTGCTGCAAGCGCCGACATCACAGATCGGGCACGCTGGTGAGCCGCTGACGGAAGAGGCCCTCATCGCCTGGCTGGGCATTTGTGAGGAGAATCATCGACGCTTGTGGCTGGCACGGTCGCGGTCGGGCGGCCTTGAGAACAGTTGCAAGCACTTTGCGACAATCAAGCGTTTGTTGATGGCGGAGTGAATCGCATGGCGACTCGTGGCAAGTTTCGCAAAGTGGTGGGGTGCATGACGGGCACAAGCCTTGACGGCATCGACGCTGCGCTGCTCGAGATTGATGGCGAAGGCATGGAGATGCAGTGCCGTTTTGTCGCGGGAGTGAGCGATGATCTGGGCGAAATGAAGCAGCCGCTGCGCGATCTGGCGGAGCAGCGACCCATGACGGCGGGGTCCATCGCGACACTCGCACGCGAGTTCTCATTGCTGCATGCGAGCGTCGTGCAGCGGCTGCTTGCGGGCACGCAGGCCGACTTGATCTGCGTGCACGGGCAGACGGTGTTTCACAAGCCGCCCGTGTCGTGGCAGCTCTTTGAACCTGCTCCGCTTGTGCACACGACGAACACGCCAGTCGTCTTCAACTTACGGCAGGCTGATCTGGCGCGAGGCGGACAGGGCGCGCCGATCACACCGGTGGCTGATCGCGTGTTGTTTATGGGCAAGCCGCTTGGGGCGGGGCGCGTTGATCTGGTGGTGAATCTTGGTGGCTTCTGCAATGTGACGTACGCGCCGGTGACGGACTATCGCACCGGTGAGGATTCGATCGTTCACGGGTTTGATCTCTGTGCGTGCAATCACATTCTGGATTTCATCGCGAGGTCGTACCTGCGAGTGCCTTATGACCATGATGGCGCGCGGGCGACGCAGGGTGACGTACAGGAGTATGTGCTGCGTGATTTCGTCGCGGCGTTACGGGGGCAGGCGGCGCAAGGGCGTAGTCTGGGTACGGGCGATGAACTGACGAGCTACATCGGGTCGCTGGCCTCGCGTGTGTCGCCAAACGACCTTGCGGCGACCGCGTGCCATGCGATCGCACAGACGGTGCGCGAGGCCGTGCCCCGTGCGCACGACTGTGCGCTGCTCGCGGGCGGCGGCGTCAAGAACCGTGCGCTGCTGCAAGCCTTCAAGCAACGTTTCACGTACTGCGACAGCACGGCGGCGGTGGGAGTGCCGGCGGAGTATCGCGAAGCGGCGTGCTTTGCGGTGCTGGGAGCGCTGGTTGACGATGAGAACCCGATTTATGTGGCAGACCAGCGTGTGCGCGAGGGCTTCGCATTGGCTGGAAACTGGGCGTATCCGTAAGTTCCTCAAGCCCATGACACGTGGCGTTGCTTTCGCAGGGCCTTTCCATATCATCGCATGTGGCGAAGCGTCCCGCATCGAGTCGTGAAGGTGGCCTGACCGCGCGTGCACCGCGCGAGCAGGAAGTCCCCGTGCCGCCACTGCCTCCGGTGCAGGCGCCGCTGGCGTTGTCGCAGGTGCTGGGACAGGAGAAGCCCGCAGCGTTGCTGTGCGACGCGGTGGCGTCGGGGCGTGTACACCATGCGTGGATCTTTCAGGGGCCGCAGGGTGTGGGCAAGTTCACGCTTGCACTCGCGTTTGCTTCGCTGATTCTGGATGAAACCACCAGTACCGGTCTGACCGGCGACCTTGCGCCTGATCCTGACTCGCGGGTGCAACAACTGCTCCGAAGCGGCACGCACCCTGACCTGACGGTCATCAACAAGGAACTGGCCGCGTATCACCCCGATGCCGACGTTCGCAAGAAGAAGCAGACGTC
Organism: Phycisphaerae bacterium; assembly: GCA_046316615.1. Taxonomy (GTDB): domain Bacteria; phylum Planctomycetota; class Phycisphaerae; order Phycisphaerales; family UBA1924; genus BJHL01. Next base: position 26,660 of record JBKDAN010000017.1, read on the forward strand.
GATCTCGATCGATGTTCTGCGACACTTCATGCTCGAGCCGGGCACGCTGGCGCCGAGTGTTCCGGGAAAGAGCCTGGCAGGCCGTGTGTTCATCATTGATGAAGCCGAGTATCTCTCAGGCGGCAAGGAAGCGTCGCAGAACGCGATTCTGAAGTTTCTCGAAGAGCCCCCTGCGCGCACCGTGATGATGCTGGTATGCAACGCGCCTGAGGTACTGCTGCCCACGATTCGCAGCCGATGCCAGCGCGTGACGTGCGCATCGCTCAGCCCCGTCGCGATGAATGCATGGGTGAAGCAGGCGATGAAGGACGGGCGGCTGAACGTGGAGCCCTCGCAGCTGCAATGGCTGGTGGACTTCGCGGCAGGTTCGCCCGGCGCGGTCATGCGATGCGTGGAAACGGGCATCTACACGTGGTGGCAGCGGGTGGACCCCATGCTGCAGTTGATCGCAGCAGGGAAACACAGCGTCGATTTCGGTCCGGCGATGGCAGAGATGACTGACCAATGGGCCAAGGCCTGGGTCGAAAGTCATGACAACGCAAGCAAAGAAGCCGCGAACCGCGCAGCGGCAGAGTGGATGCTGCGCGTGCTCGCATGGTTCTGGACCAAGCGGCTGCGCGGCGCGAGCGACAACGCGGCGCGAGAGCGTGTCTTGCGCGCCCTCGACGCCATTCGTGACTGCGAACGCGAAGTGGACAGCAACGTCTCGCAGCAATTTGCGTTTGACAAACTTGCCGCAGCGATGGTGTGATGATGCCGCGAGTGACGTGGCGAGTTGCCTGGCGAATCACTTCGCCAGCTTGCGCAGGGCCTGCATATCGAGGTCGAGCTTCTGACCGACTTTGAGCTCGATGCCGCCCGGATTACTGCCATCGATGTTGAGCGTACCGCCCTTGAGTTCGATTGCAATGAGCGAATCGAAGCGGCTGCTGTACTTGCGCAGGCGGCTCTCGTACTTGCTGTTGGTGCCGTTGAGCGGATTGAGGTCCTTCTCGCCTTCGCCGCGCGGGGCCTCGGGCTTCATGTTGTACATGGCAGTGATGCGCCCGCCCGCATCGACGTAGATGATGTCAATGGGAATCGGGCAGTCGCGCATGACAAACTGCATGAGCATGGGATAGGAGAAGATGAAGATCATGCCGCCCGACTCTGGAATGCTGCGGCGACCGGAGAGTCCCCCGAAGCGAGTTTGGTTGGTCACGGCTTTTTCGAGGCTGAAGGTCTTGCCGCCCAGCTTCACATCCATTGATTCGAGCGAGCCGATGGGATTGGCAGGCTGAGGCCACGCGGCATCATCGATCGCGGGTTCCACGGGCTTTGTTTCTGTGGGCTTGGCATCTGCGGGCTTTGTCTCTGCTGGCTTCGCGTCCGCCGGTTGTGCATCGGCAGGCTTCGTCTCCGCGGGCTTGGTTTCTGCCGGTTTCTCGGCAGGCTTCGCGGGTGTCGCTGGCGAGTTCTGGCCACAACTGGGCAGTGTGAGGCTCACGGCGAGTATCGTCGCGAGAGCGGTGTGAGTGGTCAGGTTTTCGCGAGCAGCCATGCGTCGTCCTCCGCCGTGAATGTGATCGAGCCCTTAGGAATCGTAGAGAGCCGCAGCGCAGCGCGAAACTCACCGGCGGACATGGGCTGGCGCTGGGTTGTGATTCCGCACCAGTACGCAACAAGCCCGATGACACGCTGCGCGCTCACGCCGCGATCGCGGTAAGCATCCAGCCGCGTATCGCCGTGTCGCTTGGCGAGGCGTCGGCCATCGGTGCCTCGCACAAGCGGCAAGTGCAGGTACGTTGGTTCATTGGTCAGACCCAGTGCGCGGTACAGCAGCAACTGGCGACCTGTGCTCTCGACCAGGTCATCGCCTCGCATCACATGCGTGACGCCTTGGCGAGCATCGTCAACCACGACCGCGAGTTGATACGCGGGCTGGCCCGGCACGGCAGCGTCGCGCCGCGTCCAGATGATGAAGTCGCCGATGGTGGTGGCGGGGCTGGTCACTTGCGGGCCCGAAAAGGTGTCGGTGAACGCGATTGTCTGGGGCGGCGTGACGAATCGCCATGCCGGTGCGTCATCATGAAAGGTGCGAGGCCACGTTGCAGGCCGCAGCGAAGCAGGAAAGACCAGTTCGTGCGCCCCCTCGTTGGGAGCACTTTGCACGCTGGCCAGCTCTTCCAGCTCCTTGCGCGTGCGAGCGTCTGGAAAGGCGTGGCCGGCGGCGACGAGTCGCTGCATGGCATCGCGGTGGTGGGGCAAGTCATGCGATTGAATGATGGGGCCATCATCCCAATCCATGCCCAGCCATGCGAGCAGATCAACAGTCAGATCCAGGACGCCTGGCTTGACGCGAGGAGTATCCAAGTCCTCTATTCGCAGCACGATGCGCATGCTTTGCTGACGCGCGAGAGCCCACGTCACGAGAAATGTGCGGGCGTTGCCGAGGTGTAGCGCACCCGTGGGGCTGGGGGCTAGTCGTGTGGTCGGCGTTGGAAGCGAATCAGCGGGCAACGGGCACAATGCTACAGTGCCTGAGGCTTATCAGTTTTGTGCCCGCGACCCATTCCGGTCGCGCGCCGTGGGAAAGTGAAACGGCTCATGGAGAAGATGACCGTCGCGCAGGTCGAGTCGCAGCTCAAGAAAGCCAAAGAGTGGAACCTCGTGGGGGAGGCCATTCAGCGGACGTACTTGTTTCCGGACTTTGTGAGTTCGATGAAGTTCGTCGATCAGGTCGCCACCATCGCCGAATCGTCGCAGCATCACCCTGACATTCTCATTCGCTACAGCAAAGTCACGCTGACGTTGGCAACCCACGACGCCAACGGCATCACGCAAAGGGACTTTGATCTGGCTGCCAAGTGCGATGAACTGGCGAAGAAGCTGGTAAAGAAGCCGGCGAAGGCGTAACGGCTATGCGAATGTCCTTTCCGCAGGACGGAGTCGCGCCGGTCATCTTCTTTCTCGTTTTGACGATCGGCATCAGTGCATTCTTACTTGGAACGAATTATCCGGCCCGGCTTTGGCAGTCGACCGAGCTTGGTCGGACACGTGTGCCGGCAATGCTCGAGGCTCGTGCGATAAGAACGGAGAAGTTCCAGCCGGGTGGCCGAGGCGAGGTTCTTGCTCGTGTGCAGGCGATCGCAGTCTACGAATTGCAAGGTGCGTCACGCACCGTCACGCGCGTCGGAGCACACAACGACGCGATTCCGAATGTGCTTTGGCAGAAGTGGGACGCGCAGCAAGCAGCGGGAGACTTCAATGTTGAAGTTTCAATCTCGCGTGACAATCCCGCTGAGGCGTACATCGCGCCGCCTGGGTTGGAGCGAGGACAGATGCCCGCGATGATCGCACTGCTGATTATCACGGGCATCAGTGTGGCTGTTGTCGCGGGGCTTGTCAGCAGCGTCGTGCATCTCGTGCGCGGCAAGTGACAGACACATGCCCGAGAACACACACGCAGCGGCATAGTCGGTCAGACGAGGGCCCTGTTTGGGCCAAAGAAACCACGGACGGGCTAGGTAGGTGGACGTGCGAGCCGATCTTTCTTTGGCGTTGCGATCGGGCGACGTTTCTTCTTGCTGGGGCCTGCATGGGACAACACAACATTCTCGTGGCATCCTGTGGATCACTGTCAGAGAGCGAAGGCTCGCTGGTGAGCGAGGTTCTGACCTCGTGGCCGGACGCCATCGCGCCTAGCACGCAGCGCATGACGTTTGATCAACTGCTGGCGAGACTGTGCGGCGGCGGTGAATCGCTGCGCACGCACGCTGCCGCAGGGTTGCTCTTGGTGAGCAAGCGCCAGTCGGTCGAAGCGATTGATCGCTGCGTGGATGAACTGCGTACCGCAAACTTGCCGGCGTTGATTTTCGCGGACGATCATGCGCGTTGGAAGCCTTTGCAGCAGCAGGGCATCATCGTGCAGCCTGCCACCACGCCTGCGAGCGTGGTCGCTGCGATGCTCTTCGCGCTTTCGGAGCGGCAGGAACTGGTTGATCAGATGTCGCGAGAGCTTTCCATCACGCTGCGCGTGCAAGCCGGCGCACGAGCGGAAGTGGAACGCATGCACGAGGAATTGCACCTTGCCGCAGGCGTGCAGCACGAGTTCACCGCATCGCCTTTGCCTGTCGTGGATCAGCTTGAAATGGGTGTGGTCTACCGCCCTGTCAATGCCGTGTCGGGCGATATCTATCACGTGCGCCAACTGGCTGACGGTCGCGTCGCCTTCTTCGTGGCGGACGCGGTGGGGCACGGTGTGCCCGCCGCGCTGCTGACGATGGTGCTGACCAACAGTCTGCTCAGCAGCGATCACGATGAAAGTGAACGCTCGCCCACGCTGGTGCTTGAGCGATTGAACCGCCGCTTGCTTGACAGCAGTCTGCACACGGGTCGATTCGCCACCGCGGTCTACGGCATCGTGGATCCGGTGTCGGGAGAAGCTCACATCGCGGGTGCGGGTCATCCGGCGCCCATCGTGATGAGCGGCCGCGGCGCACGCGAAGTGGAGACCGATGGTCCGCTGCTTGGAGTCTTCAGCGATGCGGAGTTCCCCACCAGGAGCTTCAAGCTCGCCCCGGGTGAAACGCTCGTGCTGTACACCGATGGTCTTGAAGCGGCTTTCCCGGTAGAGAAAACTCTGCGAGCCGCGCGGCTGGCGCAGGGCAAGCATGCGTACGCGCACGTTGATCACCTCGAGTCGCTGTTCAGGCGATTGGCTGCACATGAACCGTCGTCGGTGTTGACGCAACTGGAGTACATGCTCGACGAGCAGTGCGGCAGTCTGCACCAGGCAGATGACATCACCACGCTGGCGATTCGCATGCGTTGCGCCGCCGACGAGCGTCGCGAGATCGCGCGGCTTGCTGCGTAATGCTCGATTGATCGATCGCCACACGAACGCCAACGAAAAAACGCCGTGCTTGCACACGGCGTTTCTGTTCTATCGCTTGCGTTGCATCGCTGCGAGCGTTACTGCGGCTGCACCGGTTGGGCCGTCGCAGGTGTTGCCTCCACTGCGGGAGCTGCGGGATTCACGGGCGCAGCAGGGGCAGTGGCAGCAGGCGGCATATCGACGTTGACGTTGGCCACGCCGAACTGCTCGATGATCGCTTGTGTCAGGTCGTCGCCTGCCGGGCTGCTCACGACGTTACGAGCCAGGATCTCCTGAATCGTGCCGGCCACGCCGCGGCTACGGAACGTGACTTCACCGCCGCGAGTCTGCAGCACGTGGGTGTAGCCACGCTCCGCCCCCAGCTTGGCTGCGGCTTCAGTCACCAGCCGATACGCCTCGGCGATCTGCTGAGCATTGAATGCATCTTGCTCCGCAACAGCCTTCTGTTCTTCGGATTGCAGGCTTTCGGTGAGCTGGCTGTACTGCTGGGCCAGACCGCGGAGCTCCGGGCTGTCTTGCGGCAGGCCCTGGGCACGCGTCTCGATATTGGCGATGCTCTCGCGCATCACCTTCAACGCGGCGTTCTTTTCCTCGGTCAAGCGGTCGCGCGCGGGGCGATAGCGATCGCTCAGCACCAGGCGTTCAACCACTGCCAGCGTGTCCACCGTCGCGATGCGCTGCGAAGCGGCGGGGGCACCTTGGGCAACGGCACGTGACGACGCCGCGGCCATGAACATGCCACTGCCTACTGCCGCGCCAGCAGCCAAGACGAGGACCAGACCAGTACGCGAAAGCAAAGAGGCCATGCAGAAACTCCGGCAGCCGCGCACCGTCGCACGTGCGACGAAAGGCGACGCTATAAGTTGATTTGCAGTCTATGCAAGGCAAGGCTCCCGCAGGGGGGATAGGCCGTCAAGGCGCCCGGGTGTCTTCACATATACCCAAACACATGCGCGTGCACGACCTCCATGTCGCCCTGCTGGCGCTCGACGCAGTGCTCGAACCCGCGCGAGCGGGCGAGCGTGATCGTGAACAACGTGAAAGACGTAGCGTCGATGATCCAGAACATCGCGCTGGCTGCCGAGCGACTGGGCAGCGAGAGCGAGCAAATCAACCCGAGCTGAGCGAAACCGTTGCGCGAGTTGGTGTCCCGCGTCAAGCTGTCTGAAGGCGGCGAATGTCATGAAGCAGAAGGCCGCGGCTGAAAGGCCACCACCAACCAACGCCACCTTCACCACAAACACATCACCACACGCCTGTCGGTCTTGCCGTGGGGCCTGTCGTCCTTGATTGGAGCACGCGCGGAGTAAACGGGGCACTCACACATGATTGAACAATTGCCACGCTGTCGTGCGGTACCCGGCAAGTGCGAAATCCCATTACCGGGGTAACGCCCATCCCAACTACCCGGTGTTAGCACCAGAAGTGGTTCCCACGAAAATGCGACACTCATGTGGCTGACTGCGGCTGTCGATCACCTAAACCAGATCGCACTGTGGTGTGTGATTCGTCTTTCATGGGGTTCAAATCAGGAGAGGTTCAAGATGCGTCTGACGATCGCTCGAAAACTGGCGTTGGGATTTGGGGGCACGATCGCCCTGATGGCGGCGGTCGCCGGGATCGGCCTGTACCTCGGCAATGTCGCGATGACCAGCAAAGCCGCGCTGGAGGATCTGACAAACACATTGAGCGTCGCTGCGAAGATCGAAGCAGGTGTGCCGCAGCTGCGTGTGGCCGCGAACCGCTACCTCGTCGAGCCGACCGCTGAGCGCGCCAAGCAGTTTTGGGAAGTCAAAGAAGACGTGAAGCAGACAGGTGATGAACTCGCCTCGATGACAAAGAACCAGCAGGTGCTGGAAACCAACGAGCGTATCGAAGATGTGGCCGAGAGCTACGCCGCTGCGATGACTGAGTTGATCTCCGCGATGGAGCGCAAGCAGGACATCTTCTATAACCAGTGCGCGCCCGCGGGCACCAAGCTGGAGAAGGTCACGCACGAACTCGCAAGCGCACTGGCCGATGCTGAAGACGACACCAACGCTATCGCGGCCTTTGAAGCCCTCGCCAACGCGAACCTCACGCGGCTTGGTGTTGCTCGTTACCTGGTGACCAATGACGAGAACGAGTTCAAGCGCAGCGTGGACGGCGCGAAGACCACACGCGAACGCCTTGAGAGCGTGGTCTCCAAGGCTGCTGATGCAAAGCACCGTGACCACGCCAAGGAAGCTCTTGCCGCCCTCGATGCGTATGTTGCAATTGGTACGGAAGTGCTCAATCTGCAGCGTGCCGCTCTCGACACGCGTGCCAAACGTCTGGATGCGGCGGGTGCAAACATGCGTGAACTGGCGGGTAAGCTCTCCGAGCAGCTCGCCCTTGAGCAGAACGTCGTTCGCGAGAAGGCCGAGGCCTCGATCGGCACCGCCATGATCGCGGTGAAGGTCGTGGGTGCAATTGCCATGGTCGTTGGCGTGCTGACTGCCTTCCTGATTGCTCGGAGCATCACCAAGCCCGTGAACATGCTGATTGAGCGGTTGAAGGACATCGCGCAGGGCGAGGCGGACCTGACCCGCCGCGTGGACGAGCAGCGTCCTGATGAACTGGGCGAACTTGGCAAGTGGTTCAATGCCTTTGTGGTGCGCATCCAGGACATCATGCTGCAGGTGCGTCGCAGCGCTCAGGATGTGGCCGCTGCGTCGACCGAGATCGCTGCCAGCAGCGAAGAGATGGCCCGCGGCATGGAGCAGCAGGCCGAGCAGGTCACGCAGATCAGCAGCGCGGTGCAGGAGATGTCAGCGAGCGTCGTTGAAGTGGGTGCCAAGTCGTCGACCGCACGCGACCGCTCGGAAGCCAGCGGCCAGAGCGCGACGCAAGGCGGGCAGGTGGTGGCGGAGACCATTGCGGGCATGCAGGCCATCAATGAAGCGGTGAGCGCGAGCAGCCAGAGCGTGACCGAGCTTGGCAAGCGTGGCGAGCAGATCGGTGAGATCATCAAGGTCATTAACGACATCGCCGACCAGACCAACCTGCTGGCGCTGAACGCGGCGATCGAAGCTGCACGAGCGGGCGAACATGGCCGCGGCTTTGCGGTGGTGGCCGATGAAGTGCGCAAGCTTGCGGAACGGACGCAGAAGGCGACCGAAGAGGTCGGCGAGAGCATCCGCGCGATTCAGGATGAGACGCGTCGCGCGGTGGACCGCATGGACAGCGGCACCAAGCAGGTGGAAACTGGCGTGCAGAAGGCTCAGGCCGCTGGTGAAAGCCTGAACATGATCGTGAACAACGTGAAGGATGTCGCGTCGATGATCCAGAACATTGCGGCGGCTGCGGAGCAGCAGGGCAGCGCGAGCGAGCAGATCAGCCGGAGCTTGGAGAACATCAACAGCGTGACGCGTGAAGCGACCAGCGGCGCGTCGCAGGCTGCGCAGGCCAGCAGCGAGCTGAGCAACAAGGCTGAGCAGTTGCGCGAACTGGTGTCCCGCTTCAAGCTGTCGGAAGGTGGCGCGGCGGAGACGGTGGAAAGCAAGCCGAAGGTGATGCGGAAGGCGGCGAATGCCATGAAGCAGAAGGCCGCGGCGTAAACGCCACCACCAGCAACACCAACCAATACCAACATCTCTCACAGGCCCGTCGGTCCAACCGGCGGGCCTGTTTCTTTTCATGCTGCACGTAGTGAGCACGCTGTGCCGCCGCACTCAGGGCAGATCCTTCGGCCTTCGAGCGTCGGCACGCTGTGCATGTCGTACCCGCATTGCACGCACGCGTGGCTACGGATATCGCGCAGCATGCTCAACCGTCCGTGTGCATATGCCAGTGTCACGAGCGAAGCCGCCGCGAACGGCCACAGCGGCACGACAACGAACTGCCAGTTCACAACCGGCCCCGCCGACGGTCCTAAGAAGATGTCCCGTGCATGAAAAGGACGCCACGCGAATGCGTAGTCGCTGTTCCACGCTGCCTGCGTGTACGGTCCGGGCGGTTTGGGGGTGTAGTCCATCAGCCGCGATCGGTTGAAGCCCGCTTGCAGCGATGCATTGGCGATGCTGATGAACCAGCCCTCACCAAAGTGCCAGCCCTTTTCGCGGGTGGTGGTCGTGGCGATGATGAAGCCCAGCACCAGCAGTGCGCAGGCTGAAACGACGCGCGTCATGCGCAGTGTGCGAGTGGCGATCCGTGCCATGCCGCGATGATACCAACAACTGCTCTCGTGCTGCCGCGCACGGGCACTTCTCCACCGACTATCCGGCGGATATCCACATTGCTGATAGGGCGTTTCAAACCGCCTGCATCTCGCGCTTCACGCCAATCTCGCGGACGCGCTGGCTCGCGCCGGCAAACTGCTTGCCCGTTACTTCGCAGAGCATGCGGGTGCTGATCTGCGCGCTCAGGAAGATGGTCGGCAGGCCGCTGCCCGGATGGGTGCCGCCGCCAACCAGATACAGGTTGTCAAAGCCTTGCAGCTTGTTTTGGGGCCGCAGGTGCAGCATCTGGCCAAGATTGTGAGCGAGGTTGAAGGTCGCACCCTTGTTGATGTTCTGGCCCTTCCACGTGTCGGGCGTGTACACCACCTCTTGCTCGATCCGGCCACGCAGGTCAATACCCATCTGGTCGCGCACCTGATCAAGCGCACGTTCGCGGTAGCCGGGCATCGCCTGCTCCCAGTTCACCTTGCCATCGCAGTTGGGCGTGGGGATGAGCAGATAGATGCTGCTCTTGCCCTTGGGCGCCAGCGTCGGATCAATGCGTGAGGGATTGCACACGTACACGCTGGGATCGCTGCTGATAGTGCCGTTGGTCGTGATGTCCGCCAGATTCTGCTGGTACGCGGCACTCACGTAGATCGTGTGGTGGGGCAGGTTCACTTCGCCATCGACGCCCAAGTAGAGCATCGCCGTCGAGCATGAGTACTTTTTTGCGTCCAGCGTCTGCGGTTGATACTGCGAGCCGGCGCGATCGCGGGCCGCGGCGGGAATGAGGTGCTTCAGCGCCCACGTCGCGTCCGCGTTGATGAAGACATGCTCGTGGTTGAACGTCGCGTTGGCAAGTGGCCCCTTGCCCGCGATACGCACGCCCGTTGCGCGGTTGTCTCCGGTGAGCAGCACCTCCGCCACGGGCGCGTCGGTGATGATCTTCACGTTCACCTCATCCGCGAGCTTCGCCAGCGCCTGCATCAGCGCGTGGCAGCCGCCAATGGGGTGCCAGATGCCGTACTCGTACTCGATGAACGGCAGAATCGTGAACAGGCTCGGGCAGTCAAAGGGCGACATGCCCAGGTACTTGGACTGGAAGCTGACCGCCAGCTTGACGTGCGGATCCTGAAAGTAGCTACTGAGCTGATCGTGCACGCTCTGCCAGGGCTTCAGCACCGGGCCGACCTTGAGTGTGTCCAGCCAGGTTTCGCTGCGGAACAGATCGAGCGGGCTGCGCATGGGGTTGCGCAAGATGCTCTCGCTGTGACGTAGCTTGTAGCGGTTATCCGTGATGAATCGGGCAAACGCTTCGCCGTCGCGCGGATTGATCGCTGCCAGACGCCGGGACATCTCCGTGATGTCCTGCGTTGCGTCCACCGTGAAGTGCTTGGGGCCGCCTGCACGCTCGCTCTCTGAGCGTTGATTGCCCAGAATCAGCCGGTACATGGGATCGAGCCGGCGAAGGTCGACGTAGTCTCGCAGCCGCTTGCCGGCAGCAGCAAAGATCTCGTCAAGCACGTAAGGCATCATGAAGAACGTGGGCCCGCAGTCAAACTTGTATTCGCCCGCGCTGACCTGCGTCGTGCGACCACCGATGCGAGGTGCAGCTTCATAGATGGTGACGTCAAAGCCCGACGACGCGAGCAGCACGGCGGACGCAAGGCCGCCGGGGCCCGCCCCGATGATTGCGACAGAGGGAGAGGCGGTGGAGGAGGGAGAAGTTCGGTTGCTGGTCACACAGGCTCCGCAGAAGTGTTTGCAAAGTTGACTATTCGAGGGCTCCGATAAGGCCCCGGCACCGAAGGTATAACCATCGCCGTCGGTGTATGTTCGCTGGCTTCGCTTTGTTGGATGTTCGGCAGACTCAGCCCGGATTGACACGTCGCCGATGACGGATGCGGGTTCTACCGTGACGTGGGAGTCATGCACGGCGGGCCTGGAGCGAACGCGATGAGCATTGCCGGAACAACGTTGGGCAGCGGCGCAAACCCGGGGACGGTGGGCGCGATCGGTCTGAGCCCTGCGCCGGTTGCGGCCAGCAACGAGAAAAGCGTCTGGGCGTCCATGCCGCTGGAAGAACGCCTGGAATGGGTCGAGCGTTTTCGCCAGTTGGTCGCATTTCATCAGCCGCGGCTGTGCGAACTGATCTGCGAAGAGACCAAGAAACCCGCTCACGAAGCGTTGCTGACCGATGTGGCGCCGTTGCTCGCTGCCTGCAAGTGGATGGAAAAGAACGCCCAGCGTCTGCTGCGCGATCGCGAACTTTCTGATGCGCCCTTCTGGATGACCGGTACCCGCATGATCGAGCGGCGCGTGCCCGTGGGCAAGGTGGGCATCATCGCCACGTGGAACTATCCGGTGCAGTTGCTGGGCATTCAACTGGTGCACGCCCTTGCCGCCGGCAACACCGTGGTCGTCAAGCCCAGCGAACGTACGCCCAAGACGCAGACGCGCCTGCTTGAAATCGCTATGGAAGCCGGCCTGCCCATGAACACGCTGACGTGGGTTGGTGCAACGCGCGAAGCCGGACAGAACATGCTGTCGACGCAGCGGTTTGATCATGTCATCTTCACGGGCAGCACCGAGACAGGCCAGAAGGTCGCGCAGCAACTGGCCAAGACCTTCACGCCAGGAACCCTTGAATTGTCCGGTCGCGACTCCGTCTTCGTGCTCGAAGATGCGAACGTGAAGAAAGCCGCCAAGGCTGTCTGGGCCGCTGTAAACGTGAACGCTGGCCAGACCTGTATGGGTCCGCGCCGCGTGCTGGTGCTCGACAAAGCCTACGACAAGTTCTGCGAGCACCTGGCGAAGTTCGCCGCGACCGCCAAGGCAGTCGACCTGATCGATGAAAAGTCAGCCACGCTCTGCAAGGAGCTCACCAGCCGTGCCATCGCCAAGGGCGCGTGGGACGCCGCCATGGTCCATGGTGACAAGGCCCAGCCTCGCCACGTCGAGGGCGATGGGACCGTCGCCGACGAGATGATCTCGCGCCGCTTCCGTCCCACCGCGTTGCTGCACTGCCAGGCCGGCATGGAAGTAGTCGAAGGCAAGCACTTCGGCCCCTTGGTCGCAATCGTGCGCTGCGTGAACCTCGAGGATGCACTCAATATCCACCGTCGCTGCGACCAGCACCTGACGGCAAGCGTCTTCACACGCGATGTTCGCAGCGGCCAGTTGCTCGCCGATCGCTTGGGCGCAACCAACGTGATGATCAACGACATCATCATGCCCAGTTGCCACCCTGCCGCCGCCATCGGTGGCCGCGGCCCCTCTGGCGTTGGTCTTTCACGTGGTGAAGAAGGCCTGCTGGGCCTGACGCGCCCGATGTATGTGTCCGTCAGCAAAGCCGGCATCGCCAAAATGATCAAGCCGCCGCCGGCGTGGCAGCTCAATTTCCTCAGCAAGTTCCTGCGCTGGTGGTATGGCGCGGGCAAAGTGCCCGGCATGATGGCGGCCCGCGCCCAAGCCGCGAGCGAAGTCAACGGCGTACCCGTGCTGCTCACGCCAGATCGCGACCTGCCCCTCGTGGATGAACCCACAGGCGGCAAGCCCATCGTGCACAGCAATCAAGCTTTCAGCGCGAAAGCGGGCTGAGCCCTCTGCTCGATGGAGCGCGCTTCGTTCAGCTGAAGAACGCCTTCATCCGCTCCAGCAGCGTGAACTTGTCCACGTCCACCAGTTCACCCGCGTCAAACAGCATGCCCTGACACGTGCCGCACTTCATGACATGCACGTGGCTCTGCTCGGGATACTCAATCTCGTCCATGCGATCACCATCGCGCGGACATTGCAGGTTTTTGGTGCGGACAGTCGCATCGGTGCGAGTGCGCGGTCCGATGTCGACATCTTTGGTCTTGACCTTGCCCATGAGCAGACGCTCAAGCTCATTGAGGTCAAACCACATCGCACCGCAGGCTTCGCAGCGATCGATAGTCACGCCGCCCGTCGTCACCTTGGTCATCACCGTGCCGTCCTTGGGACAATTGAGTTCAAGATGTGCGTGGGACATGCCGCAGGATAGAAGCACGAAACCGCAAAGTTGAGTCGTCGCGGACCGTGTGTTTCCCTTACTCAATAACTTCCAAAAAAGCGACAGCAACCGCGTCCGCGATCATGAATCCCCTGTCAGTCAGTTGCCAGCGTCCATGCGTGTCGTGCAGTGCACCCAGCTCGATCTGTCGCCGCGCCACCCGATCAATTGCCTCTCGCACAGCCGGCTTGGCTGTTTCCGCCGCCAGGCGCGTCTCCGCGATATGCACACCCTCCGCCGTGCGGAGGCCCGTCCACACCCGCTCACTCAGATTGCGCAATGCGTCGGGGCGTTCGACATCGGTCACGATAGCAAAGTCGCTCACATGTTTGTGCAGGTAGTCATCCAGCCGCAGCGTGTTCTTCCACCGCAGTCCGCGCACATGTGCACTCGCATTGGGCCCCGCTGCCAGCCAGTCTTGCTGGCGCCAATACGCCAGATTGTGCTGGCACTCATCACCCGGTTTCGCGAAGTTCGAGACTTCGTATCGCTCCAGCCCCGCCCTGCGCAGCGTCGCGAGCGTGTGCTCGAACAGATCCGCTTCCAAGTCCTCCGGCGCCTGCGAAAACTCGCCTTTCTTCATGCGGGCCGTCATGGCGGTGTTGGGTTCGTACGTCAGCGCGTAGCACGACAGATGCGTCGTGCCCGCGCTCAAGGCCGCTTGTAGGTCCGCATCCCATTCCTCCAGCGTCTGCCCGGGAATCGCAAAGATCAGGTCCATCGACTGCCGCGCAATGCCCGCCGCGCGGGCAAGTTCAACCGCCTTGAATACATTCGCCGGATCATGCCAGCGTTCCAGCGTCTTGAGGTGGGCCGGATGAAAGCTCTGCGCGCCGATGCTCACGCGGTTCACGCCGCCCGATTGCAACGTGTGCATCAACTCCGCCGTCACCGTCTCGGGGTTGCACTCCACCGTGAATTCCCGCAGGTCGCCGAGATCAAACCGCTCCTGCAAGCAGGCGAGTAGTCTCTCCCACAAAGGCACCGCCAGCAGGCTGGGCGTGCCGCCACCCACAAAGATGGTCGCCAGTGCCGGACGGTCGCAAGCCTCGCTCAGTGCACGCAGTTCCCGCACCAGCCGATCCGTGAACTCGCCCTGCCGATCGCGCGTGTCGACGATCGAGTAGAAGTCGCAGTAGTGGCACTTGTGAAAGCAAAACGGCACATGGATATACAGACTTGCTGGTGGTCGCACCACAGGCCGATCCGCGAGCGACGCCAGGAGCGTGCCCGCGTCAATGGCAGGGGGGGAGACACGAAGTTGCGACAGGGGCGTGTCAGCGGGCACTGACCATCGTAAACTACATATTCGCTTGTGGACTGTTTCGGTCCGTCGGTCGTGGGTTATTGCTGGAGTAGTGGCATGAACGTCGCACTTGTCTTGGTTCTGGATGACGGTCGCCAGCAGGAACTGCCTCTGCGCAAGCCCGCGCAGGTCATCGGCCGCTCGACCGATGTCGCTGTGCGCATTCCCAGTTCCGCCGTCTCTCGCCATCACTGCGAGATCACCGTCGCCGACGGCAAGGTGACCGTCAAGGACCTGGGCAGCAGTAACGGCACCTATGTCAACCGCAAGCGCGTGCAACAGGCCGCCGTCAACGCTGGCGACCTGCTCGCAGTGGGTGACAAAGTCTTTGTTGTCCGTATCGATGGCCAGCCCGCCACGATCGACGCGGAAGAGGCCTTCGATGAGGGCTACGTCGCTCCCGCTGCGCAAAGCGGCCCCGCCAAGCCCGCGGCTGCATCAGCCAAGCCCGCGAAGCCTGCCGCGCCCGGCAAAGCCCCCATGAAGCCCATCGCCGCTGACCCAGATGACAGCAGCGTGGCCGACTTTGATTTCTTGGATGAAGATGACGACCTGAAGAAGCAGCCCAAACTCTAACTCAAGCTCCAACGCAAGCTCGGAGTGCTGCAGTCGTCCACACACGCCGCCTTAGGCCGCGTCCTTCTTCTTGCTGTCTGATTCTGACGCGCTGCCCTTGGCAGGCACTTTGATATTGGTGCCGCACGCCTTGCAGCGGACAGTTTTGCCGCGCACCGATTCTGGCACTGCCAGCACCTTGCGGCAAACGAGGTTCGGACACATGATGCGCACGTTCTGAGCGGCCATATGGTCGGAGTTCCAGCGGCGCGGTTCGCCGCGCGTACAACTGGCATCGGGTCAATCACCGCTCATCTTGACGTACGTCCCGCCAGCAGGCGGGATAATTGCAGTCTCCGCCCCTTACAGATCGCGTTCTTGGCGAAATGCGGACGTGCCGCTCCTACCCTCACCGCGCATGACTACGCAGCAATCGTCGGCAGGCGGATTTTCGGACCTTTCGGCACGCAAGCCCGCTTGCTCCGCCGTCGTCGGGTTGCAATGGGGCGATGAAGGCAAGGGCAAAATCGTCGACTTGATGGCTGCGGCCCACGACGCCGTCGTGCGGTACAACGGCGGCGCCAACGCCGGCCACAGCGTTGTCGTCGGCGGCTCGCGATACTCGCTGCACCTCATCCCCAGCGGCATTCTCTACCCGGGCAAGGCCGCAGTCATCGGCAACGGCGTCGTGGTTGATCCGTGGAAAGTCGTGGAAGAGATTGACGGTCTAGCTGCCAAGGGCGTCGATACCCGCGGCCTGGTCATCAGCGATCGCGCTCACGTCGTGCTGCCTTATCACAAGCTCGAAGACGGCCTGCGCGAAGACCTGCTCAACTGCTCCAACCCCGCCACCGCGGAAGGTGCGAGCGGCAACATCGGCACGACCCGCCGCGGCATCGGCCCCGCTTACGCCGACAAGTGCCAGCGAGCCGGCGCCGTCCGCATGCGCGATCTGCTCCGCCGCGATGCCCTTCGCGAACGCCTGAGCCTCTCGCTGGCTGTCAAGAAGCCCCTGCTCAGCGGCTTGGGCCTCGCCGAAGGATCCAGCGATGTCGAGCTCGAAGCACTTACCGACAAGTGCCTGGCTGTCGGCCAGCGTCTGGCACCGATGATTCAAGACACCACCCAGCTTCTGCACGGCATGCTCGGGCAGGGCAAGAGCATCCTGTTCGAAGGCGCCAACGGCACCCTGCTGGATGTGGATCACGGCACGTATCCCTACGTCACGGGCAGCAGTTGCATCGCCAGCGGCATCGGCACCGGCACGGGCGTGCCCGCCACACGCGTGTCGCGCGTCATCGGCGTCATGAAGGCCTACACCACCCGCGTCGGCAGTGGTCCCATGCCCAGCGAACTCAAGAACGACACGGGCAACCGCATCCGCGAGCGTGGTCGCGAGTACGGCACCACGACCGGCCGCCCCCGTCGCGTGGGCTGGCTTGATCTGGTCGCGACCAAGTACTCCGTCATGATCAACGGTGCCACTGGCGTCGCCCTCACCATGCTCGATGTGCTCGCAGGCTTTGACCAGGTCAACGCGTGCACCGCCTACGAAATCGACGGCAAGACCTACGACTATTTTGTTCCCGACGCCATCGAACTCAGCAAGGCCAAGCCCGTACTGACCACGCTGCCCGGCTGGTCGCAGGACCTCTCCACCGTGACCAGCCGCGACCGCCTTCCCGACAGCGCCCGCAAGTACGTCGACTTCCTCGAGAAGTACCTGGGCGTGCCCGTGCAGATCGTGAGCGTCGGTCCGGGACGTGAACAGACGATGATCGCGATGTAACGCAGGATGCACGCGAAATATGCCAAGAGCGCAACGATGCAGGACAACAATGTGATGCATCACGTGCGTCTTTGCGGTCAATCGGTTTGCCCATGACCACTCTTGCCCCATCTCCCTTCGCCGCCGACCCGCGAGCCGTCGCGAAAGTCGCCGCGTTGCGCGAGCGGGCCCCGCTTGCTGATCCACTGCGATACCTGCCCGATGTGCACCCGTGCAAGGTGCCGTGCCACGTTGCCATCATCATGGACGGCAACGGTCGCTGGGCCACCCAGCGTGGCATGCCGCGGGAACTGGGCCACCGCGCCGGTGCCGTCGCCGTGCGTCGCGCAGTCGAAGAGTGCGTGCGACTCGGCGTGGAAGTCCTCACTCTCTACTCCTTCAGCCTCGAAAACTGGAAGCGCCCCAAGACCGAAGTCGACGCGCTGATGGAACTGTGCATTACCTACCTCGAAGGTGAACAGCAGGAGATGATGGATCGCGGCGTCGCGCTACGCGTCCTGGGCCGCCGCGAAGGTCTGCCACAACGCGTGCTCGACACCATGGACCGCGTGACTGGCGCCACCGCACGCAACAAGGCGCTCACGCTGTGCCTCGCCATCAACTACGGCTCGCGCGCCGAACTTGCCGACGCCGCCAAGAGCCTCGCTCGTGATGTCGCCGCCGGACGACTGCATCCCGACGCCATCGACGAGGACCTGCTCGCCTCGCGCCTCACAACCGCAGGCTTGCCCGATCCCGACTTGCTGATTCGCACTGCAGGCGAAATGCGCGTGAGCAACTACCTGCTCTGGCAGATCAGCTACGCCGAACTGCACGTCACGCCCACGCTCTGGCCCGACTTCGCCGGCGAACACCTGCACGCCGCCATTCGCGACTTCGCAGGACGCAATCGCAAGTTTGGCGGGTTGGGCGATCAATGCGGGACCACGAGCGACACGGAAGGAGCTGCGCGCACCCATGGGTAAACGGCTGCTCTTTGGCCCAGTCATGATCGCCCTGCTGGTCGCGGGGTTGTACATCGATCACAGAGTCGCGCTGCATCCTTTGCCGCCCGCCATGGCAGACCTGTTGCCCGCCGGCTGGAGCTCGGGCAACTGGCCGCCCGGCGCGATCATCCTGCCCATTGTGCTCGCGCTCGTTTCGCTCGCAGCTCGCGAAATGGCTGCGTTGCTCGAAGCCGAAGGCATCGAAGGCAGCAAGCGCATGGCGACCTTTGCCGCCGTCATTGGCGTGCTCGTCAGTTGTCTCGTCCCTGCGGCCTTTGGTGCGGTCACCGCCATCGCCATCGTCAGCACAGCAGCCGTTGCGGTGCTCGTGGGGGCCATGGCGTTCTACTCAAGGCACAAGACGGTTGAAGGCGTGATCGCCGCAACAGGCGGCGTGTTGCTCAGCTTTGTCTACCTCGGGCTCATGGCCGGCTTCCTGCTCGCCATCCGCCGTGAGTTTGAAGTCATCGTGCTCGGCTGGGTCATCCTCATGGTGAAGGCCTGCGACATCGGCGCGTACTTCACAGGCAAGGCCGTCGGCAAGCACAAGCTCATCCCCTGGCTCAGCCCCGGCAAGACGTGGGAAGGGTTGTGGGGGGGTGTCGTGCTCTCCGCCCTCGTGGGCGTCTTTGGCGGCATGCTCGTTGAGCGTGTCACGGGCGACGATGTGCCGCCCTGGTGGGCCTGTGCCCTCATGGGTGCCACTTTGGGTGTTGTGGGGCAAGCGGGCGACCTGCTCGAAAGCCTCCTCAAGCGTGATGCCGGCAAGAAAGACAGTGGCGGCAGCATTCCCGGCTTCGGCGGCATTCTCGATGTGCTCGATTCGCCCCTGCTTGCCGCGCCCGTCGCCTTCTGGTGGCTGCGCATCATGGGCGAACGCGGATACTTCTGAGACGCCAAAGCGGCCCGCCCCCCTCGAATCCCCCAACATTCTGCGACCAACCTCAGGATTTCCTGCGAGTTCATGCGCTTTGGACAAGCCGAGTGACGGTTTTTCCGCTAGACTTATCTGGTAGCGGGAAGCCACCCCGGCTGAACGCCCTTTGGGAACTTGCGCGTATGGATGTGACGGCCCAGTTGCGGAAAGTCTTCGACGTCGAACAACAGCTTCGAAAGCTCAAGAGCGGGCTGACCGGAGCCGAGCGGTTCTTGGCGGAGCAGGACAAGGACCTCAAGTCCTTGCTGTCCCAAAAGGAGGCCCTCGAGACGCAGATCAAGACCCTGACGGCTCAGTCCTCCAACCACCTGGGTGAAGTGAAGCGCCTCGATGGCAAGCTCTCCAGCGTTCGCGGCGTTATGGACAACGCCCAGAACAACAAGGAATACAAGGCATCTCTCACCGAGATGAACACCTTCAAGGCCGAGCGCGACCGCAACGAGACCACCGCCAAGGACCTCCAGACCAAGGTCGACGAACTTCGCAAGCAGATCGCCGCGATCGACGCCAAGCGTGAAGACCGCGAGAAGATCCGCAAGGTTGCCGCCGGTGACCGCGATGCCCGCCATGGCGAAGTCGCCGACAAGCTCGCCGCCCTCTCCGCTCAGCGCGACGAACTGGCCGTCGGCATTCCGGCCGAAGTGCTGCGTGATTTCCAACGCATCGTCGAGCAACGTGGCGAGAACGCCATGGGCGCCATCCAGATCGACGACCTCAAGCGCATGGAATTCAGCTGCGGCGTCTGCATGATGGCCATCCCCGTTGACCAAGCCATCAGCGTTCGCCAAGTTGGCCGCGTCACCAAGTGCGCCAGCTGCCAGTGCTACCTCTTCATCGACGAAGACGACGCCAAGCGCATGGCTAACGGCGGCAAGCCCGAGAAGGCTCCGCGCGTCGCCAAGGCCAAGGGTGAGAAGGCCGAAAAGACGCCCAAGAAGGATCGCGCCAACGCCGAAGACATTGCCAAGAGCGAAGCCAAGGCGAAGAAGAAGAAAGCCGAAGCCGCCGCTGAGGCGTAAACCAAATCGATAAAGCGAAAAGCGATAAAGCGAAAATGGAGGTGCTTAGGCACGCTCATTTTCGCTTTATCGCTTTTCACTTTATCGTTTGCCTCAGTCTCCCGACTCGCTCGATTGCAGATCAAAGTGCGCCTTCTGCAGCGGCACAATTTCATCGAGAATGTGCATGAGCACTTCCGCCGGGCTGCCCATCGCGTCCACTTCAATGATCGACTCGCGCGGATAGAAATCCAGCACGGGCTTGGTTTCGGCTTCGTACACCTCAAACCGCCGACGAATAACGTCAGGCTTCGCATCGTCCACGCGGTTCTGCTTCAATGCCCTTCGCCGCATGCGCTCAAACAGTGCCTCTTTATCTCGGCACACGAGATGGACCACCGCAAGCACGTTGCAATAGCGATACAGCACGTTCGCCTGATTCACGCTGCGAGGCAGGCCATCCAGCACCAGCAGGTCGGCGTTGGGCTTGAACATCTGCAGAATCGATTGCGCGTACACGTTCTGGTGCCAGATGCGCATCGTCACATCGTCGGGCACCAGTTCGCCTCGCGAGCTGTATTGAAAGAACAGCTTGCCCAGTTCGCTCTGCGCGTCGAGATTGCGGAAAATGTCGCCCGTCGAGCTATGAAAGAAACCCGGAATCTGGTGCAGGATCTTCCCCTGCGTGCCTTTGCCCACGCCGGGGGGGCCGAACAACAGAATCGTCTGGTAGCGATCGGTGGACATGCCGCACGAACCTTTCAGGTCTTTGGTGTGACAAAGCGGTCGAGCTGGGAGTGTACCACAGACGCGAAGGGATGCGAATGCATTCACGGCCTTCCGCGCTTATCGGTGCGGACTGGTGCCGAATATGCCGACTGGCGAACTTCAGCGCACGCGTACCGCGACGATCGTCTTGTCGTCGCTGCGCGTCTTGCTCAGCCCGCTCCACTGGCGGACTTCCCACAGCATCCGCTCGACAATCTCACCTGCGTTGGCGTTGGGCTTCTCTTGGAGACACGTGAGCAAGGCCTGCCGCACGCGCTGCTTGCCAAACCGCTCGCCCGAGAAGTTCGTCGCATCCGGCAGTCCGTCCGTATACGCCACAAGGACGTCGCCCGGGCGGATGTCAAAGACCGCGCGCTGGTACCGCTGGCTGGGGTCAATACCCACAACCATGCCGCCCACGGTCAGTTCGTCCATGTCCGCCATCGTGGGCGTGCGATGCTTAGGCACACGAACGACCAGAGGCGGCTCATGCCCAGCGCTGCAGTACGTCAGCCGCATCTTGTGGGCATCCAGCACGCCATACCACAAGCTCGCAAATTCAAAGTCGCGCGTATCGCGACACATCGCGTGGTTTACGCGGCTCACGATCTCATCAAGGTCATACAGATCCTGCGCAAAGGCTCGCAGGCTCGCACGCACGCTGCTCATGAGCAGCGCCGCCGCGATGCCTTTACCCACCACGTCACCAACCACAAGGCCTAGGTGGCCGTTGAGATCAATGAAGTCGTAGAAATCTCCACCCAGCTCAAAGCTGGGAATGTACCGCGCCGCCACATCAAGATTCGGGAAGTTCGGCACACCGCGAGGCAGCATGCGCCGCTGCACGTCCGCCGCAAGCTGCAACTGACGCTGCAGAACCTGCTCTTCCTTTTCCAGTCGCATCAATCGGCTTTGCTCCAGCGCAACAGCCGCCTGGCTCGCAATACTCGCCAGCAGACGCTTGTCCGCATCATCAAAGCTCCGCGGCGTGCGCGAATACAGCCGAATCACGCCCAAGGGCCGGTTCTTGAACACCAGCCCCGCATGCAGCGCGGCGCCGAGACCTTCCTCCGCCGCGCGCTGCGGAATCAGTACGCGATCATCACTCGCCAGATCCTCGCTCACGACAACCTGCCCCGTCATCGCAAGGCGATCAAACGTGCGATCCTTGCTGAGCGGCTGCGGAAACTCGAGCCACCCCTGCGACAAGTTGCGACTCGTCGCGAGCACAAGATCTTCTTCGTTCTCCGACAACTCACCGTCATGCTCCTTCATCAGCATGATCGAGCCGGCATCAAGCCCCAGCACGTCCAGCGACAACTCAATGGCCACGTCCAGCACCTTCTCGGGGCCCGTCGCACGGTTCAGCAGGCTGCTCATGCGAGCCAACGCCGCGACTTCCTTGATGCGGTGGCGCAGTTCAAGCTCGTGGAAGCACAGCTCCGTCGTCGTGCTCGCCAGCAGGTTGAGCATCTGCTCCAGCCGCGAGCGAGCATCAACCGCAAGCACAGGCGTGCCCGCTGCCACCACCAGAGCGCCAATGGTGAAGGGCCCCAGCTTCAGCGGAATCAGGCTCTGACCGGGCACATCCGCACTCGGTGCGGCATCAACATGCCACGCCGAGCCATCGCTGCCGCTCGATCGCCGAATCGCATGCCCTCGTGCATCACGCAGTTCAACCTCCACGCCCGCGAGGTTTGACAGCTCCGCACACAGCGCCGCGAGCGATCCGTCCGTCAGAAAATCCGTGATGTTGACAGGCGCCGACTGCGACTGCGCCGCAACACCCGGCGCGCCTGCGTTGCTCAGCACGTGTGCCGCGCTGGAAGGTCCGATCGAAGATTGCTGCGTAGGAACGGTTGTCAATGCGTGCTCAGTTTCGTTGCTTGCTTGTGTCTCGCACATCGCCTTTCGACATGCAACACTCGGATAGATGCTCACTCAAGCGAGATGCTCACCAAAGCGTCTGTCGTGCCTTACGGCGCGGCCTGCTCGGCAAGCCAGACTCCTTCCAGCAGTTCCACTAGCGCCGCGTTATCTTCTGGCGTCGGCTGGTTCTGCCCAGCCTTGCCCGAACTGCCTCGCTTGGCCACATCCAGCCCGCTGCGCACCGTGTCGGGCTCACCCAGTTGCCAGCCCACGTACGCCAGCAGCAAGCCGTCGCTCGCCAGCGGCGGCTGGCCCGCATTAGCCGCATTGGTAATGTTCGCCCGCAAGTCCGCCGCGATCGATGTCATGCGTTCGCGAGTCGGGATGGTGCCACCCGTGTACCGAATACCCGTCACTTCCGGATGCTGCAGAATCAACTGCCGGAAGTTCATCGCCGCCGACAGATACAACCCCGCGCCCAGCTGCGCGTGCAGCCGCGCGGCCAGCGCAGTCGGATCGCCCGGCTTGATCTGCAGTGCGCTCGCGAAGCGTTCTTCCGCGTCAAAGTACCGGCCCGATGCGAGCAGTTCCTGCCCCTTGCTCATCGAAGCCGCGAACGGATCGTTCTTGCCCGTCGCCGGATCAATGAACTGATTGGTCTCGCCGCCCGCGCGACGAATCAGCTCCAGCGTCCGCGCATCCATCACGCCGCGCTTGCTCTCGTCCGTCGCTTCTTCTCCATCGGGCTTCCCGCGGAACGCTGAGTTCTTCCCCAGCAGACGATCACGCATGTCGTCAAGCCGCTTCTCCCAGTCTTCCTTCTCACGCGCCACCGGCTCGGGCTGTGTCGTTGTCGGCTGGGGTGCAGGTTCCACGGGCTTCGTGCGAGGCTCCTGATCGGGCCGATCCCGCGTATCGCGCGGTTCGCGCGTCTTGTCCGCGGCGCCACGCATGCGATCACGCAAGTCGTCGAACAGCGTGCGCGTTTCCGCGCCGCGATTATCCGCCGGCTTGTAGAAGTTCTCGGCCTCGGTGCGCTGCACGCTCGTGTCCTGCTGCATCAGCGTGTCAGTGCTCAGTGCTTCGATCAGCCCGGGCCGCTGCGTCTTGTCGGTGTCACGCGTGCGAACACCAAGCAGGCTGCTCGCCGTCACGCGCTGCTGCCCCTGGCTCTTGTAACCCACCACGCTCGGGCTCAGGCTGCTGGTGGACGTGAACGTCGCCGTGCTGCGCAGTGTGCCCAACCGCAGTTGATCATCCATGTCCGTCACAATGCGAGGCCGTGACGCACGGATCTGCTCATTGCCACCAGGCCGCGACGCAGCCGCGTTGCGACCCGTGTTGCCCAGATTCGAGAAGTAGCTCGCCCGCGGCGCGCCGCCACCGGTTGTGTTGCTGAACTGGAATCGCAGCGCGTCACCACCGCGAATCTGTCCTGCGCTGGTACTGTCGCGCCGGAAGCTGAACGTGCTGTCACCCGCCAGCCGCCCGCGGAATTCGTTGGGTGCCGTATATCCGACATTCCCACGGAACGCCTTGCCACCGCCCACGTTGCCCGTGATGATCGCGTTGCGAAGCTGCACTTCGTCGTAGAAGTTGGCCCGCGGCGCAAGCCCGCCGCCACCCACGCGCAGGTCGCGTTCCAGCGCGCGTCCGTCACCGCCCGCGCGGTTCTGTGCCATCGTCTGGCCGCAGCACGCCACCATGACCGCCACGGTCAGTGCCAAGTGCTTGATTGAAACAGACTTGTGAGCGTTCATCGGCGTGCGCATACTGCAACCTCCAGGCCCAGCCTTCTGATGCCACATCATCGTAGCGATGCTTCTACGTCGCGCAGTTTTTCCGGGTGCGGTCGTTCCCGTCCTTCCCGAAAACAACCCCATGGTGCGTCAGACATTGCGCTTTTGCACGCGGTGCTCATAACCTGCCCCAATGCAGCGATACATCACCACGCCCATCTATTACGTCAACGACCGCCCCCACATCGGGCACTGCTACACCACCCTTGTCGCCGACTGCATGGCCCGCTTCGAACGCCTCCGCGGCGCAGGGCCCGTTTTCTTCCTCACAGGCACCGACGAACACGCTGACAAGGTCGTCACTAGCGCGCAAGCCCACGGCATGACCGCCATTCAATGGGCCGACCGCAACGCCGCCGAGTTCGCCAAGGCCTTTACGTTCATCAACGCCAGCAACGACGACTTCATCCGCACCACGCAAGACCGCCACAAGACGCGAGTCATCGAATACGTCAGCGCGATGATCAAAAGCGGCGCGATCTACCCGGGCACCTACGAGGGCTGGTACGACGAGAATCAAGAGGAATATCTCACCGAGACCGTCGCGAAGGACCAGGACTACAAAAGCAGCGTGACCGGCAAGCCCCTTGTGCGCCGCAGCGAGAAGTGCTACTTCTTCAAGCTCAGCGCGTACCAGTCGCGCCTCGAAAAGCACTTCGCTGACAACCCGACCTTCGTGCAGCCTGATGCCCGCCGCAACGAAGTGCTGGGCCGCCTGCGTGACGGCCTCAACGACGTGCCGATCTCCCGCCCGGTGACAGACGACCCCGCCACGCAATTCGGCATTCGCGTGCCTGGCGACGAGCAGCACCGCATCTACGTCTGGATCGACGCGCTCTTCAACTATCTGAGCGTCGTCGACACCGACGACCGCCGCGTTTTCTGGCCGAACGCAAGTGGCTCATCCACCTGCACCCACTTCATCGCCAAAGACATCCTCTGGTTCCACGCCGTCATTTGGCCCGCCATGCTCATGGCCCTGCGCGACACCGCAACCCACGGCACCCGTTTCGACTTCGTAGGCCTGCCCACCACGGTCTACAGCCACGCCTACTGGGTGCGCGAAGGCCGCAAGATGAGCAAGAGTCTCAAGAACTTCATCGAGATCGAGCAGCTCGAGGCCTACGCCAACAAGTACAGCCTCGATGCAGTCCGCTGGTACCTGCTCACGCAAGGCCCGCTCAACGCCACTGACGCCGACTTCAGCCACGGCAAATTCGTCGAGGTTTACAACGCCGATCTCGCCAACGGCATCGGCAATTGCACCAGCCGCGTCGCGAACATGGTTGAAAAGTACTTCGGCACGCTGCCCGCCAACACCAATGCCGCCGGCACGCCGGGTAGCGAATTCAATTGGCGGGCGATCACCAGCGCCGCCTCTACCAAAGCCACCAACGCCTACGCCCAGCACGATCTCGCGACCGGCCTGAGCGCAGGACTTGATCTCGTGCGCAGCGTCGATCAATACATCAACGTCACCGCCCCGTTCAAGCTCGCTAAAACCGTCGAGCAAAACCCCGCCGCCAAGGACCAACTCGCCGCGATCCTGTACAACTGCGCCGAGGCACTTCGCATTGCCAGCGTACTGCTCAGCCCCGCCATGCCTCAGAAGATGGCTCAAGTCTGGCAGTCCTGGCACTGCGCCCCGCCCACCGGCGCAACGCTCGCGCAGCTCTGCGAGTTCGGCGGCAAGCACGCGTTGAAGCCCGGCCAGACAATTGCCAAGGGTGAAGTGCTCTTCATGCGCGCCGACACAGCAGAAGCCGCGCCGGCGTGAAGCTCACGTGGGCTGCTCCATCGCCAACTCCCGCAAATACTCCCACGTATAGATCCCCGTTGCGTGCCCATCGCTGAAGGTCAGTCGCAGCGCGTAATTGCCCACCAGCTCCGCATCCGTCACCGTCAGCGGGCCCCCGCGTGCCGCGCTTGCGGGCAGCACTGTCAGCGGGTTCTTGCTGATCTGTTCGCGCAGCTCACGCATGTCCGCACTGGGGCTCATCTTCCGCAGCCGCGCGATGGAGATGTACGACGACGAGCCGTCGTTCCACGCGATGGTCAGACCTTTGTCTTTCTTGAGATCAAGTGAAGTGGGGACGAGCACGCCCCATGGTAGTGTCACTTGCTCAGCAGTTGCGGCAGCAGATTCACCTCCCGCAGCTTCCACTCACGCACCAGTTTGCCATCAATGAACACCGCAGGCAACCCCGTAATGCCCAGCGCCTTCGCCGCCTTCGCGTCGGCCGCGATCGTTGCATTCGCACTCTGCGCAGCTTGTGTGAGCGCGTCCGCCGTCAGTCCCGTCGTCGCGCCGATGGTCTGTGCCAGGTTCGCCGCCGTCAGGTTCGCAGGCGTTGTGCGCTTGGCAAACGCCCACGCATGTGCCGCCCAGAACGCTTCATTGCCGCCCAGCGCACCCGCCGCCTCGACCAATCGCGAGGCCGTGCAACTGTTCTGGTACCGCGTGAAAGTCATCTCGGGGTTGCACGTCTGATTCACCGGAAAGTGTGCGAAGCTGTAGCGAATGCTCGCGCCGCCCGCCATCAGTTCACGCACGCTCGCGTCCGCTTCAGCGGTGCCAGGCTCTTCGTAATCACCCACAATCACCACACGCTTTGCCCCATCAGTCGGACCCATCACAAAGCGATCAAACTGCGCGGGCATCGCTCGTACGGGCTCCGCTTCATAAATCTCCAGCATGCGCTGCTCAGCCTTGGGCGGCTTGTCGCTGGTTGCATCACGCTTGGGCGGATTGCTCGCCGCCAATTGCGTCACTGCGTTGACGAGCGAGTCCGGAGCCATCCAGCCGCGCAGTTCCACGCCATTGATGAAGATCATGGGCGTGTTCCGCAGTCCCAGTTCCACACCTTCTTCGATGTCTTCCTTCACTCGCTGCTGAATCCGCGGGTCGTCCATCAGTTGCCGCAGCTTCGCGCCATCGATGCCGATGCTGTTGCCGTGTGCAATCACGTCTTCCGGCGTGAACCTCCCGCTTCGCGCAAACAGCCACAGGTGCGTCTGCCAAAATGCCTCCACGCCGCCCAGTTCGCCCGCCGCTTCCGCCGCAAAGGCCCCGAAGCATGAGTCCGGGTGCATGTCGCGCGGCACGTGTGGATTGCAGACGGTGCTCAGAGGGAAGTGCTTGATCGACACTGCCATGTCCAGTGCCGGCTGCATCGCCATCAGTCGCGCCAGTTGCCCTTCCATGATCTTGCAATCCGGGCACTGGTAGTTGGTCAGCATCACCACACGAATCGCGGCGTCCTTTGGTCCCTTGCGATAGCGTCCTTCAAACGCCGCGCTCGCTGCGATCGGAGCAGCGGGCGTCGTTACATTTTGCTGCTGCGCTGCTGCCGGTGTCGCAGTAGTCGCGCTGGTCGCAGTGGTCGCGCTGGTCGTGGGCGTCGTTGATGCCTGCTGCTGAGCATTTGCCTTCATCGCTTCCACGCTCGCCGCGGCCTCCTGCTTTGCCGCAGCCTCCAGCTTCTTGCGTTGATTGCTCTCCACACTCGCCAGCAGCCCCAGCGCAATCGCGCCCGCGCCGCCAGCCATCGCCAGCCCGCGCGTATCGAGTCCCACCGGCGCACCGCGTGCGCCGATGTACACGCATGCCACAAAAACAAGATTGGCAGCGTGTGCAGCAAGGCAGTACTTGCACGCCCAGCCTTCCGCGAACATCACGATTACAAACATCAGGCTGCCCAGCAGCCCGATCGTCGACACCGTGCGCAGCGTGCGGCTCGCACCCGACCCCAGCCACCACGCCAGCATCCCAAGGAAGTACGCCGCACCCGCCGAAGCCGTCGAAATGTTCGCAAGCGGCACTTTGCCCCACACGCTCTTGGCCGCTTCATCGCACGGGCTGCCAGGCCCGCAGCCCGGCAGCGCAACCGCACGCAGGTGCCCCGCCACCAGCACCAACGCAGCCGTAGCGGCCACCGCCAGCGCAAGTGCTCCAATCACTTGCAGCGCCTTGGGCCCAGCGGACTCATGACTCGTCTGCTGCGACTTCTGCGCCGGACTGCCTTTTTGTTTGGACATGGTTCGTCCTGTCTGCCGCTGCAATTGCAACGCGAAGGGTGTAATCGTTCGTGGAGGGCCTGTCGAGAACAATATCTCCTCTGCCAAACCACTTGCATTCGCGACCGTTTTGTGCGAAACTACGCCCACAGAGGTCCTTCCCGGCGATCGGGGCTGAGAGGGTGTACGGAAAGTGGTTTCGTGGGTCGCATGAGTCCGCCGTGCCATCGGGGCACGGCATGATGGAGGTCCTCACAATGCGTCGTTTCTCCAAAGCGTGGCTGCGCGCGTGCTGTACAGGCATCGCCGCGAGCGTCGTTGGCTTGGCCGCCAGCGCGTCGCAAGCCCAAACAACCGGCCTGGGCGGATGTTGTTTCCGTCCTGCCGGCTCCAACACCACGCAGTGCGTCGTCACGACCCTGCAAGATTGCATCAGCCGCCAAGGCTTCTTCCGCGGTCCGGGCACCAACTGCAACACGCCCTGCCCGACTGCAACACCCACCGGCGCGTGCTGCATCACCTCGCCCGCTGGCGCAACCTGCGTCCAAACCACGCAAGCAAACTGCGTGAGCCAGCAAGGCACCTGGCGCGGAGCTGGCGTCGCGTGTTCCAACACGCTGTGCGCCCCCGCACCCACCGGCGGCTGCTGCATCCGCACAGCCACGGGCGTCGTGTGCGAACTGCGCACGCAAGCCGGCTGTGCTCAGGCCCAAGGCCTCTGGCGCGGTCCCAACACAACGTGCAACGATCCTTGCCCCACGCCCGCGCCCCTCGGCGCATGCTGCGTCACCTCGCCGGCTGGCCTCGTCTGCGTGCAACTTACTGAAGCCCAGTGCACGCAACAACAAGGCACCTGGCGCGGCGCCAACACGCTCTGCTCCGCCACCGCCTGCCCGCAGCCGCTGCCCACCGGCGGTTGCTGCTTCCGTAATGCCGCTGGCGCAATCGTCTGCGATGTGCTGACGCAAGCCGCCTGCGCTCAGGCTCAAGGCCTCTGGCGTGGACCCGGCACCAACTGCCAAACTGCTTGCCCGCAGCCCACGCCCACCGGTGCATGCTGCGTCACCTCTCCCAACGGCACTTTCTGCCAGTTGCTGACCGAAGCACAGTGCGCGCAAACGCAGGGCACCTGGCGCGGCGTTGGCACGCAGTGCGCCGCAACCACCTGTGCGGCTCCGGCTCCCACCGGCGCGTGCTGCCTGCGCACCAGCACAGGCGCAATCACCTGTGAGATCAAGACCCTCGTCGAGTGCCGCACCGCTCGCGGCGTGTGGCGTGGCCCGAGCACGACCTGCACCAACGGCTGCGCGCAGCCCACGCCGCCCAGCGGCGCATGCTGCGTCCGCGGCGAAGATGGCCAAATCTCCTGCAGTGTGCAAACGCTTCAGGCTTGTGCACAGGCTGGTGGCCTCTTCCGCGGCCCCAACACCACCTGCGAAACTCCATGCCCGCAGCCGCCCGCTCCTCGCGGCTCCTGCTGTGCTGAAGATAAGGGTGAGATCGTGTGCCTCATCCGCACACAAGCAGGCTGCGATGAACTGCAAGGCACCTGGGGCGGCGCAAACTCGCGCTGCTACCCCGGCTCCTGTCGCGCAGGCTGTCCGTGCGACTGGAACGACGACGGCGATCTGTCGCAAGCCGACATCACCGCCTTCATCACCGCCTATCAGGCCCAGAACGCCGACTTCGATGGCGACGGCGACACCGACACCGCCGACATCGCCGGCTTCCTGGCCTGCTACCAGACCGACCCGGACTGCTAAGGCACTGGGCATTGGTGAAGGGCCAGTGGCCACTTCTCGCCTGCTCTGATCGCCGACACACATCTTCCGCGGAGCCGGACTCGCGTCCGGCTCCGCGGTTTCGTTTTTGCGTTTATCCGCATTGCTCTTTGCCGATAGCACCACCAGTCCTGAAACTCGTCGATGCCAATCGCGAACTATCGGCATCGAGCGGTCGCCGCAGCGCACGCGCACGAGGGTGAAGCAGTGGGGAGGCTCTATGGGGTATCGCGCAACACACGACGGGTATACGGTCAGCGGCATGGCAACCAGCGAGCCATCTTCGCAGCACTGCGCCATCCGCTGCGTCTGCTTTGACTGGGGCGGCGTCATTCTGCGTCATTGCCGCGGCTGGGCTGAGGCCTGCCTCGCCTCGGGCGTGCCTCTGCGCGAGGGCATGGATGATCCGGTCCGCAAGCAGCATCGCCAGGAACTCAACCATCTCTTTCAGATCGGTCGCATCAGCGAAGCGGAGTTCTTCCCGCAGATCGCAGCGGCGACCGGCGGCCTCTACACCGAAGCCGAAGTCCGCCGCCTGCACCACGGCTGGCTGCTCACCGAGTACGCGGGCGTCAGCGACATCATCGATGCCATCAACGCCGTGGGCCACGTGCAGACCGCCCTGCTCAGCAACACCAACGCGGCCCACTGGGCCCGCCACATGGACAGCCCCTGCGGCACGATCAAGGCCGACTACCCCGCCATCCAGCGCATCACCCATCGCCACGCCAGCCACCTGCTCGGCCACGCCAAACCCCACGGCGACATCTACCGCGCCTTCGAAGACGCGACCGGCTTCGGCCCCGGCGACATTCTCTTCTTTGATGACCTGCCCGACAACATCGCCATGGCACGCCAACTCGGCTGGCACGCCGTCTTGATTGATCACACCCGCGAGACGGCCCCGCAGTTGCACGCTGCCCTTCTCAAGACCGGCGTGCTCACGCCGCAGACACAGGCGTAAGCAGCGCGAGCGAACCAGCACACCACGTGGCAAAGCCGGCATGGGCGGGTCAAAGCCGGCAAGTGGGGCGCAAAGCCAGCAAGGGCTGCATAACACCGCGTTTGGCGAAAAAACGTGACAACTTTCCCGATGCCGCGTCCCGCACACGGCCAGTTGCACGGCCCCCGTTGGCCATTGCATGGCCGCAACTGCCAGTTGCATGGCTCCTGTTGGCGATTGCATGGCCGCAACTGCCAGTTGCATGGCTCCCGTTGGCAATTGCATGGCCGTAACTGCCAGTTGCATGGCTCCCGTTGGCAATTGCATGGCCGCAACTGCCAGTTGCATGGCAGCACCGGGGGCCGGATGCCCGCAAAGTCTGCGCATCGCGCGGGCGGCCTACGCCCGCACCGCGCTCACCACGAGGAACGCGACGTACGACGCCAGCAGCAGGCAGCCTTCCAGGCGTGACACGGTCTTGTTGAAGCTCCGGCTGATGGGAACCAGCGCGAGAGCCAGCACGCCCATGTAGGCCAGAGGAATCGTGAAGGAGCTATCTACTGCTGGTGGGGCGATGAGGCCGCTGATGCCGAAGATGAACCCGGCGTTGAACAGGCAACTGCCGATGGCGTTGCCCACGGCAAGATCAGTCTGGCCCTTGCGAACAGCCATCACGCCCGTGACCATCTCAGGGAGCGTGGTGCCGATGGAGACGATGGTGACGCCCACGATGGCCGCGGGCACGCCCAGCGCCAGCGCGATGCCGCTGGCGCCATCGCTCGCGAGCGAGCCGCCCAGCGACAGCAGTGCCAGCCCCACCACAAAGAAGACCGCGATGATGGGCCACGTGAGCAGCTTGGGTGTGTCGGTGGGGTCGGGTCCCAGCGTGTCGGCGGCGGCGGGCGTGGGCGCGGCCGCGCTGGCGAGCATGGCGGCGATGATCGCCCACAGGCTGTAGATGCAGAACAGGCCCAGCATGAAGGCGGCCTTCCACCACGTGAAGCCCAGGAACAGCCCCAGCCCCGCCATCGTCGCCAGCAGGGCCGCGTTGAGCCAGATCTCGACATTGATGAGGCGCTCCTGCACGCGCAGCGGCTTGAGCAGCGCGCACACGCCCAGCACCAGCGCCATGTTGCAGATGTTCGCGCCGACGACATTGCCCAGCGCCAAATCGCCTCGTCCCTTGTACGCCGAAATCAGGTTCAGCGCGACTTCCGGTGCCGACGTGCCCCACGCCACCAGCGTGAGGCCGACAACCAAGGGCGAGACACGCAGCCGCGTGGCAGCATCCACTGAAGCGGAAACCAAGAGGCGTCCACCAACAAGTAGAAGTACCAGTCCGCCGAGGAATTGCAGCGTGGAGACAGTCATGGTCGTGTCGAGTGCCGCGTGCTTCTCGGGCGGAGCGATGGTCACGCGCTTGCAAACAATGGTTGCGGGCCCACGTACCATTTCGGTATCGCAAGTTCTAAGGGCAGCGTGCGGTTTCGCCGATTGCCGGGATACCGGGAGCGACGCCCGAACAATGCATGGCAGGACGACAGGTTGGATGGGGCGATAGATGGGAGCCAGTCCGCACGCGAGCGAACCGGCGCACGACACACAAAGGAATCAGTCATGGGCCACACTTCAACCAACGGACACCTGAACGGCAACGGCACCCACACCAACGGCACGCATGCCAAGGGTGCGTTCGCCGACAAAGTCGCGATGCAGCACAAGCTCTTCGCCCAGCTCTCCGACATGTTCGGCAAAGAAGTGCCCATGTACGACAAGAGCCTGCTCGTCAACCGCATCACCAACACCGCCGTGTGTGATCTGCTCAGCAAGAAGTTTACGGGCTTTGCCATCAGCCCCGAGCAGATGGAGAAGACCAGCGGCGAGCGCCACGGCGCCATCCGCATCGGTCGCCCCGATGAGTACAAATGGATCACCCGCTTCTTCGCGCAGTTCGCGATGGAGCCACACAACTACTACGACATGACCAGCGTGGGCGCCAAGAGCCAGCCCATCGTCGCGACCGCCTTCCGCAGCAGCGTGAACCCCGAGCACCGCGTCTTCAGTTCGCTCCTGCAGACCGACTACTTCGCGGGCGAAACGCGCACTCGCATCGAACAGCTCCTCGCCAAGCGCACCGTCTTCAGCGACCGCGCCAAGGAACTGATCGAGAAGGGCGAGAAGCAAGGCGGCCTCTCGCTCGACGACGCGACCGCGCTCATCAAGGAAGGCACCGACCGCATCTTCAAGTGGACCGCCAAGGCCAGCGATCACAACCTGTACAAAGAACTCTGTGACGCTGGCTTCAAGATCGCCGCAGATATCGCGTGCTTCCAGAGCCACCACCTCAACCACCTCACGCCCAACACGCTGTGCATGGATCTGTACACCGCCGCGATGCAGCACACCATGGGCCAGATGGACGAGGCCGCCTTCCGCATGCGTGCCACCCGCGCACTCACGCGTCTGCGCAGTTTCGCCGATCGCGACTGGATGCGCCTGCACTTCCGCCACCTGACGCCCGACGCCATCGCCGCGTTTGGCGAAGGCTCAGTCGATGACATGTTCATCGGCGCAGTGGTTGCCGGGCTCGTCGCCCGCTTCAAACGCGACGATGTGCAACTCAGCAAACTCAAGCACGCGGGCTTTAAGGACTTCACCGAAGGCCCCAGCGAAGACACGCCCGTGCTGCTTCGTCAGGACGCGTACAAGGCTCTCACCGAGCCCGTGCAGTTCACCAATCCCGATGGCAGCGTGACCGACACTGTCCACACCGCCCGCTTCGGCGAGATCGAGCAGCGCTTCTACGCCACGACCGCCAAAGGCCGCGCGCTCTACGACAAGTGCCTCGCCGTGGCCGACGCCGCCCGCGAGAAGGATCCCAGCCTGCCCAAGCGCGACTTCGCCGCGTACGAAGCGCTCTACGCCGAGCCCTTCAAGTCCTTCCCCAAGACCATGCGCGAGTTGCTCAAGGCCGGCATGATCTACGGCCGCTACAGCGCAACGAGCAAAGGCATGAACGCCGACCCCGCCACGCTGCCCCTCGATCGCTTCGCGCTCGTCGAGCAAGGCTTCGCCCGCGTCGAAGGTCTGCGCTACGAAGACTTCCTGCCCGTCAGCGCTGCAGGTATCTTCGCCAGCAACCTCAACCAATACGGCACCAAGAGCACCGCCGCTGTGAAGCCGCAGTACACGCAGGCGCAGCTCGAAGCCGTGATGGGCCGCGGCATCATCAGCACCGACGAGCAGTACGAAGCTATTGAAGCTGCGTCACTTATGCAGATGTACAGCAAGCTGGGCTTGCTCGACAAGCTGCCCGCTGGCGAACGCCAGGCGATGGAGTGTGCAGCCACCAA
The DNA here is from genome assembly GCA_046316615.1 of Phycisphaerae bacterium. Classification (GTDB taxonomy): domain Bacteria; phylum Planctomycetota; class Phycisphaerae; order Phycisphaerales; family UBA1924; genus BJHL01. The sequence goes on from JBKDAN010000017.1 coordinate 60,854, forward strand.
GGCTCCGCAGGGTGCGATGGCCGAAGCGCTGGTGTGATACTCAGTTGAGTACATCGCCCATCAACATTCGTTCACTGCCGGCGACTCCAAGGTCGCCGGTTTTCATTTGTGTGAACGAGTCGTGCAAAATCTCTCCCATCTTCGCGCTGATTCTCTCTGCGCATCGCATTCTCTCTTGCATCACACACGCCCCTTCGCTAGTCTGCTTGCATGAGCAACATGACTTTCACCGTTGATCCCGTCGCCGCCGCCACACAAGATGTCGCCAATAAATTGTGCGACCTCTGTACCCGTGGCGAACACGACAAAGCAATGAACGACCTCTACGCCGACAACGCTCGCCACGTCGAGGTCATGGCCATGCCGGGCAGCCCCTGGCCGCGCATCATCGAGGGCAAAGCCGCCCTGCAGAAGTACAGCGAGGAGTGGTCCAAGACCACGACCGTGCACAGCTGCACCATCGGCAAGCCGCTTGTCAATGGCGACCAGTTCCTCGTCGAGATGACGATGGATGCCACCCATCACGAAGGCCCTATGGCCGGCCAGCGCATGACAATGAGCGAACAGTGCCTCTACACGGTCAAGAACGGCAAAATCGCCGAAGCCAAGTTCTTTTATTCCTGCGGCTAAACGCACCTCGAACGATCAACATCCCACGTTGTATCACAAGGCGAGCATTTTGCTCGCCTTGTTACATCTGTGCGTGCGGTCTCTCGGCCTTGCCGATGGTCTCCGCCTTTCTGCGAGTCACCCCGACCGGCCCCCATAAACTCGCCCATGGACCAACTCACGACCGGCACGCTTCTCGCCGTCACCGTCGGCAACACCCGCACGCGGCTGGGCCTCTTCCGTCCCACCGCCACCCAAGGCGGTGAGTTGATCGAAGCTGCCAGCCACAGCAATACCGACCTTGCCGCCATCGCCAAGCACGCCCGCGAGTTGCTCGCCAGCGATCACGGCTCAAGCATCGTCATGTCGTCGGTCAATAACAAGGCTGCTGACGAACTCGAGAAACTGCTCCGCGCCGAAACGGGCGAAGAGACCTTTCGCTTCGGTCGCGACCTGATCATCCCGCTGCGCAACACACTCGATGACGACAAGACAGTGGGGCAGGATCGCCTGCTCTGCGCCCTCGCTGCCTTCAGTAAGGCCAAGCAGGCCTGCGTCATCGTGGATGCCGGCACAGCCATCACCGTTGATTTCATCGACGGCGAAGGCGTCTTCCAGGGCGGCGTCATCGCGCCAGGCGTCCACATGATGCTCGACAGCCTGCACGAACACACCGCGGCCTTGCCCGAACTCGCCTTCACCAAGCCCGACGCGGAACGAGGCGCATTTGGCAAAGACACCAAGCACGCCATGCTGCTGGGCGTGCAGGCCGCGGCCCAAGGCCTCGTGCGGCTCGTGGTCGAGCGCTATGCCGAGGCCTACGACGCATACCCGCAGATCATCGCCACGGGAGGCGACGCGCCCACGCTCTTTGAGAACGACGAAGTCGTCGAACACGTGGTGCCCGACTTGCAACTCATAGGCATCTACGAAGCCTGCAAACGCAACCTCAGCGAAGATGGCGGCGTGATCGATGATGACGACGCGGACGACCAGTGACCACCGCTCACACCGATGCCATCACCTGGCGCATGCTCACGCCCGGCACGCACGCCGGTGCTATCGCCATGTTCTGGCTGCACGCCAGTGACGCCGCATCGCTGCAAAGTGCCATGCAGCGCATGCAGTTGCGTGACATCGCCGTGGGAAACGTCGCGCTGCGCACGCTGTTCGCCATCGACGAAGCGCTCATCGCACGCGTCAATGAATCAACGCTCCTGCTCATGCCGCACGGCAGCGTCGCCGGGTGTCGCGCCATCGCGCGTCATCTGCAAGCCAATTTTGGTGACGCCGCGCCCGATACAACCCTCGCGCGAGATGCGCACGCATGGTTCCCCGAAGCTCGCAGTGAAGTCGAGGCACGCGCCTTGCTCGCGCTCTCTCGCACCAGCAGTCGTTTGGCGGTAGATGTACTGCTCACGCAGCACGACCTCTGGAGCCGCCCCGATGCCGCAAGCTCACCGGCTCGCGATGCCGCGATGAATCATCTGCTCACGCCGCCGCTGGTTGTCGCTATCGGCCCCAGCAACATCGGCAAGAGCACGCTCATCAATGCCCTCGCCCAGCGCCACGTCAGCATCGTCGCCGATGAGCCCGGCACCACGCGCGATCACGTCGGCGTGCTGCTCGATTGTGCGGGCCTGACCGTGCAATACGTCGATACGCCGGGCCTGCGAAAAACAACCGACGCGGAAGAACTCGCCGCCCGCGCCCGCGCGTTGCAACTCGCTTCGCGCGCTGCTCTGCTCATCCTGTGTGGCGACGCCACCACGCCGCCGCCCGCAGCGAGTCAGTTCGCCACGATACCTCACCTCACCGTCGCCCTCCGCAGCGACCGAGGCCAGCCAAGTTGGCCGGCCGACATCCACACCTGCGCGGCCACCGGCGCCGGCTTGCTGGAACTTATCGCCACCATCCGCGAGACGCTCGTCCCACCGCACCTGCTCTCCCAGCAGCAGCCCTGGAAGTTCTGGTAGTGGGGGAGAACGGAGAACAGAGAGAAGAGAGCAGAGAACAGTGTTGGCCCACACCAGTAAGCCATGCGACCCTCGCCGCCCGCGCTCCGTTCTCCGTTCTCCGTTCTCCGCTCTCCGTTCTCCGTTCTCCGTTCCACGTTCCACGTTCCCCGTTCCCCGTTCCCCGCCCCCTACACTCTTCCCCTATGGCCACCGACGACCGTCGTGATCTGCAAATCCGCGAACGCGCGGGTCTTGAAGAGTCGCTGATTAACCAGGACTTCAAGGACTTTCTTCAGCGCTGGGGCGGCACCGTCCTCACCGTGGTTGCTGTCGCCGCGCTGGGCTATCTAGGCTACCAAAAGTGGACGGCCCGTAAGGTCGAAACGACCACCACCGCCTTTCAGGCCCTCAACCAGCAGCTCGAATCCTCCAACCCCTCGCCGGAAAACCTGCTGGGCGTCGCGCTCGATCACGCCAGCACCCCTGGCGTTGCATCTGCCGCTCGCCTCGCCGCGGCAGATGCGTACCTCAACATCGTCCGCCAAGGCGTCGCCCCCGGCGCAGTGACCAACGAAGACGGCACGCTCCAGAACCCCGCCGACCTGCTCAGCCCCGAAGACCGCGAGAAGAATCTCAAGCTCGCCGCGGAAAACTACAAGTGGGTGCTCGACAACAGCTCCGCGGACCCCGCCAAGGCGCTCGACGCCATCGGCGCGCTCTACGGCCTCGCTGCTGTCGCCGAAAGCCGCGGCAACATGGACGAAGCCAAGACCCACTACGAGCGCATCATCACGCTCAGCAAGCCCTGGGGCGAAGGCGGCCACGCCAAGCTCGCGCAAGAGCGCATCGATTCGCTGTCCACGCTCGCCGCGTTGACCGCTCTGCCCGAGAAGGCGATGGTTCCGGCACCGCTCAACACCGCGCCGCCCGCACCCGCAGCGGAACTGCCCGCCGCCGGCCTGAACCTCGGCGGTGCCGCCGTCGAGCCCACCGCAGTCCCGGCCCAGCCGGCCCCAGCGACTGAACCCGCGCCTGCTCCCGCTCCCGCCCCCGAGGAACCCAAGAAGCCCTGACCTCCGGCCGGCGGCCCGCCCATGACCTTTCGCAAGCCTCGCAAACCCACCAAGCACGACAAGTCCGCCCGTGAAGACGTCTACGACGCGGGCGGCAAAGTCGATGCCGACGCCATCGTCGCCGCGACGCAGCACGCACGCGAAGAAGGTCTGGAAGGCGAAGACGACGAGCAGTTACGTCGCGTGCGTTTCGAGTTGCAGCACGACCTCGACAAGCGTCTCGACAAGTACCTGACTGATCGGATCAGCTTTCTGTCGCGCACGCAGCTCCAGAAACTGATCGACGATGGCGAAGTGACCGTGAACGGTCGCGTCGCGAAGGCCAGCACCAAGCTCAACAGTGGCGACATCGTCGAAGTGGTCGTGCCCGCCCCGCCAGCCAAAGACATTCAGCCAGAGAACATTCCGCTTGAAGTGATGTACGAGGATGAACACATCATCGTCATCAACAAGCAGCCCGACATCATCGTGCACCCCGCTCGCAGCGAGAACACCGGCACCATGCTCGGCGCACTCGCGTGGCACCTCAAGTACAACGGCACGGGCGCACTCTCCAGCGTGGGCAAAGACCTCGCCCGCCCCGGCGTCGTCCATCGCCTCGATCGCGATACCAGCGGCTGCATCGTCTTCGCCAAGACCGACGAGGCCCACTGGAAGCTAGGCCACAGCTTTGAACACCGTCGTGTCGACAAGCGCTATCTCGCTGTCGTCCACGGCTTTGTCGAGCCGGAGAACTTCGTCATCGACCTGCCCCTAGGCCCGCACCCGTCGCGGGAGAAGGGCTACCGCGAGAAGTACGTGGTGCGTCACGATGAACTGGGCAAAGAGAGCGTGACCGTCGTCCGCGTGCGCGAGCGGTACGTGATGGGCAGCCAACAGACGAGTGCGCAAGCGCAAGACCAACCCACGTCGTCACTTCGTCACGCCGTCACTGCGTCACCCTCCGCAGGCTGGTCCGCTCCGGAGCTTCCAAAGACTGCCAACCTGCAGCGCACGCACACCAACCTGTTCGAAGCCGAGATGCAGCGTTTCTCGCTGGTGGAACTCGAACTCAAGACCGGCCGCACCCACCAGATTCGCGTCCACCTTTCCCACAACATGTGGCCCATCGTGGGCGACGACATGTACGGCGGCAAAGCCGTCGGCCTCACCGCCGACACTGTCGACGCGAAGCCCGCGAAACCGGCCAAGGCCGCGAAGGCGGCAAAGAGCAAAGCCGCTGGCGGTACACTGATCGCCTACGCCAAGCCCGAAAGCATCACGGCCGGTACCACGCCCCTCATCGCTCGCCAAGCCCTGCATGCCGCGCTGCTCAGCTTCGATCACCCCATCACTGGCAAGCGCTTCACCTTTACCGCACCGCTGCGCGGTGACATGGCCGCCCTCGTCGCCGCCCTGCGAGCCCGCAGCAACGGAGGCGAGCAACTCGCCGCGCCGGGCGCAACCGTCGAACTGCAACGCTGACAATTCGCGTCATCCGCCCTTGCGTGCATCTCAGCATCTGGTAGACTGTGTGCGAGACTCACATGCCACAAGGGGATGCCATGCGAATCACGCTGCTTGCCGCCATTATCTTCGCGACGTCTTGCCAACTTGCGCCGGCTCAATCGCCGCCCGCTGCCCCGGTCCCCGATGCGCCCCAGCCATGGCAGCAATTTGAAAAGCTGCTGAAGTCGCACGAAGCCAAGATCGAAGCCGCACAACAAGCAATCCTGCAAGAGCTCGAAAAGTTCGATCGCACGTCACTCCCCGAGAACGACTGGTCGCGCATGTGGGCCGGTCGCTATTTGGTGGGAGATGGCCTGGGCAAGAACGTGCACATCTGCATCGGCCCCTCTGGCGACATCGCATACCAGTGGTACGGATGCATGGGCCTCTACGACGGCAACTACGGCAAGATCGTCGAGCGTCTGCCCGACGGCGTACGCATCAAGTGGGAAATTGATCCTTCGTTGAGCACGTATCGTCAGGTTAGCGAGCGCATGTACTTCGTGACGCAAGCTACGGATCGTTTCGTCATCAGCACCTACCAGTTGCTCGACTTTGTCAATGCGTTCAACGAGGGCGGTTTCGGCCGCGAGAATCTGCCGGCCGCTCGCCTGCGTCAGCACGACGATTGGTCACTGCGTCGTGATGCGGCGATGAACTTCAACGCTCTTCCCACACTCCCCGCTCCCTACGACGCGTACATCCTTCGCACACCAACCGAATGGACCATCGAGAGCATCGACATTGCCCGGACGGAGCCCGTGACTGGCGAAGTCAAATCGCTCACTGCATCCGCTCGCATCAAGGGCCGCAGCGATCAAGGCGCGTTCATCGGCATGGAGCTGCCCTGGCGCAGCGAGCAGTTCGACTTCGGTACGTTCACCATCACCAAAGTGGAGCCGGGTTCATGCACCGCAGAGTTCCGCTCTTTCTTCACACGTGAAGGCGCATCACCACGCGTTGGAGAGATCATTCGCCTCCCCGGTCTCACCGACGTACCCCAGCCGATCTGGCCACAGCCCGATCCTGCGGAAACCGTTCAGAAGCAGTTTCCCGCCAAACCCCTGCCTGAGACGATTTCCCCACGCTAGCACCAGTGTCCACTGGCAAAGCGTCGGCACTCCGCACAGACTCCCTGCGTAGCATCCTCCGCCGATTCCTGCCTTGTCGGCTCAGGAGCCTGCCATGCCAGTGCGGATGGAGCTTTCGCGAATCCTCATTCGCGAACTCAACGATTACCAGATCATCGAACTGCGTGAAGTCACGCAGGAAGGCGATGAAGTTTCACAGAAGGAGAATGGTCGCTCCTTCCCGATCGTCATCGGTCTGCCCGAGGCGCAGGCCATCGAGCGCCGCCTCAAGGGCATCGTCATCAAGCGTCCTCAAACGCATGATCTACTCGCGAACGTCATCGACACGCTGGGCGGCAAACTCGAGTCCATCAGCATCAACGACTTGACCGATCACACGTTCTTCGCCACGCTCGATGTCCGCATGAAAGACGGCGAACTCATCAAGATCGACAGCCGCCCCAGCGACGCCATCGCCCTCGGCATCGCAGGCAACGTGCCCGTCTATGTGGCCGAGCACGTGCTCGAAGCCGCAAGCAAGGACGACAAGACCGAATGAACCGCAGTGACAGCCAAGCCGCGGACCGCTCCACCCACGTCGCGCCCAAGGTCTACCTCACCGCCGCTATTCCGCCCATCGGCGGCCTCATCAAGCAACGCCCCGAAGACTTCCTCGTCGACGAACTGCCCGCCTACGCCCCATGCGGCGAGGGTGAACACATCTACATGCTCATCACCAAACGCATGATGAGCACCATGCAGATGCTCGATGTGCTCGCGAAGCACTTCAAGGTGCGCAGTAAAGACATCGGCTACGCAGGCCTCAAAGACAAGCACGCCATCACGCGTCAGGTCGTCTCGATCTATGCCCCAGGCAAGAAGATCGAAGATTTCCCCATGCTCCAGCACGAGGCGATCGGCGTCAACTGGGCCGACTACCACACCAACAAGCTGCGCCCGGGCCATCTCACCGGCAATCGCTTCAGCATCAAGATCCGCAACGTCAACCCCATGCACGTGCGACATGCTCTGGCGTGCCTCAAGCGCCTGCAAACCACCGGCGTGCCCAACCGCATCGGCGAGCAGCGTTTCGGCATGATCGGCAACAACCATCTCATCGGTCGCGCGATCATCATGCAGGATTACGCCGCCGCCGTGCGAGAACTGCTCGGCCCCAGCACGGTTTTCCCGCACTTCAACGCCGAAGCACGCGAGCTGTTCACACAAGGCAAGTATCGCGAAGCCATCATGGCCTATCCGCATGACGCGCGGACAGAGTGTCGCGTGCTCAACCAGCTCGCGCAGGGCCGCAGCGAGCGCGATGCGATCTTGTCGCTCGATGACACGACGATCCGCTTTTACCTGACCGCATTCCAAAGCGCCGTCTTCAACGCGGTGCTCGACGAGCGCCTCGCCGCGGGCACGCTTGCGACATTGCACGAGGGCGACGTGGCCCTCAAGCACGAGAATCACGCCGTCTTTCTGGTTGACGCGGCAACTCTCGCGACGGATGGCGTGCTGCTCGACGCCCAAGGCCTAACCACGCAGCCGCTGGCCAGCCGCGTCGCTTCGTTTGAAGTCTCTCCCAGCGGCCCCATGTGGGGCTCACGCATGCTGCAAGCCACGCACGCCGCGGGCGATGTGGAGCGACGCTGCCTCGCCGCCCTGGGCGTCACCCCCGAAGATATCGCTCGACACGACACCGCATCGCGCTGGCCCCTCGAAGGCAAACGCCGGCCGCTGCGCGTGCCCATCACCGACCCCGAAGTCGAAGGCGGCGTGGATGAACACGGCGCGTACATCCGCTGCGCATTCGAACTGCCGCGAGGCAGCTTCGCGACGGTCGTCATGCGAGAGTTGATGAAGCCCGCCGAGGCACTGACCGATGACGACATGAACCAGTGAATGTCCGAGCGCTTGTTGCGAGTGCCGATCATCCGCACGCACTACGGTTTCACCCGAGAGGAACGCGTGATCAAGGAGGTCTCCATGTCGTCACTGCATGTCCGCACTCGTCTCATGTTGCTCGCGGCCGCGCTGGTTCCTGCCGCTTCAGCTCTCGCTCAGACCGTGAGCGTCTCGACACAAGGCGTGCTGGTGACAGACGTCGCCGGCCTGTGCACCAGTTTTCTGGGCGATGATGGCAACATCTACTTTCCCAGCAGCACCGGCGCATTCACAGCGGGTGATCGCTTTCATCTCGCCGGCACATACAACCTCAACCAGATCGGCACATGCCTCGACACGGCGGGCTTTGTGCTCAACGTGACATCGATCTCCAACGCGTTCGCAGGCACTGGCACGCTCACAATCGTGAACGAGCGGCCTCGCCTCATCACCGATGATGGCCGCACGTTTCTGCTGAGCGGCGCGACCAGTGAACGCTTCGCACCCGGCACGCGGCTGTACGTGCAAGGCACCGTCAGCGTCACACGCGTGGCTCCAACGATCAACGTGTCGGCGATGGGCGCGGCGTTCACCGGCTTTGGACGGATCAAGCAGGCACCCACTGGCAGCCTGCAGTTCATCGCAGAAAGTGGCGAAACCGTCACGCTCGACCGACCGGGCAGCATCGCCGGTTCCAATACCAACGACTACTTCTACGTTGAAGGTGTGCGGCGCACCGCCCGCACCGGAACCACTGTGACAAGCGTCACAGCACGCCCCGCGTTCGCCGCAGTCGGCAAGGTCGTGGCGCAAGGCACAGGTGTTGGCTTCGTGCCTGATTCGCTGTTTACGTTCGATCAGTCGTACAGCGTCGCTGCACTTGCCGATGCTCCGATCGGCGCCACCGTGTACGTGCGTGGTCGCCGCAGCGATGACTACGACTTTGGCGAAGCCAAGCCGCAGCGCGACATCCGACTGAGCCGCGCCGACTTCGCATTCAGTGGCGTGGGCACCCTCGATATCGCGACAAAAGCCGTCAGCATCCCCGCCACGGTTTTCGCGCCCGCCACTGTCGCGTCGATCCAATTCACGGGCGATCCGCAGCTCACGCCCGATGGCTCGCTCGTTTATGTCGCCGGGCCGATCGCATCACAGTCACCCGGCGCCGTCTCGCTCTATCACAACGAGATTCGCGTGGGACTCGACCAAGAAGGCTACATCCGCTTCGGCTTTGGCTGCACGCCCATCATCGTGCTGAACAACGGCGGATACGTCTTCCCTCGTACCATCGCGGGCTTGCCACTCAACGAACACGTGCGTGTCCGCGGCGGTCTCAATCCCGAAGTTCCGTGCTTGGATGGCTTGGGTCTCGCCGACAACACGATCGAAGTGACGCCGTGCCCCGACTGCGAGTGATGTGACTGCGCGCAGGACGCTGTGAAATCGCCAGACCTGCGTCCCACAGCGCGTGTGTATGCCACCGACGGCTTTCACCGTCGCGTGTGGCGTGTTCACATGGTCTATGTGTGTTTACTGCGGTACCACGCGTTGGTCACGGGCACTCTGCTCCCGCCAGCACGCTCAAGTAGTCCGCCACATCCAGATCTTCAGGAAAGACGCCGTTGTTGTTGAAGTCGATATCGTCGCATCCGCACGGATCAATCGCGGCAGGCGCGAGCACCACATTGTCGAGGCGTCCGTTGTCGCTGCCGCTGCGATACTCGATGCGGAAGCGAATCGCCGTAAGGTTTGCAAGCACCGTGTCGAAGTTGGCCTGTGTCGCCAGCGCGCCGTTCTGATTGTTGAGGCGCCAGCCCGAACCCGGACTCAGCACTGCACTCCGCGTGGTCCATGTCGCACTGTTCACAGGCGTGGGCACGTCGTATGCAAGTGTCAGGCCCCCGCCGATGAGATAGATGTCAGGCTCACTCAGGCCCGCACCGCCAGTGATGTTGACGTACATGTCAAAGCTCAGCGTGCCGCCTGCATAGCACGACTTGTCACCGAGGAACGCGGAGCCAGCCTGAAACCCCCAGATCACGCCCGAAACGTCATCGACCGCCGTGATGCATCCGCCAGGATTGCCCAGCGTTGCGTTCCAACCGAACTGCAGCGCATCGTTGTAGACGTTAAACCCGGCGGCGTTGCTGTTAAACGCTTCCACAATCGTCGGCGTTGCAGCATGAATCGATGTCGACGTGGCGCCGATGCACAACATGGACATGAGAAGGCGAGTGATGTGAACGCGCATGATGCAGCTCCGGGTACGTGTCAGGAGATTGAGATCGTCCCGTGTTCGCACGAGACATCTCTCATAGCTGCCGTATGCGTTGCTTCTGACAAAATGTCTTGAATGACAAAAAACCTGCACGAAAGCGCAATGCCGCCCCTGCTTCCAACGCCGGGATGCGGGGTTGCATGGCGTTTTCTCAATGAGGTTCTCCGCAGCCAACGCGGCGCGGCCGCTCACTCACCCGGAATGTACGAAATCGTCCCTTCCCACGGGCTGCTCGCCGTCGCGTACAGCTTCTTGGCGATGCGCCCTGCGAGATAGCTCTGTCGCCCCGCCGTGATCGCATGCCGCATGGCATGCGCCATGAGTATGGGGTTTTTCGCGTGCGCAATCGCCGTGTTCAGCAGCACGCCATCCGCGCCCAGTTCCATCGCAATGCTCACATCGCTCGCGCTGCCCACGCCCGCATCCACGATCACCGGATACGTCGGATCGCCCTGCTTGAGCAGCTCCAGACACAGCAGAATGTTGTTGCGATTCAGCACGCCCTGCCCGCTGCCGATGGGGCTACCCGCTGGCATCACGCTCGTCGCGCCCGCTTCCTTGATGCGCAGTGCGGCGATGGGGTCATCGCTCGTGTACGCCAGCACTTCAAAGCCTTCCTTCACCAGCTCGCGCGTGGCTTCCACGGTACCCATCGGGTCAGGCAGCAGCGTCTTCTTGTCGCCCAGCACTTCCAGCTTCACCCAGCTCGCGCCGGGGTTGCCCAGTTGTTCCAGAATGTCCCGCCCCAGCAGCGCAACGCGAATCGCATCACTCGCGCTGAAGCACCCTGCGGTGTTGGGCAGAATCGTCAGTCGCTTGGTATCGATGAACTCCAGCAGGCTTTGTCCCTGCTCGTTGTACAGGCGCTCGCGACGCACCGCCACCGTCGTCACTTCACAGCCGCTCGCGGCGAGCGCGTCGCGCATCGATTCGTGGCTCGGGTACTTGCCCGTACCCGTGAACAGCCGGCTGTGGAACGTGCGCGTGCCGACACGCAATGGCTTGTCGGCGGGATCGGCGAGAGACGCGACGGAAGAGGGGGTCATGGGCGATTGTTGCGCGCTTTCGCCCGGGCGAGGAGCCGAATCGTTCCGATCATCGCTTCGACCGCGGGAACATGCGAGGGCAGTTGCAGATCAAGTTCGTGTGATTTGCGACTGGTCGCGGGCTCGAGCAGACATTGCACACGCCCGTCGGGTACCTGGAGATGCCACACGAACCGAATGCCCGTGCGCTCACGAGGCGTGCCTACGTAGATCGGCTGCGTGATCAGAAACCGCTTGCCCCGTGCATCACCCAAGGTGACAGGCGTGACCTGTGCCGTCATGCCCGCCGCCGCGAACTCGGCTTCGTCCGCGAAGGCTTCTTCAGGATGCAGCGATTGCATCGACGCCATGGCCTGCTTGGGCAGCGTGACGACGGCACAACTGCCGCGACCAAGAAACTTGAACGTCCAGCCTGGCGATGGCAGAAAGCAGAACGCGGGACGCGAGCGGACGCGCTTGCTGACTTTCTTGCGATCATCGGCGGTCATGTCATCGCCGCTGAGTGACGCGCTCATCAGAATCATGAACACGGTCGCAAACGGCGCGTGCTCTGGCTTTGTGCACTCACCAATATGCTGTTTGACCCACGCCTGATACTCACGGGCCAGCGTGTCTCGCAGCCGGGCGTTCACTGCGCCGTCCACGGTGTACGCGTTCATCACGCTGTCCATCGCCGCGGTCGGTCCGCGGCCTGCGAGAACCTTATCAAACGCCGCTTTCAGCGGCGCGAGTGACTCGGGCATCGTCGAGATGAGCCGCCGCACTTCGGTGGTTTGCTCTGCCGTGAACTGCATGCGTTCACCCGCCGCCTATCAGCGACACAAGCTCAACATGGTCGCCGTTCTGCAGCGTGGTTGCTTCATGCAGCGCACGCCGCACCAGTTTGCCATTCACTTCCGCCGCAACAGCTTGCTGGCCCATACCCAGCGATTCAATCAGTTGACGCAACGACAGATCACGCGTGAGAGGCATCGCTTTGCCATTCACAACAATGCTTGGTGATGCAGCAGCTTCACTGGACATAGCACAACCATTGCCACCAGACGCGCAAGAGCTTTAGAGCTCGAGCAGCATGCGCTGCGGATCTTCAATGCACTGCTTGATCTTCACGAGGAACTGCACAGCCTCGGCGCCGTCGATGATGCGGTGGTCGTAGCTGTGGGCGAGGTACATCATCGGACGAATCGCGACCTGTCCGCTGCCCGCGGGGAACTCCATGGGCCGGTTCTTGATGGCGTGCATGCCCAGAATGCCGCTCTGCGGAGGATTGAGAATGGGCGTGCTCATCAGGCTGCCGAACACGCCGCCATTGGTAATGGTGAACGTGCCGCCGGTCATGTCCTCGATGGTCAGCTTGCCATCCTTCGCCTTGGTCGCCAGTTCCTTGATGCCCTTCTCGACATCCGCCAGGCTCATCTGGTGCGCGTTGCGCAGCACCGGCACCACCAGCCCCTTGGGCGTGCTCACTGCGATCGCGACATCGCAGTAGTCATGCCTTTCAATCGCGAGATTGCCTTGCTCATCTTCAACGATGTAGCTGTTGACAGCGGGGAAGGCCTTGAGCGCGGTACACACAGCCTTCACGAAGAAGCCCATGAAGCCCAGGCCAATGGCGTGCTTCTTCTCAAACTCTTCCTTGTACGTCTTGCGCAGATCCATCACCGGGCCCATGTCCACTTCATTGAAGGTGGTAAGCATGGCGGCGGTGTGCTGAGCCTGCACAAGGCGCTGAGCAATGCGCTGACGCAAGGGCGTCATGCGGTCGCGCGTCACGTTCCGGCTTTGGGTACCCCGGCTCTCCGAGCCGGGAGTCTGAACAGGGGCGGCGACGCCATTGCTGCTGCCAGGCTGGTGGCTCTGCATGTACGCGAGCACATCTTGCTCACGAATGCGGCCGCCTGCGCCGGTGCCCACAACCTTGCCCAGATCAACGTGATTCTCATCCGCGAGCTTCTTCGCTAGTGGCGTGGCGCGAACATCTTCACCCGCGGCGTGGGCTGCTGCAGCGGGCGCCGGAGTCGACGCGGCAGCCGGAGCCGCCGTGGCCACCGGCGCGCTGGCCTTGGGCTCGGGGCTCGCAGCCTTCGCTTCGGCCTTCGCCGGAGCCGCCGCCGACGCGGCAGGGGCCGCACCTTCCGCGATGCTGCCGACCACTTGGCCGATCTTCACCGTGTCGCCGGCCTTGGCGTTCTGCTTCACGCTGCCCGCGGCGGGCGCGGGGATCTCCATCGTCACCTTGTCCGTCTCGAGTTCGAGCACGGGCTCGTCGCGCTTCACGAAGTCGCCGTCGTTCTTCAGCCAACGGCTGATGACGCCTGACGTGACGCTTTCGCCTGCCTGCGGGATGATGATGTCGATGGGCATGAGAGGTTTCCGATTGAGCGACCAAGGCCAGTCGCGGAGAGACGGAGATGATGCGGAGACAAACGAGAGTAAGGCGGTGGAGAGACAAGCTGGTGATGACGCAAGGTCGCGTCGTCACCCAGACACTTTATCGTTTAGCGGCAGGCCCGGACTTGGACTTGTCATCGGCTTTGCCATCCTTGCTCGCGCCGGCGGGCAGCGGAGCGATCGCGGCGTCAAGCAGAGCGGTCTGTTCCTTGCCGTGGCCCTTCTCGCTGCCGATCGCCGGGCTGGCGCTGGGCTTGCGACCGATGTACGAAAGGTTGATGCCCAGCAGTTCGCGGAACGCGTCGGTGATGTAGAGCCACGCACCGGCGTTGCGATGCTCTTCCTGCACCCACACGCGTTTTGCGCTGGCGGGGTAGCGGGCGTCGATCTTCTTGGCAAGATCAACGTGCAGCGGGAAAAGCTGCTCGACACGCACGATCGCGATGTCGTTGCGGCCCGTCGCTTCGCGGCGTTCCTTGAGTTCGTGATAGACCTTGCCCGAGCAGTAGATCACCTGCTTCACGCTCTTGGCATCAACCGACGCATCGTCGATCAGATGTTGGAAGCCGCCGGTGCTGAGTTCATCAACCGTGCTGGTCTCGATGCGCAGGTACTTCTTGGGCGTCATCACGATCAGCGGCTTGCGAATCTTGCGAAGAGCCTGGCGACGCAGCATGTGGAAGGTCTGTGCCGCCGTGGAGGGATAGCAGACTTCCATGTTGTCATCGGCGCAGAGCTGCAAGAAGCGTTCAAGCCGTGCGCTGCTGTGCTCTGGGCCTTGGCCCTCGTAGCCGTGGGGGAGCAGCAGCACCAGGCCACCCCAGCGAGCCCACTTGGTCTCGCTGCTGGCCAGCCACTGGTCGATCATGATCTGAGCGCCGTTGGCGAAGTCGCCGAACTGGCCTTCCCACATCACCAGCGCCTTCGGATGGCCGCGGCTGTAGCCGTAGTCAAAGCCCATCACGCTGTATTCGCTGAGCGGGCTGTCCCACACATCAAACTTGGCTTGCTTGTCGGCTGGAACGATGTGGTTGAGCAGCGTGACGCGCTCACCCGTCTTCTCATCGCGCAGCACAGCATGGCGCTGCGTGAACGTGCCGCGGCGACAATCCTGGCCGCTCAGACGAACCGGATGGCCGTCGAGCAGCAGCGTGCCAACGGCGATCTGCTCAGCATCAGCGTGGCTCAGCTTCTTGCTGGTGGGCAGGCCCGCGCGGGCGGCGAGCATGGCCTTCAGCTTGCTGTTGACGTTGAAACCTTCGGGGGCCGTGCCCATCGTGCTACAGACGCGGGCGATAGTTTGCGGATCAACCGCGGTCTTGGGGCTTTCGAAGGTGTACTCGCCGGTGTAGCCGTCCCACTGGCCGCCGCCGGGCGGGGGAACGGGGTTCACGGGCTGGGCCTTGGCCTTCGTCTGGCCGGCGTCCAGTTCCGCGAAGATGCGATCAACGACGGCTTGGCTTTCTTCCGCCGTGACAAGACCCGCAGTGGCAAGGCGGCGGCGGTAGTTGTCGGCGGGGCCCTTGTCATCCGTCACGTACTTGTACAACTGCGGCTGCGTGTAGCGGGGCTCGTCGGCTTCGTTGTGGCCGTGACGGCGGAAGCACACGAGGTCGATGAACACGTCGCGCTTGAATTCCTGGCGGTAGTCCACGGCAAGCTTGGTTGCACGAACCACGGCTTCGGGGTCGTCGCCGTTCACGTGAATCGCCGGAGCGTTGACGATCTTGCCCACGTCGGTGCAATATGCGGTGCTGCGGCCGTCTTCGGGGTCAGTCGTGAAGCCAACCTGATTGTTGACGACCACGTGAATCGTGCCGCCCACGTCGTAGCCGGGCAGCTTGCTCATGTTGAGACACTCGGCGACAACGCCTTGACCGATCACGGCGGCATCGCCGTGGAGCATGAGACTGATGACGCGGGTCTTGCTCACATCGCCCAGAATGTCCTGCTTGGCGCGGGCCTTGCCCATGACGACGGGGTCGACGCTCTCGAGGTGGCTGGGGTTGTTCAGCATCGAGAGGTGAACCAGGCCGATCTTGTTGCCGTTGGCGTCGATGACCGGTTGATCGCCCGAGTAGCCGCGGTGGTACTTCACGTCGCCGGCTGCGCCGGTGACGCTGACCTGCGTGCCCATTTGCCAGGCATCTTCAAACTCCGTGAAGAGCTTCTGCGAGTCTTTGCCGAGGAAGTTGCACAGCACGCTGAGGCGGCCGCGGTGGGGCATGCCCATGATGATTTCGCCCGTGCCGTGTTCGCCCGCGCGCTGCGCGAGGGCTTTGAGCAGGGGGATCAGGGCGTCGCCGCCTTCGAGGCTGAAGCGCTTTTTGCCTTGGTAGCGGATGCCGAGGAACTTGTCGAACTGCTCGGCGGCGGTGATCTGTTCCAAGATCGTCATGCGCTCGCGCGAGGAGATCGGAGCGAGGAAGTCAGCGCCTTCGACCTTCTTCTGGAACCAGGCGCGTTCGGTCTCGTCGGGCGAGTGCATGAACTCGATGCCGATTGCGCCGCAATACGTCGCTTCGAGCTTGGCGATCAGGTCGCGAACGGTCAGCGCGCCGAAGGGCGTTGCGACGGTTTTGGTCAGCTCGGCGTCGGTCAGACCGAGCTTTTTGGCGTCGAGCTTGTCGGGGCGCGCGCGGGGGCGGTGGAAGGGGTCGATGTCGGCGGCGAGGTGGCCCAGGTCGCGGTAGCCGCGGACCAGGGCGTCGGCCTTGCGCTGGGTGTCGTCGACCGGGCCGGTGCGCGGAGCACCGTTGGCGAGGTCAAAGCCCGCAAAAAACTGCTGCATATCCGCAGGAACGCTGGTTGGATTCTGCAGGTAGAGCTTGTACTGGTCGTCGAGATAGTCGGCGCTCCAGCCGTTGACGGCGGGACGGTTGGCGCGGAGGAGAGAAGCGGATTGCGATGCAGTCATGTCGAGTCCTTCGTGTGCCGCGCAGGGCACAACCGCGGTGCCGAACGAAAGCCGTTCGGAGAACTTGACAGTATAGGGAGGGGGAGGGGGGAGCGAACAAGCGAACGAGCGAACGCGCGGGAAGGCAGCGGAGGGAAAGCAGGACCGGGGCCGCTGTCGCGGCTTCGGTGCTTTTTGTGAGATTGGACCAGCTTTCAGTTTCCGCGTGCGTGGGATGATCGGCCCGCTTTGCTCCGAAGAGCAAAGTGGGTAAGCGGCTGGCGCACCGGAATCGGCGGGCTTGGGCTTGTCGAGCTTGCGCTCGACATCGTGGCTTGGTCCACGAAGAGTCAGTGAGTGGTTGGCTCCCTTCCTCCAGAGTTGTGGCTGCTGGGGCCTGCACAACTACCCCAAGACCCCGGGTGGGGGGTTCGGTTGGGACCAAGTCCGTGGTCGCTCGATCATCGGGCGTGCCTGCCGCGTTGT
>JBKDAN010000018.1:0-29299 GCA_046316615.1 Phycisphaerae bacterium
GTGCGTGCGCGAAGCCCACCACTGAATAGCCGCCTGTCGAGCGAACGACTTGCCAGGTTGCTCAACACAAACCCACTCCCGAAACTCGCGGTCGCCGGCGCAGTGATATGTGACCTTCATGCACGGTCGACGCCGTCTGCCGTCACCGCGATCCCGTGGCAGGTACCACTCGTACTTCACGTCCCGCACGATGTATTGGTCGGGCAGCAGCGGACCATCGACATCGCTGACGATGCTGCCATCGCCGGGTTTGTCATCGTGCACGTTGCCGAGGAACACGAACTCATAGCCACACGCCGGGCAGCGCCGGTATCCGGCTGCGATGCGTTCGCCGCAGTCAGGGCACACCTTGCTCGGCGCGTCGCCGTCGAGGTGGCGGGGAAGGTCGCACCAGACCGAATCAACCGGCCCGTGGCGTGCGATATTGCCGCCGAAGTCGAGGACGAGACAGTTGCGTTTTCCCGGAGCGAGACGGAAGCCTCGACCGACCATTTGGCTGTAAAGACCTGGCGACATCGTCGGGCGGAGCAGCGCGACGAGATCAACGTGCGGAGCGTCGAATCCTGTCGTCAGCACGGCAACGTTTGCCATGAAGCGCAACTCGCCCTTGCGGAAACGACCGATCACCCGGTCGCGTGCACCGCTGGCCATCGCGCCGGTGACGAGCCCACACTCGACAGCATGACGGTTGCGGAGCTCGGTGACCACCTTTTCCGCGTGTTCAACGCCCGTGCAGAAGATGAGGATGCCGCGACGACCAGCAGATGCCGCCACGATCTCCGTACACGCCGCCCGCACACGGTCATCGCGTCCCATGGCAGCCTGGGCTTCACGCTGGACGAACTCGCCAGCGTTTACGCGGATGCCGGATGTATCGACTGACGCGTCGCCCACACGAGTCACCAGCGGCGACAAATAGCCGTCGTCGATAAGTTGGCGAACGCCCACTTCGAAGCAGACAGCGCCGAAGATCTGGTCAGGTCCGCAGATGGGACCGCTATCGAGTCGGAAGGGCGTTGCTGTCAGCCCAAGAATCTGGATGCTCGGGTTGAGTTGCCGTTGACTGTTGAGAAGCGAGGCATATTGCGTGCCATCCGTCGAGCACACACGGTGGCTTTCGTCGATGATCACCCGGTCGAACGGACCGAATCTTTCAGAGTATCTGCATGCGGTTTGTACGCTCGCGACGACGATCGGCGTCCGGGTCTGCTTACGCCCAAGCCCTGCGCAGCACACGCCGACGTGCAAGCTGGGGTCGACGGCGTGTAGCTTGTCGACGGCTTGTTGGAGGAGTTCGCGAACGTGAGCGAGCACGAGCACACGCTTGGCTTCACGTACCCAGTTGCGACAGAGAGTGGCGATGACAGGCGTTTTTCCGGCGCCGGTTGGCAGCACGACGACGGGCGGCAGGTCGGTGCCGAACGTGGCGAAGTGGTCTTCAACAGCGGCAACCGCGAGTGTCTGATACGGGCGAAGTTGCATGGGCAGGTAAGCTCCGATGCGCGCAGTGATCGCGCGGCACGCGTGTGAGGCGTGCGAGTCAGTTGGTCAGATGACGGACGGAGACGGCGATATCAGCGACGCGTGCGCGTGGCAGGGACGACCGGCGTTATCTCGACATCGACGGGATGTTCTCCAGGGAACGGTGCGTAAGAGCGCGGGACGTTGAGCGTCTGACCACCTGCGTCACGACGGTGACCGAGCGTGACGATGATGGGGATGCCGTGGAGTTGAGCGGTGTCGTTGAGTTTGTTAATGCCAGCGGCGCGGCAGATGGACGCGAGTTCAGCCTCGGCGATGCGCCGCGTGGTGGCATTGGCGGTCACGACGTGGAGACGGTGGAAAATGACGCGGCCTTCGTACTTGCCGCTCATCACGCGCAGGGCGAGTTGAATGTACTCGCCATCGCCAGAGCGCGGTGTGCGCCGCTCGCTGTCGATGATGGACATCGTGTACGTGCCGTCGGGCAACGGTTCCAGCGCTGCGCCAGCGGCGTGGCGGTGAGGGTCGAACGAAAACTCGGCCATGAGTTAGCTCCGGTCGGTATGCGATGGGACGCGTGTGTGCATCCCTCCACTCTCTAAATCTCTGCGCTCGGTGGGGGGGTGGTGCGCGCTTTCAGAAACTTTTCTTACAAGTTCGAAGAATCGCATCACGCAGCTGATCGCGCTCGCGCATGACCGTGCGGTGGTTGATGCCGCGTTCGCGTGCAATCTGTCGGATTGACTTGAACGCCAGTTCATCGATGAAGGCCTGTTGCTCGGCCGTCAGGTGGGCACGCACTTGCCGAAACTCGCTGTACGTGAGCGGCATCGCGGCACCGCGATGTGACGATGCCGGGTCGACCATCTTGCCACGGAAGCGATCCAGCCGAGCCGGCCTGCGGTTCAACTTGCGTGCCATCGCGGCGTAGTGCATGTCGAGCACGCGATGGGTGAACCACGACGGGCTGGACAGATTCTGTTTGTACCGCCGCCCTGCCCGAATCAACGCCAGCAGTAGATCAGCACGCGCATCCCCGACGGCGTGCTTGGGCAGTCTGCACGTCTCAACAAGGTGCCGGGCTTTCGTCGTGACGAGGTGATCGACGAAGGGGTTGATGGTGTCAGGGGTTGGCGAAATGAACGCAGAGATCGAAAAGTCGGTCACGCGAACTCCTTCAGGGAGCTCGTCGCACACGCAAGGCCCAGCACGGCTCGGCGCGAAGATGGGTCAGTCAGTCGAAGGACGGGTTGCTGGGCAGCCGCTTCAACCTCCCTGAGCAACCTTCTTCGTTGCTCTGAGCAATTTCAGAAATTGCTCAGAGCGTCCACCCCATGTCAATCTTCGGTGAGTATCTGAACGTTGATCCAACACTCACGCTGGCCCTCAGATGCGTTGCCAGCCCAGGGCAGCGGTCCGCTATGGCCTCGACGGCTCTCTGGATGTCCTGTATAATGCTGTTTTTCATGGACCGGAACTCTGCAGTTTCCCGCTCCCGGCGCCGTCTCCCGTTTGCCCGCACATGCTCTTCACGACCAATGGCACGGATGTCGGCCGCGCGATGCTCGTCGCGAACTGCGAGCAGTTCAAGTGCCCCGAGCGATTGGTGTGGTTTGGAAAGCAGCTCGTGCAAGTAGACCAAGCCGGTTTTGTGCGCGAGCGGAATCTGCTGACCGCTGAATGAGATCAGCCAGTCATTGTGAACCTGGCGGAACTCATTCGTAGAAGTCGAGTGTCGTGCTTGCCGTAATCGCGCGGTAGTACGAATTCGCTCGCGAACAGCGTTCCATCGGCTGCTAGGTTGACAGGTGTCAGGACCGACTTCGATAACTTCGCTTAGACACGCTAGAGCAATGTCTTGTTCCTTCACGCGCCTCACGAAATCATCGCGCCACTCCGCACCAGAGACGGTGAAGAATGCAACCACTCCGGGATCAGAGGCGCATTCCATGAGGCTTGTGAACTGCTCTCGTGGGGTCGTGGCTAGGGATAGAACCAACGTGCTGCTGTCTTCTGATGCATCAAGTCTGCCGATGCGGGTGGCCCTGAAGTTCGTGCCTCGCGTGTTGGCGACCTTATGGAGATCGAGTGCGACCCGTACTTCCTCGGTCAGATTGGGCCAGTCCACGCGCCAGTTGACGAGCGAGTCAACATCAGTAAGTTCCAGCCCTTCGCCCGTGGCCTTTTCTCGCCACCACTTTTCACCATCGGATCGGATTGCTCGGCGCACTGCTTGGCTGGAGTGATCAGCGATATGTGTCGCAAGCGTTCCGTTTCGAATCAGAAAGCGGCGGAGTACGCAAATGTCATCTCCTAGTCTCTCCGTCCAGGCGGACAGCGGCATGCAAGCGTCGGGGGCTGCATCAAGCAGATCCCAGAAGTGGATACGTGACGCCATGAATCGCCTCCTTCCGGGCATTGATGAAGCTGCGGTTTCGTAGAAAGGTGAGCGCGAGATCACCGTCGTCATCGTTGAGGAACACGATGATGTTGGGGAGCTGCAAGCGAACGTTCCGCACGCGATGTGTTGTCAGCGTGAATCGGAAATCGAGCCGTGTGATTTCTACGTCACGGGGGATGCACGACATCATGCCATTGCATTCGTATTCGAGGCCAGCTGTCGTGTACAGATGCTGCTCGTGATCAGGATTGTGACGCCGAAACCAATCGATGCGGGTGGCAGACGCCTTTGCTAGACCGATCACATCTTCGCACGCAACGCTTGCTTCACCCTTCTCTCTTAGCGGCTTCACAGTCAGAAACTGCTGTGGCGCATCGGAGATAAACGTGCCCTCAGAGCCAAAGACGATTGCGCCCACGAGTCTCGCGACATCCCGAACGTCGGATGGCCGACGGCACTGAACGAACAGTTGGTGATGGTGTGTGTCGTAATCCACGAGATCGCACTGCACGGGCATGAACTGAATGATGTCGCGGGATGTGGTGTCGTCCTGACAAACCATCGCGCGATGGACCACGTCAGAACGATCGATACGGATGCGAAAACCTTTGTCAGTGGTTGTCTGTGTCACCTTCGTGCCGCGAACACGACATGTACGTCCCGCGAGTGCATCGAACTCCGTCTCCAACTGCTTCATGCGCTTGTTGGTGAGCGAGAACGCTTGCGAACCTGCTGTTAATGGGTAGTAGCAATAAGTACGACGACAGCGAAGTGGCTGCAACTCGAGCACAAGCTGCTCAGCGGCTTCGACACTTTCCATCACGATCATCGCTGCGAGATCACCAGTCGTTGCGGACATCGGCAGCGGCAACTCATTTCGCAGGTATCGCAACCTTGATAACAGGCGAGGATGCTCGTCACTGGCCATGAGGTCACCGATGAGCGCCAGTTCCTTTATCAGCGGTTGTGGAAACGCTTCAGGCTCGTGAATGACGCACTTCGTCAGCTTGCTCGTATCAACCGTCTTCAGCTTTAGGATTCCCGTCCCGTCCAGGGCTGGTTGATGACGTTTGAGCAGTGCGTACCAGATCTGGGCCGAGAGCGCTTGCGATGATTGGATAAGTCCGGTGAGATCAAGTGTCGGTCGCATCTAATCAATACTCAGCTGCGCACCACTCGCCCTGCAGTCCGTGCAGCGCGCGATGATGCACCTTGTCCGATGTCTCCATATAGGTATGCACTGCAAATGCTCTGAGACGCACCTTTGGTTCGGCATGTGTATGGATTCGCGACTATCGGCGGCAGCCGAAGATGAGTTGCCACGAGCGTTGCTGTGCGTTCCAATTGACACTGCTCGCGATCACTCGCAGTTGTCGCTCTGTCACCCCATCCCTTCCGTATGTGACAGGAGGCAAGAACAACAACGTCTCCTGTATTCCCGGGCACAAATGCAGCAAATTCAGGATCTGCGTCACCCGCGCAGGCGTCACGCGAGCAACTGCCGCCAACTCCCGCTGGCTCGCCACCTCGCCCGACCGAATCAACCCGTCCAGCTTGATCGCCAACGCCATCAGCCGTGCCACTCGTGGCACCCGACCAACCGGCTTGGACGGCGGCGAATTGGCATCGGTTGTGGTAGGCGTAGGGCGACGAGGCCCCGTCCGCTTGCCGGTCTTGCTCACGCTGAAACCCGCTGTCATCGTCACACTTCGTCCCATCGCATCGCTCCTATTCGGCAAACCCAACACCCGCCCGACAGACGACCGTGACCGCCTCGGTCGCCGCGTCGTATTCCACACGTTCGACGAGCGCCTTCATGAGTTGCTCTCGCTCACCGGGCAGCATGGCAGCCCACAAGCTGTCGAACGACTCGACCGCGCCGACGATCTCATCTTCATCTACGTGGCGAGCTTCGTCGGCGGCGATGCTGGCCTCCAGCGCCTTCACCTGCCGCTTCAACCGCTCGCGTTGCTTGGCCACGTCCTTGCCCACACACCCCGCCTGGCTAGCCAGCTGCTCGCGTAGGGCGGCGAGTTCCTCGACGCGGCGTTGGGCAGCGTCGGCCAACTGCTGGCGAGCCTCTTCAACGACACCCGCGAGCGTTGTGTCTTCCGTAAGCAGCGGCTTCAGCTGGTCAAGTACAAAGTTCTCGAGGTCTTTCGCTGGCAGCGACGGGCACGGGCACGCGGCTCGTCCGCGCTTCGAGGCATTCGAGCACACGTAGTATCGATGGACGCTCGTCTTCTTGTTCCCCTTCCGCGTCACCGTGGACATCGCCATCGAACAGCTGCACGCTTTGCACCGCACGAGCCCGCGTAACGGATTGGCATTCGTCGCCTGTCCGCTACCGCCAGCCTGTGATGCGATCTTGAGTTGCAGTTGTACGGCAGCGAAGATGGCAGCGTCCACGATGGCGGGGTGCTCGCCGTCGTAGAGGTGCTGGTGATGCGGCACTTTCCCGATGTAGATCGGGTTACGCAGCAATCGGCTGATCTCTGGTTTGGCAAACGGCTGCCCGCCCATCACGCGCCCAGTCGATGTTGACCACGTTTTGGTTCGCCAGCCTTGCTGCTCGCAGAGCTTCACGACTTTCAACAGGCTGCGATGTTCCAAATACGCATCGAAGATCGCTCGCACGATCTCAGCCTCACACTCGTTCACCACCATCCGCTGGCCGCTGAAGGGTGGAGGAGCAGGCGCGAGGTCGAAACCGAGGACCGGCTTTCCGGTCACGTATAAACCGCGCTTGCGTGTCGCTGCAATCTTGTCGCGTGTGCGCTCCGCGATGACCTCGCGTTCGAATTGGGCGAACGACATCAAAATGTGCAAGGTCAACTTGCCCATCGAAGTGTTGCTGGCAAACTGCTGCGTGACGCTCACGAACGCCACGCCGTGCTTCTCGAAGGTGGCCATAAGCGTTGCGAAGTCGAGCAGCGATCGAGACAGCCTGTCCAATTTGTACGCGATCACACAGTCGACCTTCCCCGCCTCGATGTCGGCGAGCAGCCGCTTGAGCGCAGGCCGGTCGGTCGTGCCCCCGGAGAAGCCACCATCGTCATATCGCTCGGGGAGCGCGACCCAGCCCGCAGCCTTCTGGCTTGCGATGTATGCCACGGCCGCATCGCGCTGTGCATCAAGCGTGTTGAACTCTTGGTTCAGCCCTTCCTCTGTCGACTTGCGCGTGTAGATCGCACATCGCACCGTGGTGCGAGCGCTGTCACGCTGACGAACATCACGGCGAGCATCGCGTGCGGTGGCAAGGGTCGTCACTTGGCATCCTTTCCAATGAGGCCGAAGAATCCGAAGCCATTCCAATGGCTGCCGGTGATCGCCGTTGCGACTGCGGACAACGAGCGATACGTAGCGCCCCGGTACTCGAAGCCGCTGGGAAGTACCGTCACTTCATGCTCGACGCCCTTCCACGTCCGTCGCAGCACGCTACCCGGGGGCGGGAGGCGTGAATCGCTGCTGGCGACGACCTTGCCGGTGAGCGTGAGCACGCGGTTGCTGGCGTTGGTTGGTCGCTGCGGTGCGATGGCGCGTGGTGCTTGCACGCGGATGTCAGCGTCGCGGGCGAGCTCGGCTGCACGTTGGCGTGCACGCTCGGACAGCCCGCCGTACGCGAGGGCTTGGATTCGCCAAGCGACGCGGCGGTACAACCATTGCCTGTTGCCGGATGTGGTGGGTTCGCCGAACACCTCGGCGTATCGAGCCCGCAGCTGCGTCACCGTCATGGTCGTCAGGGCTTCGAGCTGCGCGTCAACAGACGCGTCTGTGGGTGGATGGATCGATGTCCTCACGCTGCATCTCCCGTGATCGCCGACGAGCGGAAGTCGCTCTCGGTTGACACACTGATGCCAGCATGGGTGCTCTCTTCAAGGCCCAGTGGTGAACTACCCGCATGCTGCGGAGAGCCGTCACGGGCATGCACGAGCCGCAACGCTGCTGTGGCGAGCACGGCGATGGCGGTGGTGGGTACGCGGGGTGTGGGTTGGGTGGGGCGAGAGAGTGGGTGACGGGGCATGTGGGCCTCCGTCGTATATATCTCTGCGCCTCAGGGGAGGGTGGTGCGCGGAAAATGTAGTTTTCTAGAATGATGTCAACAGATACACTGCTTGGTCAGCAAACTTCCTTCACGCAATCCCGTCGTAGTGATCCGCCATGAACGACGCTTTTTTTCTTCGTCCAATTATCAACTCGCCGTACCAGTGCCCAATGCGGCACTGGGAACTCGATAAGGCTGGGCAGCCAACCCACCAAGTGCTTGAGTTCCGTCGGAAAGCGGAGTTCATCACACCGATACCAAAGCCACGGAAACGGCGCGCCGGCTCTGAGCAAGCCGAGATGGTTTTCGATGAGGGGCACGGGCTCTCGACAGCTGCCCAGCAGTACGACCCTACGCCGATCATCAACGAGCTGCGACGCAAGGTCGACGCGTGGCGAAATCTGAAGAGTGCTAGCGATTGGATGGTGACACCTGAGACCGCTCGGTTGCTTCACCACTGGCGACACCACCAGTTCAGCGTTGCCCGGCCGTTCTTCTGTCAAGTTGAAGCAGTCGAAACCGCGATTTGGTTGACGGAAGTTGCGCCGCAGATGGGCAAGGATGCCCGCGTGTTCTTGGAGCATCTTGACGCTGCGAACGAAGCGTCCAACCCGGGTTTGGCGCGGATCGCTCTCAAGTTGGCAACAGGTGCGGG
This sequence comes from Phycisphaerae bacterium, assembly GCA_046316615.1. Lineage (GTDB taxonomy): Bacteria > Planctomycetota > Phycisphaerae > Phycisphaerales > UBA1924 > BJHL01. The sequence continues at coordinate 8,584 of JBKDAN010000018.1, forward strand.
TAAGACCACCGTCATGGCGATGCTGATCGCTTGGCAGACGATCAACGCAGTGAGACGACCCGGCAGCAAGAAGTTCACTCGTGGCTTTCTCGTCGTGACACCCGGACTCACGATTCGCGATCGTCTTCGCGTGCTCCAACCCAATGACCCCGACAGCTACTACCAGAGTCGCGAACTTGTTCCAACCGACATGCTCGGAGAACTTGACCGAGCCAAAATTGTCATCACCAACTACCACTCCTTCAAGCTTCGCGAAACGATGGAGCTGTCGGCCGGGGGGCGAGCACTCCTGCAGGGACGAGGTGAGGAACTCAACACGCAGGAAACTGAGGGGCAGATGCTTCAACGCGTTATGCCCGGATTGATGGGCATGAAGGGCATTTTGGTGCTCAATGACGAAGCACACCATTGCTACCGGGAAAAGCCGATCGACGGCGACGATGAAGACGGGGACGAGTCGTTAACTGGCGACGATCGAGAAGAGGCTGAGAAGAACAAGAAGGCCGCTCGACTCTGGCTTTCGGGTCTTGAAGCTGTACAACGAAAGCTGGGTACCAACCGCATCTTTGACCTGTCGGCAACTCCGTTCTTCCTCCGTGGCTCGGGCTATGCCGAGGGAACACTCTTCCCATGGACGATGAGCGACTTCTCCCTCATGGACGCCATCGAGTGTGGCATCGTGAAGTTGCCTCGAGTGCCGGTTGCCGACAACATTCCTGAGGGCGAAATGCCCAGGTTTCGCGCTTTGTGGGAGAACATTCGGAGCAAGATGCCCAAGAAGGGGCGAGGCAAGGGTGGAGAGCTTGATCCGCTGAGCATTCCGACCCAATTGCAGACAGCACTCGATGCTCTGTATGGCCACTATGAGAAGACGTTCGAACTCTGGGAGAAGGAGGGCATTCGAGTTCCGCCGTGCTTCATTGTCGTTTGCAACAACACTGCAGCTTCGAAACTGGTGTATGACTACATCTCCGGCTTCCACCGCAAGCGTGCAGACGGCACGGCAACGCTCGAGAATGGCCGGCTCGCACTCTTCAGGAACTTCGATGAACTCGGCAATGCTCTACCGCGGCCACGCACACTTCTCATTGATAGTGAACAACTGGAGTCGGGCGAGGCGCTCGATCCGAAGTTCCGGGAGGTGGCGAGCGACGAGATTGAGCGATTCCGACGTGAGATCATCGAACGCACGGGCGATCGTCGCCAGGCCGAGAATCTGAGCGATGAAAGTGTGCTTCGCGAGGTAATGCAGACTGTCGGAAAACAGGGGCGGCTGGGAGAATCCATTCGATGCGTCGTCTCCGTATCGATGCTTACTGAGGGCTGGGATGCCAACACCGTGACGCATGTGCTCGGCGTGCGTGCGTTTGGCACTCAGTTGCTGTGTGAACAGGTCATCGGTCGAGCCCTTCGCCGACAGTCGTACGACTTAAACGAGCATGGGCTCTTCAACGTCGAGTACGCTGACGTGTTGGGCATTCCTTTCGATTTCACCGCGAAACCGGTCGTTGCGCCTCCGCAGCCGCCGCGAGAGACCATTCACGTCAGGGCGATTCGACCGGATAGAGAACATCTCGAGATTCGCTTCCCGAGGGTCGAGGGCTATCGCGTCGAATTGCCCGAAGAGCGGTTGACGGCGACATTCAACGAGGATTCCACCTTCGAACTGACGCCCGACATGGTGGGACCTTCAAAGACACGAAATCAAGGAATCATCGGTGAAGGGATCGACCTCACGCTCGATCACCTTGATCAGGTTCGCCAGTCCACGCTGCTCTTTCACCTCACGAAACGCCTCATGGAGACGAAGTGGCGTGATCCCGGCGAAGAGCCAAAGCTGCACCTTTTCGGCCAGCTCAAGCGAATCACGCGAGAGTGGCTCGACAACCACCTTGTGTGCAAGGGCGGGACTTTCCCGGCTCAGTTGATGTATCAGCAACTTGCCGACACTGCCTGCGAGCGAATCACTGCAGGAATCACCCGGTCACTACAAGGCGACTACCCGATCAAGGCCATGCTTGATCCGTTCAACCCGGACGGTTCGACGAACTTCGTTTCCTTCAACACTTCCAAGAAGGACCGTTGGGAGACATCCCCGACGCGGTGCCCGGTCAACTGGGTCGTTCTGGACAGCGACTGGGAAGCTGAGTTCTGTCGGGTCGCGGAGTCACACCCCAAGGTCAAGTGTTACGTCAAGAACCACAACTTGGGACTCGAGGTTCCCTATCGATTCGGCTCCGAGACACGTCGATACCTACCCGACTTCGTTGTCGTAGTCGACGACGGTCATCCGCCTCGCCCTGACGGTGGCCCTGACTACCTCCACTTAATTGTGGAAATCAAGGGGTATCGACGGGAGGATGCCAAGGAGAAGAAGTCCACGATGGACACGTACTGGGTCCCTGGCGTCAATCACCTCAAGCAATTCGGACGCTGGGCGTTCGCTGAGTTTACAGATGTGTACCAGATAGAAAGCGACTTCGAGGAGAAGATTCGGCATCATTTCGACACGATGATCAACCGCGTCGCTATCGCTTCGCGTGTTCGGGAGACTCGCTGATGTCGATGCTAACTCCTCGAATCCACTCAGGACTGACGCTTCGCAAGATCGAGGCATTGCCATCACTTGACGCGGCATGGAAGGAACTCAAGTCTGCCATTGCTCGTGGCGCAGTTCAAGAACGGCGGACGCTCGGGGACCAGAGCGGCTCTTCCGAAGCGACGCTTTTCATCCGCAAGGACTTGGGCATTTGGATGGGCAAAGAAAGGCTCATTGAAAGAGGATACTTCTGGCTGCCGTTTGGGGTGCTTCCCCTTAAAGCTAGCGGCAACCTCAACATCGTCGTCCAATTGAACCGGCCGCAAACGATGCGGGCTACTGGGCTGGCAGGTTTGCTTTTGGAAGATGATCAAAGGGATCGATGGCTCTGTCACACTGGACGAATTGGTGGCGGGCGCAGAGGCATTGGAAGAGGTACGTTTCTAGCGTGGACATCCCGACCAGCGGTCGACGTGATCGACAATCGTGGCCGTGCCGATGTCGCTCTGCCTATCGCTCGGCTCGGCGATCCGCGACTGGACGCCGACGTGGCAGAGTTCGTCCACGAGGTTGCGCGTTTTAAGATGTCGTTGGCGGCAAATGCCGTATCGGGGGCCAGCAAGTTCGGCGGCAACGCGCGCGAGTTGGAGGGATCAACGGTTGTCGCTTCTCGCCGAGGCTACCAGATGACGCGAACACACGCCACAGTTCGCAACCGCCTGGCTGACCTTATAGAGAAGACCGGTCGTCGCGTGAGCCGCGATGCTGCACGAGACATCATTGCGGGTGACCCCAATCGGCCAGAGTTTGAATTTGAGATCAAACCGTCCACGGACTCGCAGAGCTTTTATACCGCCGTCGGTCAGTTGACCGTTCACAGCGTGAAAACACCGGCGAAGCGACGCGTCGCCGTACTGCCTCACACGACGAAGCAGTGGCAGGTCGATTCGCTGCGGAAACTTGGAATTGACCTCGTCACGTACCGCCTTTATTCAAAGCGAATTGTCTTTTCGAACTTAGCTCAGCTGATACCCAATGCGGGTCAATCAGCTCCACTTTACTGAATCTTTTATGGCCAAGAAACCCTCCTCCAACGCCCCGGACTCCAAAGCCTCCAAGAAGGCCGTAGTCGCGCTGACCCACGAAGACGCCAAGCGGAAGAACATCCCCACGGCCGAGTTCCAGCCCGTCATGGCCAAGGAGCTCCAGTCGCCCATCCGCGTCGCCTATGAACGCCGCAACCGCGACCTAGACCCCCAGCTCGTCTGGCGCGGCAAGGACGATCAGGACTGGTCCGACCTTGTCGTGCCCGCTCCGCCGCTCTTCATCCAAGAGAAGGTCCACCCCAAGGCCCTCATCGACGACCTGCGCCGCCAGACCGACGCCGCGGAGATCGCCCGCAAACTCGTGGAGCGCAAGGGCCGCCCCGTTGAGGAGCAGATCGACCTTTTCGCTGACTTCAATGGCCTGCCCGACGATGACGCCAAGACCGAGTTCTACCAGCACGATGCCCACTGGGCCAACCGCATGATCCTGGGCGACTCGCTCCAGGTCATGGCCTCGCTCGCCGAACGCGAAGGCCTCCGCGGCCAGGTGCAGTGCATCTACTTCGACCCGCCGTACGGCATCAAGTTCAACAGTAACTTTCAGTGGTCGACCACCACTCAAGATGTGAAGGACGGAAAGACTGACCACATCACACGTGAGCCTGAGCAGGTTAAGGCGTTTCGGGACACGTGGCGTGATGGCATTCACTCCTACCTCACGTACCTGCGCGACCGACTCCTGGTATCGCGCGACTTACTCAATGACTCTGGGTCGCTGTTCGTCCAGATCGGCGACGAAAACGTGCACCTCGTTCGGGCTGTGCTGGACGAAGTGTTTCTACCCGAGAACTGCATCGCACAGATCGCGTTCGCCAAGACGAGCGGATACGCCACCAACTTCTTGACCGGTATCTGCGACTACATTCTGTGGTACGGCAAGGACCGGCGTGTGACGAAGTTCCGCGCTCCATATGCAGACAAGACACGCGGAGAGGCTGGCGCCAGCAAGTACAACCGACTCAAGCTGCCAGACGGTACCTCACGCCCGCTGCTGTCCGAGGAGCGAGAAGGAGATGGAGAGATTCCGCCTGATGCGCGATTGTGGGTCGATGACAATCTCACCAGTCAAGGAAACCCACTGATTCCATTTACTCATCACGGCGAGACGTTCAGCGGCACATACAAGACTCCCGTGGGTGGGCTATCTCGTCTTGGGAAGGCGGATCGGATCTACGTCGCGAAAGGCTCACATCGTTACATCAGGTACATTGATGACTTTGCGGCGGTCCCCCGTAATTCGGCATGGATGGACATTGGCGGCGTGCAAAGCCGAGCGGACCCCAAAATCTACGTAGTGCAAACTGCCACTGAAGCGGTCAAGCGTTGTATCGTGATGACGAGCGACCCAGGCGACCTCGTGCTTGACCCAACCTGCGGTTCCGGCACAACTGCCATGGTGTCCGAGCAATGGGGTCGCCGTTGGATCACGATTGATACTTCGCGTGTCGCACTCGCCCTGGCCCGCGCCCGAATCATGGGGGCCCGCTACCCGTACTACCTCAAAGCCGACAGCCGCGAGGGGCAACTAAAGGAAGCCGAGGTCACGCGCACGGCTCCAAGCACATCGCCCACGCACAATAGCCTGCGCCATGGCTTCGTCTACGAGCGTGTGCCGCACATCACGCTCAAGAGCATTGCCAACAACGCCGAGATCGACGTGATCTGGGAGAAGTTCCAGCAGCGGCTGGAACCACTCCGCGGAGCGCTCAACAAGGCCATCGGCAAGAAGTGGGAAGAGTGGGAGATTCCGCGGGAGGACGGCGATCCGTGGTCGACTACCAACGCCGAGCTTTTCTACACGATTCGTTCAGAACTCCGCCGCGGCGATGACGCCGATCCGACGAAGATCCGTAAGTCACTCCATGCGCTCAATCAGAACCTGAAGCGTTCGTACACAGAGAAGACCCTGCCCGATCGCCCTGTGGACCCTTGGCCCGAGGCGACGACGAAGATCCATGTGGAGTGGTGGAAGGAGAGGATCGCTCGGCAAAAGGAGATCGATGCTTCCATCGCCGCCAAGGCCGAGTTCGAGTACCTGTACGACAAACCCTATGACGACAAGAAGAAGGTCCGCGTGGCCGGGCCGTTCACGGTCGAGAGCCTCTCGCCGCACCGCACGCTCGGCGTGGACGAGAACGACGACCTCATCGACCCGCTGGCACCGAAGGATGATGCGGATGCCGCGGCCGCCCAGGACTTCGCAGCGATGGTGCTGGAGAACCTGAAAGCCGCGGGCGTTCAGCAGGCGGACAAGAAGGACCGCATCGCGTTCTCGTCGCTGTCGCCGTGGCCGGGGCGGTACATCTGTGCCGAGGGGCGGTATGCCGAGGGAGAGAGCACGAAGGAGAAACGTGCCGCGATCTTCATCGGGCCTGAGTTCGGCACGGTGTCGCGCCAGGACCTGGTGGTGGCCGCGCGGGAAGCGGGCGATGCGGACTTCGACGTGCTGATCGCCTGCGCGTTCAACTACGAGGCCCACGCCAGCGAGTTCAATAAGCTCGGCCGCATCCCGGTGCTCAAGGCCCGCATGAACGCGGAATTGCACATGGGCAGCGAGCTGAAGACCACGGGCAAGGGCAACCTATTCGTGATCTTCGGTGAGCCGGACATCGAAGTGCTGCCGCCGGAGGAAGCGCCCAAGGGTGCGAAGGTGAAGGACTACACGTTCATCCGCGTGAAGATCAACGGCGTGGATGTCTTCCACCCCCAGACCGGCGAGGTCCGCAGCGACGGCGCGGAGGGCATCGCCTGCTGGTTCATCGACACCGACTACAACGAGGAGAGCTTCTTCGTTCGCCAAGCGTACTTCCTGGGTGCCAACGATCCGTACAAAGCGCTCAAGACGACTCTGAAGGCGGAGATCAACGAAGAGGCGTGGGCGACGCTGCGGAGCGACACATCCCGCGAGTTCGCCAAGCCCAAGGGCGGCAAGATTGCGGTGAAAGTGATCAATCACCTTGGGGATGAGGTGATGAAGGTTTTCAGGGTCGAGTGACCGTTACTCTTCCATGATCTTTTCATCTACCGACCCGGCTGATCAATGACGAGCGGTGTGTTACGCGAGTTTCAAGCGGGTGTGTCGCGAGTGCACTGACCGGTATATCGCAGGCTTCAGCCCTGCTCTGATGTGGTTTGAGACCTGCGCATCCGACCTTCATCTCCCCTAGCCTGAACTCTCATCACTGGTGCCATTTTGAGTGACGAAAGCTGAAACCTGCACAATCACCCCTGTCCTGTCTCACCTCCAACGCCTCATTACGTCTCGAAACCTCGCAGTTCGTCGGCGAATGGATTCTGTCACTGACATACTTACGTCATGGGCATGTAGTAAGCTGAGGAATAAACCCCACAGCCTCCGATTGTCCGCGCGTCCTTGATCCACATGCACGTCCCGTTCGCGTCGCGTGCGGCCCCAGAAAGACTTGCGAACACATCCGCAGTGATGAGGGTTGGCAACCGAGGATCTCGCCATGTCGCGAGTTTCGCCGCATAGTTCGCAGCGCGACCGATCCATACGATGTCATTGCTGCCCCTCGCGCCGGTCCTCGCCGCCAGCACCCTACTTGCATCGATGCCGACGGTGTGCCGGATCTGTAGCGCTTGGACGGATTGGTCCTTCCAAGTCGCCTTGATTGCTGGCTCGACCATCTGGCTTGTTGCCCAGTTAATCTTCAACGCTGTGCGCGCGGCCGCGTTGAATCGATCTGACCCTACGAAGATGCCCATTACTCGATCGCCGTCGAACGAGGTGACGGCTCCCCCTTCGGATCGGATTATCTTCACTGCGCAATGGAGGAAAGACTTGTATACGACTGCGGCAAACCAGTCGTGAAAGGCGTTGACCAGGCCAGTGCTATCGGCAAGGTCGGCGTACAGACACACAGCTTGTTTGAGCTCAACCCCATCGTTTCCCATGCCGATCGCTTCCGGCTCCGGGACCACGCGTCCTTCTGTGCGTGTCCACTGAGCTTTCAGAAACTGGTGTACGTTCGACTGTAAGTCAGCCCCTAAGCCCATAATCAGACTCCTTTGATTTGGAGCACCGCGTTGCTTCCAAACACTTCCATTTTGATCGCGGCACATGTAAACCGTTGCCAATATGTGGCTGCGTTCGATCGTTTCAGATCGGCGTCGAGACGCTGAAAGACCCTGCCGGTGACGACCGTGCAACGCGCTGGTTTGCGGTGTGCACATAGTTTTGCAGCGTAGTTGGCCGGACGACCCGACCAGAGCAGGTCTGTGTTGCCGCGCAATCCGATCTTGACTGCGAGCATCTCACCGGTGTCGATCCCGCAGCAACACCGAAGATGTCGTGCCGTTGAGGGCAAGCGGAACGCTTCGTTGATCAGTGGATTTAGTACCTGTTCTACGAGGTATGCAAGCGAGAACGCGCAACTTACGGCGTTGTTTTCCTGGTCGTCACCGCCGAAAACAGCCATCACACGATCGCCGTCATAGGCGGTGACGACTCCATTCCAGTCTGACACTAGGCGACAGACACCAACTACACAGCTTTGGATGATCTTCGCTGCGCCGATAGATCCAAATGACTCCCCCAGAGCTGTTGAGTCGACGATGTCGGCGTAGAGGACGGTACCGTCGTAGATGACCCCGCCATCATTCATCGAGATGCGATCCGTCTGGGGCGGCTTCCTACCGCGCCGCATGTCATATGGCGTGGCCAAGCACTCTTCAAGCTGTCGAATGAGAGTTTGCGACATGAAGCAATCACGGTACTCAAGTAGCTCGTTCAGTAAGGGGCATCGCAGTCAGTCAAAGGCTCGATCAGAGCACGCCGAGCGTCTCAATCCGGGTTCGCAGTTCGTGGCAAGTGGGTCCAAGTACTGCTTTGAGATCGACACTCGCCCGCTGCACGAACGTCAACGGTATCACCCCAAGGAGATCGCTCGGGATCTTGAGATCTCTGCCGTGTTCCATAAGCATGAACACTCGCTCACGACCGATTCGCCCCATGAACAAGCCCATCTCAAAGATGACATTATCTCTCGGAGCAGAATGAACGGCGTCCCGGCTGCTCACTCGGTCATCGGGCCCAAAGACGAATACTGCAAAATCAGCCATCGCTGTCTGTTCGAGTAAGCTGTCGATTGATACTCCGCCTGAACCGAATACGCCGGTCGTCCAGACGCGAACTTCGACGTTATCGTGTTTCAACTGACTTTGGACTTCCCTCGCAACGACTAGGCCTTCGACTGATGATCCGACAAATAGGACGGGAGTGGCGTTGGGCGGTCGATGGAAGTGTTGACGCTCACGTAGTCGTCGCGCGGCAGTTTTGGCGATCGGTTTCCAGAGACGTGGGAACTCGTCAAGGATCGTGTCAAACTCTGTCGTCGAGACACGGAGAGCGACGACAGACCCGGACGAACGCACCGTTGCGGATCGGGGCGTCGTCGGGTCGATGGCGGCCATCTCGCCGACTGCATCGCTCGGACCTCGTGTCGCGACTTTGCGTTTGTTCACGAACACGGCAGCTTCGCCGCTCAGGATGAAGTACACATCTGCACTGGTCTCCCCTTGTTCGATGATGGATTGTCCATCGGAGAAGATGGTCAATGCACTGACTTCAGCGATTCGATTCGCGAGTACTTCGTCGTGCTGAACCAAACGGTGTTCCAAAAGCACTTCAATGATTGCTCGCCGACCGTTCGGACCGTCAAAGCGTTGTCCCATAGCGCAGAGCCCCTATTGGTCAAACCGACTTGTCGGATTGTTAGGTCGCTGGCAGCATGCACGACAAGACATCGCAGGGCGGCTTTCAGCATGCGCGACAGCTGAATTCCGGACCTGTTCGGCCAACGACAATCATCGGTGCATGTGCTTGCTTCGCTCATTGGCCCTAGTGACCTCTGGTTCGTTTGACCTGGAGGAGCGGCGGGGTGCACGCCTGCGGAGCCCGTGAGATTTGTGCGCAGTTTCAAGGTTCGAGCCCCACACCTCAACTCCCCAACCTTCCCGTTAACCAATCTCCCCTCTCTCCCCGAGAACCGAGAGTCGGCCCGAAACGTGGCGAGTCCAGGTCGTGTTTCTCGCGCGGCAAACGGCTCTCTTAGGCGAGACGCATGGCGGGGTTGTATTCCGAAAACCCACGCTTTCCGCCGCGAAAACACGCGAACTCGATATGTGGTACATTGCCCCTCACCCCGTAAACAAAACAAGCCCCGGCTTGTCGCTAGGGCTTGCAAAGCTCCCTATGCACAACCCCCGCGAACAAATTCTCTAGCCGAAGCGGTGGGGGAGACGGGCAAATTCTCTGGTTAACGCCCGGGTTGGACGGTCACGCTGACGGTGTCGCGGCGAGGTTGCACCACGCGAAAAACGGCTCTGGCGCAGCGCAGGCGGTGTTCAAATACTCCAGCCGTCCAGTTTGAAGGGTGATTGATGCTCGGAAACTGGTTAACGGCCGCGCGTCTCGACCGTCGGATGGTGCGGGGTGGAGAGCGTGCTTCAAGTCCAGTTGAGGGCTGAGTTCGTTGCCGAGCCATTAACCGGTCGGGTGGAGAGAACGCTAAACACCAAGACACACGGGCATCCGCAAGCTGGAAGCCCGTGGCACGAGATCATCTGATTCTCGAAGTTATGCCACCCGCCGGTGTCACGACATGACTTCAGAGTGTCTCGATGTAGTCAAGCAACTGTTGCCGAGCATTCCGATCATCGTCGCAAATCGCAGAGTAGAGTCCATCGAAAGAAAAACGTGGATGTGTGAGCAGCCAGTGAGCATCGGAGTTCCACAAATCGCCTGTCGGGAACCGTACACAAGTCCAATCGGGCGGGATTCTCGGATCTGTGACTCGGAGATCAGCCAGGGGAAAGTCAAAATAGTAGGGAAAGACCTCTGTCATCACACTGGCGTGAGTGCGATGCAAAGCAATTGCCCACACACGAATTTCGTCAAGGCCAGAGATCGCGACATCGTGTGATGTCGTCCACCAGTCGGACTTTGGCCTCGATAAGTCTCTTGCTACTTTCATGTTTGCACCTAGTCTAGCACAATTTTGAAGTCATCGATCAAACCCTTAGTCGTATTGACGACGTAGTGTACATCGATGTGCTTACCCCGCGAACTCGGTCGCCGATAACTGTACTTTTGCCAACCGTCAGACGCTGGCCATCTCGGATCGTTCATCTGGAGTCCCAGCGGCGCGCCCAACAGCGGATTCGAAGCTGCCTCTTCGATTGCAAGTTGTTCCTCTAGATTTCGCGGACCGAAACGCCCTTTGCTAGCGTCTACGGTAGATCCAAGCCCGGCGTGCGTGAACGAATGTCTACTGCCTTGTTTCGACAGTACACCTCTCCCCATCGTGCTGTACTTCGACATCAATCCACGAACTTTGCCGAATACCGCTGATGAGTACTTCAGTGCTTTCTGGGCCCACTTCCCGCCGGGAACAAAGCCGATCATCAAACCAGCAGTCAACTCGGTACCTGAAATGTCTCCCATTGAGTAAAGTCCGAGATCGCCGATATGCGAGACGAGGGGGATGCCAGACAGGGATAGCCCGTTTAGACCGACGCGGGCAACTTGATGGCCTCCTGCGCCGATTCGCTGCAGGAACGCCATTTTCTGTGCAGCATCTTCCGCGATGTACTCGTCCAGTATGTCAAACGGGTCGTTGCCAGAGCCGTAGCCATCCACGCCTGCGCTCATCGCCGCGCTGAAGAACAGCCCCAGCGGATCGCTGCCCATGAAGGGGTTGCCGCGGAGGTACTGGTAGAAGTTCGCGCCGTCGGTGTGCAGCGCCTGCAAGTCCATCGCCATCGCGGCGGGGCTGATCGCCGTGCCGTGGAAGGCGATGGTTTCAAGCGCAGCGATGCCCGTCGCATTGGGATCACTCTGCATGAACCGCCCGAGGTTGGGCGCGTAGGTGCGGTTGCGGTTGTGGTAGATCGCGTGCGCGTACGGCACCAGCTTGGGCGGCGTGTCGGTCGTGTAGTTGCCCGCCTGCAGCGCCTGCTGCATATCGAGGCGATCGACGAACAGCCCCTTATGCCCAGCGTCACACGTGGGATGGGCCGCGAAGTAGTCCGCGCTGAGCACATCGCCGTAGGCGTCATATGTCCACTGTGCGACCACACGAGCGGTCGGCACCTGCACGCTACCGCTCGCGGTGGTCACCGTGCGCGGAGCGCCGTTATCGTCAATGACGGCGACGACATCGCCGCCTGCGTCTTGAACGGTCCAATAGGCCTCTTGCCGATCGTTGCCGAAGTATGCGACAAGTTCGTCAACGCCGTTGTCACCCGGACCCCAGATGTACTCGCGATGGAGGCGAATGACAGTGGGGAAGGGGTTCTCAAGATCAAACTCAGCCTGAGCGACCAACTGCTCGACAAACTCGGCCTCGACGGCCATGGGCGTGCTGTCGCCATCGAGTTCCGCGCTGCTGAGGACGGCGCCGTTCTCAGCAACGATGTTCACTTCCGCAGTGGAGCCCGTCACCGATTCCGCGACTTGCTGGACTGGACTGCTTGAGCCCATGGTCATGGCCATGCTGAGCGTGGCCACCTCGTCAATGGTGATCGTTTGAATTCGGCGAATGCCGTCGTAGTAGTAACGTTCGCTTCGAAGCCCTGCCACTGACTGATTCGTCGTGGAGTTGGGGTTCACGTAGACGTACGGGAACTGCGAACGAATGAGCCTGCCCAGTCCGTCGTACGTGTAGTGACGAACCAGATCGCCGATGATAACATCTTCGATCCCCAACTCCGCTGGCGGAGGCTGCGGCTGCGGGAGCGACGCCTTGTTGATCTGAACGATTCGATTCCATGCGTCATAGCTGTAGTAGTACTGACCGTCAAACTTTAAGTTGCCCGCATCGTCGTGGAAGAACGTGGTCTGCGCGCTCGTCGGGTTCTGCCCGTGAATCTGCTGCAGCACAGACTCGATCTCGCTCTGTGCGTTCACATCATGCGTTACGTCGAAGATACCGACCGACATCGGATGCGTCGATGAGGGACTCCAGGGCACCTGTCCACCCGTCGACGTGTTGAAGACTCCCCACGCAAGCGGTGACTGCGATGCAGTCGTTGCATCCGTCTGACGACCGGGTTTGGTCTCGCTGCCCGCCCAGTTTCCAACTGCATCAAGTGTCCACTCATCGCTGCGGAGGAGCGACGCGAGAGCGATCGTTGGTCCGCTGGGACCATAAGTGATCTGGCCCACCTTGCTTGAGATCAAGCGATTCAGGAGGTCGTAGGCGTGCACTTGCGATCGAGCAGGAGCCCCTGTTGCGTAAGCGACCTGTGAGATGTCTTGGGCAATGCGATTGCCCATGATGTCGTAGGTGTATCGCGCTGCGGCAAGCTGGGCTGTGGTGTTAGTTGCTGTAGCCGCTTGCACCGTCCAGAATTGGTTCCGTCCGAAGCGGTCCAAGCCGCCCAACGAAGCGTTCCCCAGCTGGCTATTGGTAAACAGCGACGGTTCGGCAAGGCTGGGAATGGAGTTCGCCCCTGTGACAGCCGGGGCGGTCGCTGCAACGCGCCGACTTGTCCCCGCATGCATATATGCAGAGAGAGTACGCGTTGTCATCGTGTCAGCGCGAGTTGCGATCGCGCCGACCCGTGACAAAAGACTGTTGATTCCGGTTGCGTTACCGTAATCAAAAAGGACTGCACGAGGGGCATGCAGCATGCCTTCATACGGATAGAGCATCGACTGCAGCCGCGTGAAACCTGTCGAATCGACATCGGTCGGTTCGTACTCCCAGGTGTACTCCACTGAGGGGTCCGACGAGAACAGCGGATCAGCAACGCCACCACCGTGCGATTGAATTTCACGGCGCAAGAGACCTTTCGCGTCATAGACGTATGCAACATCAGACACGATCTCACCGCCACCGGGCCCGTATGCGGTCACCTTCTCGACCAGTCCGCGAGGGTTGTATGCGATTACAACCCGATGAACGATGCTTGATGGCAAGGCCCCGTTGACCTGCATGGACTCGGGCAAATCCATGAACTTGAACTCTTGGCCACTCATGCGACCCACTTGAATTTCAATCAGTCGATCGAGGCCATCGTAGAAATACTGGAACGTCACGCCTCGGCCGTCGGTGCGACGAGCTAGCAATCCATTGAAGGTGTATGCAAAGTTCAGATCGACCTTTTCGGGATCAGGATTCTCACTCGTTCCGATCGTGGCCCGATGCATCACTCCGACCAGTCCGTTATTGAAGGACTTGGGTACATAAGACGGCTTATCCAAGTCGAGCACGTACTCCAGAACTTCTGCGCCGTACCGAAGTTCCGACACGCTCGTAGCCGGTCCGGCACCCGTGCCGGTCAGGATTTTGACAAGTCGTCCGTACTTGTACTCATAGTCAGTCCGCCGCTGCTTGTCAGCGGCACCCTCACGATTCTCAATCACGGTTTTGACCCGCCCCGCAGCGTCGTAGAGCGTCTCAGTGATGGTGTCGTCCGCATTGCGCACGTGCGTAATACGACCGGTCGCAATGTTGTGGTGATTAATGGTGAGAAGCCCGCCCGAGTCCTTGATGGCTTGACTGATGTGACGAATTAGTTGACCATTTGAAGCTTCAAGCCACGGAGGAGACGCGTTGCCATCGTTGACGGGACGTACGAACACAGTTGGCCCAGGAACTTGTCCTTGCTGCTGCTCGGTCCCGAGCACCAAGGTGGCATCCACTCGTTTGCTGGGATCAAACCAGCTGACCGTTCGCTGTCGGACAGCGTTGATCACGGCGCTGGGGTTGCTGCTGCCGACCTCATCAGTCAGTTCGGCGATCAGTTCACTTGCATCGGCGAGCCGTTCGAGTGAACGGACATCGACTGCATTGCTGTCAGCATCATAAGTGGTCTGTGTTGCGCCGAATGTCCGCCACGTTGAACTCGCCCCTGAGCCGCGTGCTCGCATGTCAGTGCGAACCACCCGCCCCAAACCGTCAGTGGTTGAGATCGCGACCGGCGCGCCGGGCTGCTGCGAGTATACAACCTGACCGCCACCGCCGCGGTAGTTGAAGAAAGCTTGATACTGGAGCTGGTTTGGTGCCGGGTAGGCCGAAGGATCGAGCGGGTCATCAACGAATGCCGACACGTTGTACTCGCGACGTTCGCTCACCGTGCCGTCAGGCCCGTGGTAGTTCACGGTGGCCGACGTTGGGACAAGCCCCGCATCTCTAAAAAGTTCAGTCCAATCGACCGGATTGCCCTGATGCGGGACACGGACAAGTCCGTCCTCGTTCACATCAAACCACGAGTTAGAGCCAACAGCTGGATCGAACGCCGGTGGTACATCCAGTGTACCGAACTCTGAATCTGCCCCGAACGTGACTGTTGCGATGACACGATCTAGATTGTCGTAGTAGGTGAGAGTCGTTTGGAGACGCGCAGCAGCTGCACCCGCGCCAAAGTCAAACTCATCAACACGGACAGGGCGCATGCGCCAGTCGTACGTCGTCTCGGTTCGTGCTGCTGAATCTGTTGTGGATGGTGCACTGAACGGCTGGTCTGCCCAAGCAGGATGTGAGCGGTACTTCCAACTGGTGGTTGGCAACAATGCATCGGTCACACTCGAGCCATATGAGCTGCGGTTAACGAGGACCAGATTGAACTCGCCGTTGTTGGTTCCACTCCATGCAGTATCGATCGTACCGACGTACTGACGAATGGGAAATCCACGCGTGTCCATTGTCGTTCGAGAGATCGTTCCGTCAATCTCACGTTCGCGGCGCATGTCAACGAGCTCGTTCACTTCCTTGGAGCCAACAGCAAGCATCCGACCGTCGGGATCAGGTTCAAGCAACGTTGCGCTGCTGACACGCCCGTTCGCGTCTAGTGCCAGAGGTGTCGCATTACCCGCAACAGCCGCTTCAACAACGAATCGCGGTTGGTTCGCTTCACCGAATACCACGTCGGTATTCGTCGAATCCGCTGGAAGGGCGAGCGGTTGGGGTCCGAACCGCGTGCCGGCGTCCTGCGCGAAATACACACGTCGGATCTGGGTTGGATTGCTGAGAGGAGAGCGTGCGGGATAGTCACGAACCTCTCCGACCACCCGAGAGATCAGCTGTGAGGTTGATGAACCTTGAGGAGTCCGGCGCTCCACCTCATTGAAAATGTACTCGCGGGTAAACACGCGCTCAGGTGGCAAAGCTGTGAGCTGGTTGTAGGGGTGAGGACCGCTCACGCCTGCGCCTGGCGTGCCGGCGGGGGCTGCTGTTTGATTCCACCACAGCGTTCCCTCTGCCGCGCATTGGTCATCTTCTGGGTCTTCGATGTCGTTCTGCCAGCAATGCTCTTTCTTGCTGATGGTTACTAACCGGCTCATCCAGCGTCTTCCATTTGGAAAGAAGATGTCAGATGTGCGGTTGCCATCGTATTTGTAGCTTGTCACGTACTTAAGTGGAGGTGTCCACCGCCCTTCCGCCGATGCGGTCGGAAGGCGTTCGCCGGCGTCCGGCGGTAAAGTCCATTCACTTGCTCCGGAGGCAGGGAGCTCGGGCGCTCCAACCTGCACCGCGGCCCGAACGGCGTTCTGCGACAAGTCCGGATCAACGACAATATGTTGGGGTCGTCCGAGATCATCAAAAAAGTACCGCGTGTAGTTCCACGTCTGAAGATGCTCGTCATCTTGAACGGGAGTTGAAGCCAGCGGGGATCGCAGGAGCCCTTCCGCCGACCACATCTTTTTGCCTTTGTCGTCAAACCAATCGCGCTGAACCGGATATAGCCACCCTTCGCCCGGTTGACCGTCAGGACGCAGCTTCCGCGGCGGACCCACGACCAGCGTCTGATCGATGGCACGTTGAAGTGGATTGAGTTCCAGATTGGAGTCAACGACATGCCGGCGCAGCCAGTGAGTCGCGGTGTAATTCCTATCAGACCATGTGTTGCTAGAAGACAAAACAACAGGTGGCGGGGTCAGCGCACACGCCAAGTTGTTGCTGTTCCATCCGACCAAGGTAAAGAAGTCTGCCTCGCGAATTGGAGTGGCGAATGTAATCTCGACATCGCGTATCCAAGTGCCACTCGACGACGACATCTCTGGAACTGGTCCACAAATCGTCAGGGCCGCCGCCGATGTAGCGTTTACTCCGTCCAGGTGCGTTCGAAAGTACGCTTTCGTGATGATACTGGTTGACTGGTTGATATCGTTTACTTCGTAATGGCCAAACGCAAGCCAAGCCGATCGATCATCATGTGACTCGGGGGGGAGTCTCGTCGACTTGTAGTACCGGCCTTGGCGCAAGCCTTCCGCGATCAAAACAGGCTGCAACACTTCCACGATACTGCTATCCGTTGTATCATGCGGAGTCGCATCGTACGAGTAGGCAACCGGTTTGTAGTGATAGAAAGCGACGACCCCGTTTTCTGTGTCGCTGGGCCCACCTTGTTGCTGCGTCACGGACCACCCGACCGACCGTCGCTCGATCAGCAAGAGTTCATCTCGGATCGAAGCGAAATAGTCTGTCTTTTCGACCGCGTCAAAAGGATTGTCATCGTCGGGCGCGTCTGTGCCGGGCGGATTGGGAACCCAGCGATCGCTGTTACGCTCGATCACATTGACTGCGCGTTCGTAGACGAATTCCTCACCAAGCCCCTCTGTCACCAACTGCACTGTGCCGTTTGCAAAGTTGAATTCCCACAGTCGATCGCGAAGGACAACACCGGAGGCATTGACTTCCACGGATCGGCGGCTGGTCTGACCAAGTTTCGTGCCATAGACGTTGTGCGGCGAGTCGCCACCACTTCCACCATAGGGCGAAGATGTGGCAACCATTTGTTGCCATGACGCAAACTCGTCGACAATCGTGATCCAGCGTGGCGTTGACAACTCGGCAGGAGCAATTGTTGCGGCTGATGGCCACGTATCTCCTTGGGGAAAACGATTCGTGAAGTATGCATGCCAGCGGTATGGGGGATGATGTGCGGCAGGATGGTTGGTCACCTGCGCGCTCGCGAGGTTCTCAGAAGGTCCTCCACCTGGTCGAACCCGTGATGGGTCTACAGCCAGTCGGAACAGACGGTAATGCCGACGCGTGCCGTCTGGCTGTTTGATCGATACAAGGCTAGCGGAACCTCCGAGCCCAGGTGAAGATTGCTCGTTGAGGAGGGAATAGGTTGTGGTCGAATCAAAGATGTTCGTGCCAACTTGAAGATCATTCCACGATGGCCCGACATCCGTTCGGGTTGCGGGATTGTTCGTTGAAATGTTGGCGCCCTTGTACTGGATGCCGATCGTGCTGGCAGTAACAAACTCATCTTGGTTGGGATTAGTTAGAGGATTGAAGCTCTGATTACATTGTAGTGCTAAGTGATCGGTAGTCATCCATGCGTATGTCAACCTTGCGGACCTGAGCAGGTCCTGCAAGTCGTCGTGCTCAAAAACAGCGATGATGTTGGTGTTGGGGTCGTTATTGATGTCGATCCATGATCGCGGTGTCTGCGGCTCCTCATAAATATAGAGCCGCTCACTGACTTGATCAGTATCGACTAGTGTCGTGCCGGGTGAGGCGACTGTTCGAGTGACGATGCTGACCACGAGCGGCTTCGCGGTTCGATCTGCGATCAGGTCAGTCCGACCAGATCGTTCGTTCTTGATCAACGAGTGAAGATACTGAACGCGATATTTCCACTGTGTGGACTGAGCGAACACGTCTAGGGCAAGTGCAGGCGGACGACTTCTCAGGGCTGCGACGGAAAGTCCGCCAGAATCTGTCGTGCTACCAAAAACGTGCATTGCTGGAAAGAGACTACACGACGGCGCGGCCGCCAATGACGATGAGGTCGCGCTGTTCACTGGAAAAACATAAATCTGATCCAGCACTCGCGGTCCTGAAACGTTAGGAAACCATGATTCAGCATCTGGCCAAAATTGAGCGTAATCAGTGAGTGTGCCCCCGATTGGTGTGTCGTGAGCAGAGTTCCAGTATGATCCGCTTCCCAGAGTCGCGCGGAAGGAATACAGGAGCTTCCACTTCGCATCCCCGTTCACAGAGAGTGTAATTCTGCTGATCTGACCCTTCGCAGCACAACCCTGCACGCACTCGACGCAGGGTGTATTGAACATGTTTGTCAAGCCATTCGCGTCCCCTACGTTAGACCACGGGGACTTGCTGAAGTCACCATTAAACTGCTTCAATTTGCAATATTCAATGTCCGCGGCATGACCGTAGTTGTCGTGAATTCTGACACACATCGCCTGATATGGAACACCAAAGCCCGGGTTTCGGTTGGGACTGAAGGGCCCATGCGAAGTAATGGAGTTGGGTAGTTGCTGCAACAGGATGGGTCGCCGATGCAGATCGGACGCAAATCGTATGGGGTTATTCGGGTTTCCCGTCGGCGATTGTGGGAATCCGGCACCAGCAAACAAGTCTGAATAGAAAGCATCAGAGGTACCTGGCGCCATGTAGTGTCTGGGCATGTCCTCGTAGATCACTTCAAACGTGTAGTGGAGCTGCCCGTTATAGACCGAAGCGACGAAACGAGTAGGTCGAGTCTGCCAACCGGTATTGCTCCAGACGCCGTTGTGAGTCAGCTTCGCTTGGAAGCGGGCGGGAGCTTCGTAGAGTCCATTGCTCTCGATAAGCTGAAACGGAATCGAATGGTGCGCGTCGAGCACCAAGAAACATGTTCGAGGCTCGTTGCCCACGACGGGCCCATACGCGGAGTCCACCAAGAGAATCGGATTCTCACTCATCATCCAGCCGCCGCCCGCCCAGTCCCATCCTGCAGTTCCGCTAAGCTGACCCACACCGGCATACTCAGCGGCGTCGTCGGTTTTCGTGCGGACGAGTCGGAAGATCGCATTGCCGAATGGGATCTCCAAATCGGTCACGGAGAGCAGTGGCTTGCCGGTAACAAGATCTACCACGCCCTGCACCGTGGGCCGCGAGAGCCCGTTCCATGCTGTGCTCGTTCCACGCAACGCGTTGGGGACGAGAGCGGCCGAGGTCTCACCAAGTACCGAGCCCGGGGTGACGTAACTTCCGAGTCCGCCATTCCAAAATGGACCGTGACGCGATGCGTAAAGGTCGATCAAGGCTGCATTCGAGTTCGATCCGGGCAACCATTCCTGTGATTCATCGGGAATGTTCGCTTCTGAGCAGGGTTCAACTTGCGGTGTTGAGAGATACGCGTCGTCGTCACCTCCATTCGCTCCTGGACGTGACGCATGGTGTACGAACTGCGGGAAGCACCTCGAACGCGTGCCCACGGGGGCGCCGGGAGACAATCCCCACTCCGAATTCGGAAGCGATTGAAAAAACCAAGTGGCAGCACAAGGGTCTTGCCCGTTCGTGCTCGGCATCACCATGGGAACTGGCCAGTTCTTGTGCGGGCTGGGAACGCTTTCTGTCGGACAAAGTACGCAATTCACCCGCTCATCTGGAGGCGTCTGCGCGTAAGAGGCTGTCGAAATCGTCGCCGCAGTGATGAGGGAGCACTGCACAGCGGAATGGACGAGCCGTGAGATCTGCGTTGTCATGGAGTGCCCCTTCAATGCCGACCTGATTCGGCGCATCGCATGCTACCGAAAGTGACGATGCGGTGCAAGAGGGTCTGATACATTTTGTAATTGGCCTTGACACAAGAGTGTGTTTGCCAGAGACTTGTGCTGCGACAAAATGTGATTGCGTGTCGCGGTTGCATGTTGAGCAGGCCACACAGTGCGAGTGAGCATAAAAGGACATCAATGCATCCCTTATTGCATCGTTCGTGTTTTCACGGCTTGTACCCCGCGGTGACCGTCGTATGCATGATTGCGTCACCGTCTTCGGTGAAGGCGCAGTCCTCTCCGCAGCCCGGTGTGCAGTCAGCGGTTTCGATCCGCCTCTCTGGTCAAGTGCCGCTCGCGCGTGTAGTTGATCTTGCTTCGGAGCGCATGGGTGTGCGCATCGAGTATGACGCATCGGCATTGACCGGTGCAGTGACGGTGCGTGGCGATAGTGGGCTTTCGCCGCAGGAATTGTGGGATTTCATGAACCTCACGCTGGCATCGCGTGGCTTCGCGACCATTCGTACGCCGGGCAGTGAGACGCTGAGTGTCGTCAAACTTGCCGACGCCGCCGCGCTGGCGCGAGCGGAA
>JBKDAN010000019.1:0-102691 GCA_046316615.1 Phycisphaerae bacterium
GGATCCGTGATGCGTTCCGGTCTCCGGCGCTCTGAGTTGTGTTTAGGCGACAGGTGCCTCGGTTGGCGCGAGGATGGTGGTGTGTGTGTTGCATGTGCGGGAGATGCTGGTGAGGCGAATGAGGGGAGCTCAAGAGTCTACATGGTTGGGTGGTGGGTGAGTTCGCGCTGCCCGCGTGATTGCGTCGAGCAAGTCCGGCGAAAAAACAAAACACCCCGCGATTGCTCGCGGGGTGCTTTGAACGTGGATTAGACCGTACTCCGATGCCCTGGCACAAAAAATTCAAGACTGTGCACCAAGTCAAGGAGCAGTAGACTGTTGTACGCGAGGAAAATTAAGTAGCCTCAGCTCGTCGTCGCGTTTCAGATATCGCACTCGCAGGCGCCGTTACAGGTGCCACCGGTAAGGATAATGAAGAAGCAGGTGACGTCCTCATCGTCGGGGAACACACCGTCGCGGTTGATGTCCACGCTATCGCACGTGGCGCAGTTTCCGCCGGACAGAACGTCAAAGCAGTCGATCACATCCTGATCGTCAGGAAAGACGCCGTCGTTGTTGAAGTCGAGATCGCCGCAGACGACATCGTAATTGCTGGGGCTGAAGTCGATTCGGACAACCACGCTGCTGTTGTCGCTCAAAGTGAGCTCAGCAACCATCTGCCGCCAATTGTTAATGAGATTGCTGCTTCCGTTATTGCCGCTGAGCACGACGTTGGCGTCAAGGCCCCCTACCCCTGTGATCGTCCTCGACGCATCAATGGGCAACCCAGGATACACGATTGGGTAGTGCTTGTTTGTGGCCGGGTGGAACAGGTAGATGTTCCCAGCTTGATACATCAAGTCACCATGGTCATTGGTCCACATGTTGATCGAACTTGCGTCCACAGTGAGACCTTGCCGTGGCTGGTTGGTGTACCGCTGGCAAAGCTTGGGATTGGCTTCGGCCAGCGTGCTTAGGGGACTTGAGAGACCATGGTTGTAGCGGAGCAGCTGAATGCCGTTCAAGAGATAAAAATCCCCGCTCTCACTCAGGGCTGCTCTCTTGCTGTCGTTTGCTATACCGCTCGGGTTGATCCCAACGGATCCGCCTGTGAATCGTACCCACACGCCTTCCAGTGCCGAGGGATCGGTCATGTCGTCGGCAAACTCGCTGTCATTATCTGTGGTCAGCAGTCTTGACGCGTACAGAAACACTTCTCCCGAAGAATTGAAAACCCCTTGGTCATAGAGGAGGCCACGGTTTCCGTTCTGGCTGTCATCATGCCAGAGGTAGCGAGTGCCGACGGCGGTGGGCAATGTGGGCAATTTCACAGTCCCGATGGGTGTCTCCGACGCGCTCGTGGTGCTGAGTTTGAAAACGCCTCGTTCCCAGGCCGGCGAGTAGGGATCCCAGTCGCATACGACTTGACGCGATCCGAAAACGTCTGGCACGCTACCCGGCGACGGCGCTGGCCCAACCCACAACGGGTTTACCGAACCGCCCGTAAATGCGCATGCACCAGCACCTCTTGGCGAGCCAAACTCGAATCGATCCGTAGTCGACGCGTTCGCTACGCCGATCTGAAAGTCATTCTCGCCATTGTTACAAGGATCCTCCTCCTGCTGGCAAGAGACTGGGCTCGACCACGGGTACACCACATCGGGAAGCGCCGAGTTGGAGCTAGTTGAGTAGCTCACAACGAATGTGCCAGTACCGGATCCCGGAAACGCATTCTGTGAGCTGCTGCAAAAAGTCTGCGGTCCGGGTTCCGTACAAAAGTACTGGCTCCACACCACGACGTGTCGATCTCCAGCCTCTTGAACTGCAAATTGGACGCCGGCGCCAAGCTCGCTTTCACTGTAAACCTCCCCGACATCGCGCAGAATCTCGAAGGTGCCCGCCTGACCGATTCCACCGCGACGCCGAGCGATAAAGATCCCGATTCCCGGAGCCGTGCCGGGCGGGTTGCAGAAGGAACCGGGCAAATTCTCAAACCTGATAGACAGCCTTCCGTAGACTGTTCCGTCGTTCATTATTCGTCGAGGTTCAAAGTTGATCCGTCGAAGGCAGCCAGCGAAATTCCAATTGATAGCATCGGCAGCGGATGCAAAATCCGATCCCGAGAACGTTGTGACTGCGCCATCGTCCCAAACTCTGGTCACCGGGTTTGTTGACGTTGCGTCTTTCATCAAGACCGCGCCACCCTCGTTGATGTCTACAGCCTTAAGTTCCGCGCCGATTCCCGCGATATGAAACGTGGGCTGTGCGACCGCAGTGGCTGTCAAAGACGTAATCGCTGAAGCAGCGAAAAAACATGATGTCCGAAACATGCGTACCTCCGAGAAGAGAAAAAGGAGTGATGGGACACGCGCTGTGTCCGTATAGGTCCATGCTACAAAAAGCTGGGACCTCAAACAAGGCTTCTCGCACGCGAAGCCAAGATTTTTTCGGTCGGTGCACAACTGCAGTTCGTTCTTGCGCGAGTGTGCCATCTTGCGGACGTGCTGGGGCGTTGATGGAACGACGGTGTGGGTAGGTGGACCAGTTGGTCGCTTGGATGAACCAGCGTCTAGAAATGCTGGACGAGCCCGGTGCTTTGGTGGACGAACGCGGTCTCGTGGTGGACCTTTTGTGCATTTGCGTGGACCAACGCGGTGAACGCATGGACCAACGTGATGAGATGGTGGACCAACGTGGTGACACGGTGGACCATCGCGTTGAAATGGTGGACCAAACTGGTGAAATGGTGGACCAACGCTGCACTGTCGTGGACCATTTTTTCGTGATGTGGCAGCAAAGGCGGGGCGTGGTGGTCGCGTGTGGGTGTCAGGTGGAGTGTGTGGGCGGGTTGGTGCGGGCCATAACGCGCGGGCTGCGTGATTTGTGAGCGCGATCGGCGGGCTGGGTGGGAATGGGCGTCGATCTGGTCAGCGTGCATCCATCGCGGCGGCGCGTGTGCGTCACGGGGTGGGGCAGGGGCGTGGCAACGCCAAGAAAGGATGGGAAAGATGGGATCGATACCGACGACGCCTCGGGCGGCGGTGCTGGCATGGTGTGAGGCCCATGTCGATGTCTTTCGTACGCAGGCTGCAAATATCGGGCTCAGTGCCGACCAAGCCCTTGATTTCGGCACCTTGACCGAGTCGTTTGCCACCGCTTCTGCGGCGGCGGAGAAGGCGCGGCAAGAGGCCGAGGCGTTGGCAGATGAAGCCAGCAACGCGTATCGCCTGATGCGTCGGAGCATGAGCAACGCCGTGACGGACATTCGCCAATTCGCGCAGCAGCAGACCAATCCGCAGACGGTGTACACGCTGGCCGAGGTGCCGCCACGGCAGGACCCGTCCACCGCGCCCCCGCCCGGCCAGCCCACCAATCTGTCTGTGTCGCTCGTGAGCTCGACCGGCGCGCTCGAACTGCGCTGGAAGAGCAACAACCCGCGTGGGACCAGTGGCACCAGCTACATCATCCGTCGCCGCACGCCCACGCAGCAGGACTTCGCGTTTGTCGGCGTCACCGGTGAGCGGCGGTTCGTCGACAACACGTTCGTCGCCGGACCCGACAGCGTGGAGTACACGGTGCAGGCCCAGCGTGCTGACAGCGCGAGCCCGCTGAGTGAGATCTTCGTCATCCGCTTTGGTCGCAACGGCCCGGGGCGCTCGCTGAGCATCGAGACAAGCGGCGCAAACAATGGCCGCGTAGCCATGCGCGATGCCGCGTAAGGAAACATCAACGAGTCCAGACACAAGGCCGGGCGCGTGAGCGCTCGGCCTTGTTCGTGGATAGCGAAGCAAACAACGCACGCAGAAAAAAGCACCCCGCGATGACTCGCGGGGTGTTTTGAGTTACTGACTACCGATCGATCAGGACTTAGTCGAGAACGAAGTTGATCGACGTGGTACGAGCGGCCTGGCCAGGGACGGCGTTGACCGCCGAGACAACCCAGGTCTTGAGGTAGTTGTTGGAGTTGCGGAGGGGGTTGGTGCCCGTCAGCGTTTCTGTCAAAGCAACGCCGAAGGCGCTGGCGTTGGCATCGAAGCCGCCCGTCAGGTTCGCATCGTCTTCCGAAGCGAAGAGGTTGTCGGGCTTGCTGCGCTGGCCGGCGGGCAGGGTCGTGCCCGTGAAGTTCCAGGGGTTGTTTTCCGGATCAGGGCGGGTTTCGAAGGTGACGTGGTTGTCGTTGTAGGCGATGTTGCCTTCCCACGTGCTACGACCACCGTGGATGGCGAGCGTGGTGGAGTTGCTGCTCTTCATGGCCGACTGGAAGCCGGTCGGGAGGTTCGTTTCTGTAATGAGCGACGAGACAGGGTTGTTGTTCTGCAGGGCGATGTTGTAGCCGGGACCACGGTTGCCCATGATGGCTTCGTTGGCCTGGAAGGTGTTGCTCCACTTGGACGCGCGGTTGCCGAAGAAGGGCATGAACGCGTAGCTGTTGTGGCCGGTGGGGTAGGCAGCGGGCTGGGCAGCGGTGGGGCCGACGAGGGTCAGACCGCGGCCGCCGGCACCGCCGGTGACTTGGGCGAAGCCCGGTTCAGCGGACGAACCACGGAAGCTGGGATCCCAGAGGGCCTGAGCCGCGTTGAAGGCGTTGGCGGGGGAGCTGAGAGCGTAGTTGGTGATGGCCGAGATGTAGGAACCCTGTTCAGCGGGGCTGACAGCCAGTTCGGGGCTGAAGAAGCCATTGAAGAGGAGGACCGACATCACGCCGCCCAGGTCATCCTTACCCGAGGCCGCGGTGAGCGTGGTGTTACCACGGTCGAGGCGGCTGGGGATGGGGTAGCTGTCGTTGTTGTTGTTGGCGAAGAGCACCATGCCCTGGTGGACGCCGCGGACCTGGGTGCTGTCCTTGATCTGGCGGGCGCTGGCGCGGGCCTTACCAAGGGCGGGGAGCAGGATGCCGATGAGGAGGGCGATGATCGCGATAACGACCAGCAGTTCGATCAGCGTGAAAGCCTTACGATTCGTCTTCATATGAGACTCCATGGCGTGTTGTCCTGAGGTCGCTTTGCGAACGCACGCAAAGGCGGGGGATTTGCTCAGAGAGCAAACTTGCTATGAAAGCAAGACAGGAGCACGCAAGAACGTTGTGGCGACCGACGACTCAACCCATTGGCTTGCACACAGTGTGCAAGGCCGACTGTGGACCACATGCCGTGCGAAACGGCATGGTCTGGGATACTTGCTGCCGAACGCCGTCGTCAATCGCCAAAGCACGACGTGCGGGGCAAGCATCCGTCCGGAATGTCGGCAGGGGAGTCGAGGTTTGCTCGAGCGGCGAGCATGAGGACGCGTGGTGTGAACCGACGCATAAGAACAGAGAGTTTCGAATAGCCGCTCAATGGACCACTGACTACCAACTGCCACCTTGTATGTTCACACACACAAAGTTGTCGCAAACTTGAAGAAGACTCTAGGCAGGCAATCGGGGGAGCAAGAGGACTCGCTCCGCTGGCTGCGTGCAGAAAGGACTTCTCGGTCTGCGAAGGTTCGGCGGGAGGTTTCACTCACGGCGAACGGGGTGCGATACGCTATCAAAAATATTCGAGAACCGCAAGGGCAAGTTCCAGCAATCCCGCGGGAGTTGACAGGATTCCCGTGAGAAAGGTGTGGAGCGGGCCGGCGGGGATGGCAGAGGGCAAACAGTTGTAGATAAGGAAACGAACGCATGCCAAACGAGAGTGTGTCGGCTGAGCATCCTGAGACGAAGTTGGCGGCGAAGGGACTGGCGTTGCCCGGCGCGAGCACGCCGGTGGCGGCGTATGTGCCTGCAAAGCGTGTGGGGAACCTGGTGTATACGGCGGGGCAGATTCCGATGCGGGCGGGGAGTCTCGTGGCGACGGGGCCGGTGCCGAGCAAGGTGAGTGTGGAACTGGCGCGCGAGGCGGCGGTGCAGTGTGCGCTCAACGGGCTAGCGGCGATCAAGGGCGTGGTGGGGGACTTGGCGAAGGTGAAGCAGGTTGTGAAGCTGGACGTGTTTGTGCAAAGCGATGATGGCTTTGCGGAGCAGCCCAAGGTGGCGAACGCGGCGAGCGAGTTGATGATTGAGATTTTTGGGGAGGCGGGGAAGCACGCGCGGGCGGCGGTGGGGACCAATGCGCTGCCGCTAGGGGCGAGTGTGGAGATTGCGTTCACCGTTGAAGTCGAGTGAGGTTGCGTAGAATTGTCCTCATGGTCGACTACCGCAAAATCATCACGATCGAGCCCGGGAAGCGAAGCGGGCAGCCGTGCATTCGCGGCATGCGCATCACGGTGAAGGATGTGCTGGAGTATCTCGCAAGTGGGATGACGGTCGACGAGGTCCTCGCGGACTTCCCTGAGTTGACGCGCGAGGACATTCAGGCGGTATTTGCATTTCTGGCTGACCGTGAGCGTCGGGTTGAATGGCCTGCGGCATAAAGCGACTCCATCAGCCTGCTCTTTGATGAGAACGTCTCACGCAATCTTGTGGGACTTCTCGCGCGCGAGTTTCCGGGCAGTGTGCATGTCGCCACCTTGGGCATGCTTGAAACACCGGACATTGACCTTTGGAACTACGCCGCGGTACACGGTCTATGCGTGGTCACGAAGGACGACGACTTCAGGCAACGCGCGCTGTTGGTGGGTCCGCCGCCGAAGGTCATTTGGTTGTCGGTCGGCAATGCATCGACAAAACTGGTCGCGGGCATCTTGAACAGTCGCGCAGACGCAATACGTTTGTTTCTGAATGACCCGGAAGCCGGGCTGTTTATTCTCACGCGACTTGCCGACCACTGACTTACTTGGAACAACCATGCAAATCTACCTCGACAGCGCATCTCTCGACGACGTCAAGAAGGCTCATGATCTGGGCGTGCTTGATGGCGTGACGACCAATCCCAGCCTCATCGCGAAGGAGGGGGTGCCATACGTGAAGCGGCTGGAGGAGATCTGCAAGATCGTCAAGGGGCCGGTGTCGGCGGAGGTGATCGCGACGGACTACGAGGGCATGGTGCGCGAGGGGATGGAGCACAGCAAGATCGGGCCGCAGATTGTGGTGAAGCTGCCCAGCACGGTGGAAGGGCTCAAGGCGTGCAAGACGTTCAGTGATCGCGGGATCAAGACAAACCTGACGCTGTGCTTTCAGCCTTTGCAGGCGATGATGGTGGCGAAGGCGGGGGCGTACTTGGTCAGTCCGTTCATCGGGCGGCTGGATGACATCGGGCAGGATGGGATGCAGCTCATTCGTGATATTCGCACGGTGTATGACAACTACGGGATGAAGACGCTGATTCTGGCGGCGAGCGTGCGGCACACGAATCACCTGCTGCACTGTGCGCTGGCGGGCGCGGATGTGGCGACGTGTCCCTTGAAGGTGATCACGGACTGCATGAAGCATCCGCTGACGGATAAGGGGATTGAGATTTTCCTGGCGGATTACAAGAAGGCGTTTGGGTGAGCCAAAAGCGATAAAGTGAAAAGCGATAAAGCGAAAATGTTGGTGGGGCGGGAGGTTTGTGCGAGGTTGGGGATGGGTTGATTTATCGCTTATCGCTTTGAGGATTTGCCTTGTATGACCCGTATGCCCATCGCCGTGGCGAGCCTCGCACGTTTGCGGCGGCGTGGGTGGCGTATTTGTTTGGCGGGTTGGCGCTGACGCTGATTGGCGTGGGGTCGATGGGGCTGGTGGCGACGGATGTGTATCGCGCGGCGGCGCGGATGATTGTGGCTATCACGGTGGTTGCGGTGTGGGTTTTCTGGCCCATGCTGCGGCTGAGTCAGGAGCGGCCATCGCGCGTGGTATCGGCATTTGGGGCGGACTGGGTGCTGGTGGTGCTGCCTGCGTGGGCGATTGTGTGGCCTCAGACGTTTGCGTGGATGGCGGCGTGGTCACCTGAAGTGTGTCTGGGGTTGTCGCTGCTGATATCGGGGTGGGCGGCGTGGGCTGGTGCGGTGATGACGTGGTACTTTGGGCGGGTGGGGCTGGAAGAGCAGCCGCGGCCTTCGCGATGGGTGATGATGCTGGCGTTTGTGCTGCTGGCGGTGGCGGGGCCGCTGCTAAGCATGCTTGTGCGGGCCGTGGGCGGGCCGGTTTCGATTGATTGGCTGGCGATGAGCAGCCCGGTGGGGGGTGCGATGGCGATTGTGGCGGACAAGAGCGAAGTGGGTGCGGCGGCGGCGATGTCGGGCGAGCAGTGGGTGTTCACGCTGGTGCTGCTGGCGAGCGGTCTTTTGGCGTGGGGTTTGGCGGCACTGACGGCCCGGGAAGATGCGTGAAGGGTGGGGGCCTAGGCTTATCGCTTCATCCGAATGTGCCAGTTCGCTCCGCCGGCCGGGCCGGGACGGGGTAGGCGTGTGTCTGTTTTGCTGCAAAGGTCGGGCTGCTATGGAACTCGTGACGAAAGCGGACAAGGAAGCGATTGAGGCGCGTTTGGCGGCGTTAATTGCGAACAGGCCGGCGATCACGCTGCGCATTGCGGAGGCTCGCGCGCTGGGTGATTTGCGCGAGAACGGGGACTATCACGCGGCGCGGGAGCAGCAGGGGATTGACGAGGCGGAGATTCGGCGGCTGCAAGACCGACTCGCGAACATGAGCGTGATTGATGAGAAGATGACCGCGGCACTGACGGACACGGTGTTCATCGGCGCGACGGTGAAGCTGCGCGATGAGGGCGACGGGGATGAGGACTTCTATAAGTTGGTGGGTGAGGCGAGCGGGGTGCCGCAGGCGGATTATGTCGAGGTGACGGCGACAAGCCCGATGGGCGAGAGCTTGCTGAAGGCGAAGATCGGCGAGACGATTCGTGTGAATGCGCCGCGCGGGGTGAAGCGGTTCACGATCGTCGAGATCATCAGGTAAAGGGAGAGAGCAGCGAGCGGAGAACAGAGAGCGCGGGGAAACTGGGGGCGAGTGTGATATGGCGCCGGACATTCTGCAAGCTCTGGTCACGCTGATTGAGATGAAGGATCACTCGACGGCTGCGCACACTTGGCGCGTGGTGCTTTACACACGCGCGATGGGGGATGAGTATGGATTGACGCACGACGAGGTTGATCGGCTGGGCGTCGCGGCGGCGGTACACGACATTGGGAAGCTGGATATTCCCAGCGAGATCTTGCAGAAGGTGGGGAAGCTCACGGATGCGGAGTTTGCGGTGATTCGCACGCACCCGGTGACGGGGCATGAGCGGATGCTGGCGATGGGGGAAGATGATCCGCTGGTGCTGGACCTGGTGCGGCATCATCATGAGCGCGTGGATGGGCTTGGATATCCGGATCGGCTGCCGGGCGATGCGATTCCGATGGCGGCGCGATTCTTCAGCGTGATTGACACGTTTGATGCGCTCACGAGCCACCGACCTTATCGGCATGAGGTTGGCGATGACGCGGCGCGGCGGGCGGTGATTGAATTACAGGCGGGTATCGGCACGCGCTATGACGCGCGAGCGGTGGAGATGTTCGCGGCGTTGTACCACGATCGCAAGCTGGACTGGATTCTGCAGCACTTCAATGACGGGAGCGAAGTGCCGGGGGTGGCGGAGTTGCGGGATATCAGAAAGCGATAAAGCGATAAAGCGAAAAGCGATAAAGTGAAAATGCTGGGGAATCAGCCGCGAAGTTGCTTTACCACGTCGGCGCGCTTCTCGCGCGGGTGTTTGAAGATGGCGGAGGCGGCGACGATGACGTTGCAGCCGGCGTCGCGGACGCTCTTGGCTTGATCGGGGCCGATGCCGCCGTCCATTTGGAGCCATTGGGTGGGCTTCATGTGAGCGCGGATGGTGCGGACGGAGTCGAGCACGCCGGGTATGAAGGCTTGGCCTGAGAAGCCGGGGTTGACGCTCATGACGAGGGCCATGTCGATGTCGGCGAGGAAGGGGAGGATGACATCGGGCTTGGTGGGCGGGTTGATGGCGATGCCGACGCGCATGCCTGCGGCGCGGATGCGGGCGATGAGTTCGCGCACGCGCGGGGCGGAGGGCGTGGAGCGGGTGGTCCAGACGTAGCCGCCTGTGGGTAGCGGCTGCTGGAAGGCATCGGGGCAGAGAGCTTCGGCGTGGAAGGTGAAGAGGCTGGCGCCGGCTTTGGCGAAGGCATCGATGTACTGGGCCGGTTCGACGACCATGAGGTGGACGTCGAGGAATGACTGGGGCAGGCGGGCTCGGAGGCAGCGGCAGAGGTCGGGGCCCATCGTGAGATTGGGGACGAAGTGGCCGTCCATGACGTCGAGGTGGAGCCAGTCGGCGGCGGGTGCGCCGGGGCTGCTACTCAGGATGTGGGCGCAGTCGGCGCCCATGTCGGCGAAGTCGGCGGAGAGGATGGACGGGGCGATGAGCATGGGCGGAAGGTAGACGGGTTTCGTGCGAGCGAGACGTGGGTCATGGAAGTTCGTTCTGCAGACGCTCGACTTCGTCGATGATGCGGACGAATTTCTCGCCGAAGGGCGTGAGGGAGTATTCGACGCGCGGCGGGATTTCTGGGAACGAGCGCTTTTCGAAGATGCCGAAGCGGATGAACTTGTCGAGGCGCTCGCTGAGGACTTTGGCGGAGAGACCTTCAGCGCTGCGTTCGATGGCGCCGGGGCGATTGACGCCTTTGCGGACGCAGGCGAGCACGTGGAGCGACCACTTGCAGCCGACGATGGACTCGACCATGTGCGCGACGGTTGGGTGCGCGACGGTTGAGTGGGCGACGGCGGGATTCTGCGGGGATTGTGGAAGATTTTTTGACATCGTGATCTGTGCAATTGCGACCGAAAGGTGCCCACCCCACCTGGCGGTGCGGACTTTTCGAGCGGTGACGTGCATGGTAGTTTTGCGTCAGATGCGAGCGACGGGCTCGCGTCGCGAGCTGTGCAACAAGGAGATATTCCGATGAAGTCGAAGGCTGTTTTTTATCATGCGGGTTGTCCGGTGTGTGTGAGCGCGGAGCGGATGGTTGCGGAGGCGGTGGACCGTTCGCGGTTTGATCTGTCGATCGTGCACCTGGGTAAGGACCGTGGGGCGATTACGACTGCGGAACACGCGGGTGTGAAGTCGGTGCCTGCTCTGGTGCTTGATAACCAGGTGTTCCACATCAATTTCGGGGCCAGTTTGGCGGATGTGGCTCGAGGTTGAAGGAGGGGCTCAGGCAAACTGAAGCGTCTCATCCCTCCTCCAGCGGGGAGGGGTGGGTTTATGCCGGATAGACGTTGCATCTTCGCGCGTTTGCCCGGGTCGCCTGAATCAACAGGCGCGTTCTTCGGACCGATGTTCGAGAGGAGCCGTCCTCTTTGGAGATCGCCACGATGGAACTCAATCAGATTCTCAAGACCGCTTATGACGCCGGGGCCAGCGACGTTCACCTCATCGCGGCGAATCCGCCTGTGATGCGCATCAACCAGGTCATGACGCCGCTTGATCGCGCGCCGGTGCTGACGAAGGAGCAGGTTCGCTCGTACTTCGAGCAGATGGCTGGTCCTGAATCTCGGGCGACGTTTGAGCGTGTGAAGGACGCGGACTTTTCGTACTACGCGGAAGGTCTGGCTCGCTACCGCGTGAACGCGCACATGCAGCGTGGGGGCGTGGGTCTGGCGATGCGTGCGGTCAAGACGAAGGTGCCGCCGCTGGCTGCGCTGAACCTGCCGGAAGTCATCGCGCGGCTGACGTATCTGCCGCGCGGGCTGGTGCTGGTGACCGGTGACACGGGTTCAGGTAAGACGACGACGCTGGCGGCGATGATCGAAGCGATGAACCAGCGGTATCGCAAGCACATCATCACGCTGGAAGACCCGGTTGAATACGTCTTCGAGAGCAAGCAGTGCATTCTGGAGCAGCGAGAACTTGGCGCGGACATGCCCAGCTTCGCGAGCGGCCTGAAGCACGCGTTGCGTCAGGACCCGGACATCATTCTGGTGGGTGAAATGCGTGACCTTGAAACGACGGCGCTGGCCATCAGCGCTGCAGAAACGGGTCACTTGGTGCTCAGCACGCTGCACACGGTCAACGCGTCGCAGACGGTGGAACGCATCATCGACATGTATCCCAGCGGGCAGCAGAACCAGATTCGTTCGATGCTTGCGAACACACTGCAGGCGGTTGTGAGTCAGACGCTGTTCAGCCGCGTGGACCGCCCGGGCATGATTCCGGCGGTGGAAACGCTGCTGTGCACGCCCGCGGTGCGCAACCTGATTCGTGAAGCCCGCACGTTTGAAATTCCCAACGTCATTGAAACCAGCCGCAGCATCGGGATGTGCAGCCTGGACAGCAGCATCGCGGAGTTGTACTTCAACGGGTACATCAGCCGTGAAGATGCGATTGCGCAGGCGGCGTTCCCGGACAAGCTGGAACGTCAGTTGGCGGCGTGAGTGGGAGCAAAGGCACTAGGCACTAGGGACTGGGCACTAGGGCCTGAGAAAGGCACTAGGCATCAGAGACTGGGCACTAGGGTCAAGACAGTCGAGCCCAGGCGTTGGAACAAGAGCAGAAGCGTTTACAGGAGATCGAAGTCGCTGGAGATGAACATTCGCGCGGGGTCTTGACCCCAATGCCCAATGCCCAGTCCCCAGTGCCTTTTTCTTATGCCCAACTACCGATACCAAGTTCGTACCAGCAGCGGTCAGGTGCAGTCGGGCACGCTTTCGGCGGAGAACGCCGGAGCGGCGGCGGCGGTGCTGCGCAATCAGGGCGGGCACGTGCTGAGTCTGAGCGCGCTCGCGTCGGCGGGCAGCGCGGGCGGCCTCATGGAGAAGTTCCGTGAGATGAACGCGGGCAAGCCCAGCGAGAAGCACGTGCTGGACTTCACGACGCAGATGGCGGTGATGATTCGCGCAGGCATCAATCTGCGCAGCGCGCTGGAAGGCATCGCGGATCAGACGCAGCACCAGGGCTTCAAGAAGATTCTGACGCAGATCAAGACGGACGTGGAAGCCGGTAAGCAGTTCAGCGATGCGATCGCGAAGTATCCGAAGCTGTTCAACCCGTTGTACATCAACATGGTGAAGGCGTCGGAAATGTCGGGTTCGTTCAGCAAGATGCTGGACCGGATCGCGCTGTACATGGCACAGCAGATTGAGACGCGCAAGATGGTTGTCGGCGCGTCGATCTATCCGGGCATCATCGGTACGTTGGCGATCGGCGTGACGGTGTTCCTGCTGACGTTCGTGTTGCCGCGATTTGCGGCGGTGTTCGAGGGCAAGGAAGATGTGCTGCCATGGGCGACCAAGTTCCTGATGAACCTGTCAAAGTTCATGGTGGCGAACTGGTACATTCTGCTGGGCGCGGTCGTGGGTGTGGGTGGCGCGTTCTACGCGTTTCTGCGGACGGAAGTCGGCTCGTTCTGGGCGGACAAGGCGAAGCTGACGATTCCGATCGTGAAGCTGATGTTCCGCTCGCTGTATATCAGCCGCAGTCTGCAGACGATGGGGCAGCTCATCAACGCGGGCGTGCCGATGCTGGACACGCTGAACATCACGGCGGAGATTTCGGGCAACCAGATGTTCAAGGGCATGTGGAGGCGCGTGCACGCCGGCGTGAAGCAAGGTCGCAAAATCACGACGACGCTGCAGAAGGACACGGTGCTGCCCAAGGCGGTGGTGCAGATGATCAGCGCGGGTGAAGAGTCTGGTAAGCTGGGCGAAGTGCTGGATGAGATCAGCGCGTACTACCAGAAACAATTGAAGGATCAAATAAAAGCGGTCACGTCGATGATCGAGCCCATCATGATCCTTTTCATGGGCACAGTCGTCGGCTTCATCGCCATGGCCATCATCCTGCCCATCTTCAAGATGTCGCAGATCGTGAAGTAATCCGATAGTTGAAGAGTGTGGCGCCCGCGCCGACGGCGGTGCGGGCTCTTTCGCGGAGGTTTGGCGGACATGAAGGGCATCATGAACACACAACCCGCAGTGATGCACCGACGTGGACGGGCGCGAGGCGGCTTCACGCTGATTGAATCGCTGCTGGCGATGGTCATCGTGGGCGTGGGCGTGCTGGCGTTTGTTGACGCGCAGGGAGCGTTCACGCGGAGCAACGACTGGAGCAGCAAGAGCGCCACGGGCATGCTGCTGGCCAATGAAGTGCGCGAATTGACTCGCAAGCTGAGCCGGCATGATCCGGTGACGGGACTTTCGACCGCGGGCGGCTGGGGCGCCGAGGGCGGCGAGACGACCATTCTGGACGTTGATGATCTGGACGATCTTGATGGCGTGACGTTCGGCAACGGCGGGACGTTTCAGGGTCCGGTCAACAGCTTCAGGCAGGTTGTGACCGAGATCAACAACGACGGCACGGTGATGGAGAACGAAGACGGTGATCCGGTGCCGCTTGAGGGCTGGGTGCAGCGCGTCATCGTGGAGAAGGTCGATCCGTACAACTTTCTGCTGGTGCGCGGTGACACGTACGCGCAGCCCGCGAGCGCGACGTTGCCGGCGATTGATGCGGATGAGTTTCCGCTGCGTGTGACGGTGATTGTGAGTTACCAAGGCATTGATGACACGGAGGCGCGGGAGATCACGTCGGTGACGTGGATCGTGCCTCGGTGATGTTTGGGATTGCGGAATGTGGGTGTGGACGGTTGGAGGAGCGAAGGCATGAACGCGAACGGGCTGAACAACGTGGGACTGAGCGGCGGCACGATGGTGGCGCGGCTGCGGGCCCGCGCGGGGCAGCCCGCGGGCGGGCAGGCAAGCCCGGGATCGCGCCGAGGTGTGGCCGCGATTCTGGCGATGATGTTCCTCATCATGTTCGGCTCGCTGAGCGCGGCGATGGCGATCGCGAGCCGGGGCAACATGACGACGGCGAGCACGAACCTGCACGTGATGCGAGCGCAGAGCGCGGCGGAAACAGGGCTTGAAGTCGCGGAGTCGCGACTGGAGGAAGCTGCTGCTCGCTTTCTGATGTCGGACAGCAACGTGACGGCTGACTTCGGTTGGGATCTGTGGCGCGGGTCGCTGAGCGGATTCTCGTCGTATCAGATCATTCCCGGTCGCACGATGCGGCAGGACCTGGCGAGCCCGAGTGGGCTTGCGGGAGCGGTCGCGCAGGCGCATGCGCTGGATCAGAACGTCGTGGATGAAGTCGGCATTTCGACGGTGACCATCGGCAACGCGCCGGTGGGCACGTCGACTGCGTTCAAGCAGACGAGCTGGGTGTTTACGCCTGGTGTGGCGGTGGAGACGCTGCCTGATGGTGTGGACGTGCCGCCTTTGTGCTATCAGATCACGTATGCGCCGCTCGCGGATGGTCGCGATGTGCGCGTGATCGTGACGGGTTATGACTTCAGCTATGAGCGAAGCGGGCAACCGATCACGCGGCAGATTTCGAAGGATTTCCGGCTGACCAAGCGCGTGAATCACGCGATCATCGCGCCGACGCGCGTGATGCTGGGCAAGAACGTGCAGGTGACGGGTGACCTGGGCGCTCGTTTCACGGATGTGACGTTCAACAACGGTGATCCGCTCATTTTGCGGTCAGACTTCCGCAGCCTGGACACCGCGCTGGATGCCAAGCTCGATTACTTCTACGACGCCGTCGCGGCGGATGACGCTGACGAGGACAATCGTCTGCGTTCGCAGCACACGGGTGAGAGCGATGGCCTTGCGAGCGCGACGGATGACTATCGCGATGAGACCGGGAACACCGACTCGCCCTTCCAAGATGTGACGGGTGACGGATTCGTGGACGAGTACGACATTTTCCTTGCGCACTATGACGCGGACAACGACAACCGTGTGAGCCGGACGGAGTTCACGACGTCGGGCGGTCAACTGGTTGACTCGTCGTTGTTTGACTTGATTGACTCAAGCGAGCCGGATCGCAATCGCAATCGCGTCGCGGGGTTTGTTGACGCCAACAACAACGGTCGGTATGACGCGGGCGAAGTGTTCATGGATCGCGACACGGTCAACAACGTGAACCGTGACCAGGTGCTTGGCTACCTCGACGGCTACCTCGACCGGCGTGACCGGTATGTCAAGATTAACGGCGGCCTGCGGTTCAAGGTGAGTTCGAACACGTGGGAAGCGCAGCGTGGTTCGCTGAACGAGAAGCTTGCGGGCGCGATTCGCCCGATGGAAGGTACGCCGCCTCAGGCGTTCAACGTCAGCGATCAGGAACTTCCTGTGATCAGCGCGAACAACTTCGCGACGAGCAGGAATGACCTGCAGACAGCGGCGGATGGTCAGAGCTTTGCGGATCAGGTTGCGGCGCGTGAGCAGGCTCCGGGCGCGAGCGCTGTGGAAGTGATCGAGCTGACGGCGGACGCGAACCTCGATGGGTTGCCTGACAACTACATGACGGCGCACTTTGAGAAGATGCCGTTCAACAGCCCGAACTTCTCTGACTACTACTACCGCCCGGTGTATCGCAACATGGTGTTCCGCGACGTTGAGATTCCGCTGGGAACCAACGCGCTGTTTGAGAACTGCTGGTTCATCGGCGTGACGTGGATCCGCACGCACACGGACAACACGCACATTCTGTTTGGTGAGTACGGCAAGCTGAAGATGAGCACGACAGACACGCGCCCGATGCCTTCGCCGCCGCGCACGGTGTATGGTGATGATGCTGCGGAAACGAATCCGCCTTCGATGCTTCCTTCGACGGCTCGTCCGCCGACGCAGATGGTGCTGCTGGCGAATCCGGTGATGGACAAGGGCGATATTCCGTCGAACCAAGTGGGGACGTATATCGCGGCGCAATACAACGCGCTGCCTGAGCCGCTCGTCGTGGGCGGTCGTCGCATCACGGATACCAAGGCGATCAGCAACAACATCCGCTTCCACAACTGCCTGTTTGTGGGCTCTATCGTGAGTGATGCGCCGCAGGGCTTTACTCAGGTGCGCAACAAGCTGCAGTTCACGGGTTCGACGCGGTTCGTCAAGGACAATCCGTACAGCACGGGCACGACGATGAACCCTGAGTCGGATGATCGTGCGGCGATCGCGACAAGCAGCCTGATGGTGCCCAACTACTCAGTTGACATCGGTACGTTCAACAGTCCGGAGACGCAGCAGGTGCAGTTGCGCGGCGCGATCATCGCGGGCGTGATGGACGTGCGCGGCAACGCGGATATTGAAGGTGCGTTGCTGCTGACCTTCGCACCGCAGCACGGCAGCGGTCCGATGGTGGATGTGCTGGGCAACGCCATCGGCAACCCGGCGAACTTCAACACGACGCTAGGCTACTTCGGTCCGGATGACGGTGACTCGGAATCGCTTGATCCAAGCGAACTCCGCACATTCAACGGTCAACGTGTGGGCGGCTGGGACACGAACGGCGACGGCATTTCGGATGTGCCGGGTACCGAGATCCAGCCGGCGGGCAGTACGCCGATTTACTGGAATGGCTTTGGCCGCGTGAATCTGCGGTATGACCCCAACATGCAGCTTCCCAGCGGCATCATGCTGCCCATGCAGTTTGACGCGCGGCCTGGCACGTACCGGGAGGGTTACCGATGAAGACCGAACTGGTGCGAGCCAAGTCCGCGCACGGCGCAGCGAATCGGCGAGGCTTCAGCCTTGTTGAAGTGCTGGTGTCGTTGATGATTCTGGGCACGCTGCTGGCGGCGACGATGACGGCGCTGGATACGAGCTTCAAGGCGTACAAGGCGACGACTGAAAGCGCATCAACCAACGTGGTGGCACGCATGGTGGTGTCGCGTATGGCCAGCATGGTGCGGACGGGTACGGACTTCGGGCCATTTCCGACGGACGTGCTGGACGCGACGCTGAACCCGCTGGACTCCACGTTCATGGAGTTTCGGTCGGTGGATGACGTGACCGGTGGAGCGGACGAGAGCATCATTCGTCTGGAGCGTCGAGACGCGCCGAATGGGTCAGCGGCTCCGTTCCAGTTGTGGTACGTGGAAAACACGGTGGTTGGCGGCGTGATCACCGGGACGCAGCAGCGCATGCTGCTGGGCGGTGTGCGCGAGCTGAACTTCCGGCTGGAGTATGACGTGGGTCCGCGATTGAAGCGGGCGACCGTGGACTTGACGGTGTTGCCTAATGACTTCCAGGCGGCTCGATTCAGCACGCAACTGGAGACGCCCAGCATTCGCCTCGTGACATCGATGGCTCCGCGGCGGCTGGATATCACGCCGTAATGAACTGAGCATTGTCAGTCCACATCGCGTTCGCGATACTGCACGAGGACATCTGCGAGGGTGTCGGCGAGTTCGCTGGCGAGCATGCCGGCGGGCGCGATGGTTTGCGCGCGGTATTCGCCTGCGTATGCGTGTGCGTCGACGGCGATGCGAATGAGATCAAAGAACGACGGGGGCGCCGGCACGGAGGGCTCGGGCTGCGTGCGGCGCAGTTGCTCCGGCACAGGCTTCCCCAAGCGCGCGGCGGCGAGGGCGATGAGATCGATGTCGGGTTCGGAGGGAGGAACGTCACCGCCGAGCGAACGCTGCGCGAGCAACGCGCCCAGCAAGCCTGCGAGCACGTCGCCTGTGCCTGCGGTGGCGAGGATGGGGTTGACGCGCGGGCATTCCCAGGTTTCCAGGCCGTTACTGACGATGGTGCCTGCGCCTTTGAGGACGCAGATGCAGCCAAGACGCTGAGCGAGCGCGGAGGCGGCGTGCGGACGTGAAGCGGGGTGCTGGGCGTCGTGCGTGATGTTGAGAGCGTCGGCGAGACGCTTGAACTCGCCGGGATGAGGCGTGAGGACGCATGCGGCGCGGATGTCGCGCACAAGGTCGGGGATGTGGGCGAGGGCGTTGAGCGCGTCGGCATCGATGATGACAGGCAGTCGCGGTTGCTGCATGCAGCGCAGCGTGAGAGCTTGGACGCTGGGGCTGGGACCGAGGCCTGGTCCGACGACGATGGCATCGGCGGACTGCATGGCTTGATCGAGCACGGCGGCGGACTCGTGGGCGATGAGTTCGCCGTGCGTGGAAACGGGCAGCGCGAAGCCGGTGGCGCTGGGACAGAGGGTGAGGACAGCGTCGATGATGGGCGCGGGAGCGGCGATCTTGACGAGGCCAGCGCCCGCGCGGAATGCAGCGCGGGCTGCGAGTGCGGGCGCACCGATCATGCGATGCGGTGCGCTCGCGCAGCCACCAATGACGAGCACCGTGCCGAATGTGCCCTTGTGGCCTGTGTCAGGGCGACGCGGGAGCTTGGGCAACGGCGTGGCGTCGGGAGACATCACTTGTTTTCCTTCGGGGTGTCTTTCGCGTGTTCAACTTCTTGCACGCTGATTTGCAGGCGACCCATGACTGATGCAACGTTCAGCAGCGAGAGCGTGCCTGATTCATCGGAGAGATCGCTGGTGGCGACGGTGATGTGCGTCGCGTCGAAAGGCGTGGCGTTGGGAAGAGTGGCATCGAGATCGACCCAGCGCTTGACACCATCGACTTCAAGCAGGGCCTGGGCCCACATGTGATAGCCGAAGATGTCTTTACCGCCTGCGAAAGCGTCGGCGTAGATGAGGCCGGTTGCAACGCGGGCGGGGATGCCGACTTTGCGGAGAGCGGCGCAGAGGAGTACGCCGTGCTCGGTGCAGTCGCCTTCTTTGGTGCGGAGCACTTCGGTGCTGCTGCCCATGCCTGTTCCCAGGTTTTTGTCGGCGATGAAGCTGTAGACCTCGCGGCGGAGGGCTTCGGCCTTGTCGGCAGGCGTGAGCGTGCTGTCGACGCGGCCCACGAAGGCGGCGAGGCGAGGATCGTCGAGCTTGGCGAGTGCGCTGCTGGTGAGGTAGGCGCTGTTGTTGATGTCGTCGGCGGGGGCGTCGAGGTGGGCGTGGGTGCGCACGGTGAGCGTGGCGGTGGCAGGGGTTTGGCGCGTGAAGTCTTGTGTGCCGGTATCGGGGAAGTCGGGCAGGTCGCCTTCTTTGACGGAGAGGGCGAACCGTGCGCTGGTTGTACCGCGAGCGTTGGTGATGGGTTTGTCGGGCTTGACGAACGTGCTCACCATGATTTCGGGCGTTGCGCCGGTGGTGGGCTTGCTGGCTTTTTCGCGGGTCGTGCGCGTCATGATGATCTTCATGCCGGCTGCGCCGCCCAGCATGGTTTCGCCTCGCAAGAGTTCACCTTCGCTGTCGAGCCACTCTTTGCTGGCGACGTTGGGAGCGAAGCTCTGTTCCACGGTGGTTTCGATGGCGTCGACTTCGCGGCCGTCGATGGTGAGGGTGGTCTTGGTGAAGTCCGTGCGAGTCATCTCGACGGGGATCACACCGATAGATGGATCGATGGTGCGCACGGTGATGCGGGCTTCACCAGCCTTGAAAGCGCGGAGGCTTTCACGCTCGGCGGCGGCGGGGGTGAGCCAGTTGCCTTCGATCTTGGGCATGGTGCTGGTACTGACTTGGCCGGCCTGGCGTGTCGTGACTTCAATGTCGTTGTCGCGGAAGACGTATTCCTGTTCGAGCGGGGCCTGACCCTGCATCTGGCGGCTCTTCATGCGGATGGGCTTGCCGTCGAGGGTTTCGACGAACTCGCTCTCCATGCTGATGCGGATTTTCTGCTGGCCTCGTCCGAGTTCGAAGACCATCTTGGTCTGGCTGGTGATGTTTTCTGCGGAGTAGGTGCGCTTGCTGTTCATATAGCCGGCGCGCTGGCCCATGAGCTCGACGAGGTACCAGTTGTCCGCGTTCTTGGTCGCCTCTGTGGGAGCGGTCTGTATGGCGGCCTGCGTGGCTGCTTGTGCGAACGCGACTGGCGTGCCAGCGCAGG
Source organism: Phycisphaerae bacterium (assembly GCA_046316615.1). Lineage (GTDB taxonomy): Bacteria > Planctomycetota > Phycisphaerae > Phycisphaerales > UBA1924 > BJHL01. Next base: position 20,584 of record JBKDAN010000019.1, read on the forward strand.
TGAGCAGCGCGAGAACCGCGACAGCGGCACGGGTGCGAGCGGGGAGGTTGGCTTGGAGCATGGCAGGGAGATTGGCGCGGAACATCGGTGTCCTTTGCGTGCGCGGGCACGACGATTTGTGAGGCTGCACTGTAATACGCTGGGTTGTACGCTCGAGGGGGCCTTTTGTTGGCAGTATCGACACATGATTGATTCCCACTGTCATCTGACGTTTCCAGACTTTGAGCTGTCAAAGCGACCGGGCGGGGTTGCGGGCGTGCTGGCGACGGCGCGTGAGCATGCGGTGAGCGGGTGCATCACGATTTGCACGACGACGCAGGACGCGGGCAATGTGCTGGCGGTTGCGGAGGCGCATGACAACGTGTGGTGCAGCGTGGGCGTGCATCCGTTGTATAGCGATGAGGGGCCGCACGATTGGAGCGTGCTGGGGAAGATCGGTCGGCACCCAAAGTGCGTGGCGTGGGGAGAGCTGGGGCTGGACAACCACTACAAGGAGCCGGCGAGCGCGACCCAGCGGAGCGTGCTGGAGGCGCAGCTTGCGGCGATCGAGGGGCTGCATCGCGAGGGGCTCGTGAAGCCGGTGGTGCTGCACTGCCGAGAGGCGTTTGATGATTTGATTCCGATTTTGCGGCGGTCATCGCTGGATGCGAGCAAGTTTGTGTTTCACTGCTTTACGGCGGGCCCGCGTGAGATGCGGATGCTGCTGGACTTTGGCGCGTGTGTGAGCTTTACGGGGGTGGTGACGTACAAGAGCGCGAAAGAGCTGCGCGAAGCGGCGGTGATGGCACCGATTGATCGCATCATGGTGGAGACCGACGCGCCGTTTTTGAGCCCGCATCCGCATCGGGGCAAGTCGCCTTGTGAGCCGTGGATGGTGAGTTTGACGGCGAAGGAGTTGGCCACGCTGCGCGGCGAGGCATGGGACGTGTTTCACGCGGCGATCAATGCGAACACGGCGCGGTTCTTTGGCGTGGCGTAGTCGCGCGGGCGGCGCGGTAAAGCCGCGTACATTCAGGCATGTTCACGCTTGGCGCATACTTCCATGATCTGAGCCCGTTTCTGATGGAGTTTTCGCCTGGATTTGGCGTGCGGTGGTATGGGTTGTCGTACGCGCTGGGCTTTCTGGTTGCGTATCTGATCTTTCGCTTTCTGTGCAAACGCGGGTACACGCAGGTACCGGAGCAGAAGCTGATTGATGGGCTGCTGCTGCTGATTGCGATGGTGATCGTGGGCGGGCGGCTGGGGTATGTGCTGATTTATGATCGCGCGATTCTGACGCAGGTGGATAACGCGTTTCCGTATTGGGGCGTGTTCAAGCTTTCGCAGGGCGGCATGGCGTACCACGGCGCTTTGGTGGGTGTCGCGCTGGGGGTGTGGTGGATTGCGAAGCGGAACAAGAGTTCGGCGTGGCATGTGGCGGATGTTGCATCGCTCGCCGCGACGATTGGGCTGGGGCTGGGGCGGATTGCGAATTTCATCAATGGCGAACTGCTGGGGAAGATTGTGGCGATGCCCGGGCAGCCCGCGCCGTGGTGGAGTGTGAAGTTTCCACAGGAATTGGTCAGCGGGCATGAGCCGCCACTGAGCGAGGAGCAGCAAACGCGGCTTGGAGCGCTGGTGGATCGTGTGGCTCAGCCGGGCGATGATGGGTACATGGCGATGACTCGGCTTGTGGATGCGGTGCAGCGCGGCGCACCGTCAGTGCGTGAGCCGATTCGACAGGGGCTCGAGCCTTTACTGAGTGCGCGGCATCCGTCGCAGCTCTACCAAGCGGTGTTTGAAGGCGTGATTCTGACGGCGGTGCTGTGGGTGATTGCACGCAAGCCGCGGATGACCGGGATGGTGACTGCGGCGTTTTTGATGGTGTATGGCGTGCTGCGAGTGGTGGCGGAGTTCTTCCGTTTGCCTGATGCGCAGTTTGGGGCGAGCGCGCGGATTGCGGGGTTGTCGCGCGGGCAGTGGTTGAGTGTGCTGATGGTGGTGGGGGGGGGCGCGATCTATCTGTACTTGCGGAAGATGAAGTCGGCGGAGAATCCGGGATGGGGTTCGGGTTCCGTCAGATAAGGGCTTGTGCTGCTGGCCATCATGTGATACAACACCCGACCGGACAGAGGCCGATTGGCGGGCTACTGTGTGGGCCCTTGGCGGACGGGCGAAACCCCCGGGCGGCTTGGTGCGGATGGGCATGTACGATTTGGACCGCGGCGTCTGTGTCGCTGCGTCCGTTTCGGGTGTGCTCAATGTAGTTGGAAGCTGGTTGCAGGCCTGACGGCATGCGGCTGGGTTTGTCGGTCGCTTGACACGGTTCGCTGAGGATCGGCGGCGTGGAAATGCGAGCGGTGCGTGTGATTCGTTTCCGTCGCGCGGCGGGAAAAGCACGCGAGTGGTAGGAATGGCCTAGGAGAGGACTGTGCACATCCTCACGAAGATCTTTGTGGTGATCGCGACGTTTCTGAGCATCGCCCTGTCCATGCTTGTCATCGCGTACGCGACGAACGTTGACCGCGTTCGTGCGGACTATGCGGACGAGTTCGCTCGCCGTGTCACGGCTGAAGCGTCCTTGGGCGTTGCCGCGTCGCAGGCGAAGAGTGAGTCGGTGCGTCTGAACGACGCGATTCAGCAGCAGCAGAACGAACTCGCCACGGTCCGCGCGCAGCTCACGCAGCTGCAGGCCGAACGCGCTCAGCTGCAGGTTGCTAAGAACAAGGCTGAGGCTGAACTCGCCGCCCAGATTGCGAAGATCAACCAGCAGTCCGAGCAGGTCAAGACCGCGATGGAGCTGCAGGCGAAGGCGAACGAAGAACTCTCCACACTTCGTACGAGCGAACTCAAGCTTCGCGAGCGTGCGCTGGAAGCCGAGCAGACGATCAACGATCTGACCAGCCAGAACGACGTGCTGACCGCGAACTATCGCGCTTTGCAGGAAGAACTGGCGATGATCAAGCGTGACGCGCAAGGCGTCGCGGCCGGCGCGGTCGCGAACACCGCTTCGCGTCCCTTTGAATACACGGGCCCGGTCATCAGCGGCCGCATCGAAAGCGTCGAACGCGACGTGGCGAGCGGCAAGACGCTGGCCAAGCTTAGCGTCGGCAGCAACGACCGCATTACGAAGAACATGATCCTCCGCGTTGTGCGCGACGGTCAGTTCATCGCGAACATCGTGGTGGAACAGACCGATCTGAGCTTCAGCATCGGCGCTGTCGACACCCTGGGTCGTCAGACGGAAGTTCGCGCTGGTGATGTGATCGTCAGCCGCGTGCAGTAAGTTCACGCCGAAAGGAGTCGCGATATGGCACAGTTCGGCATGCAAGCTCCCGCGGGTCGCCAGAAGAAGGCCTCGGGTCTGAACGTGTACACGGCCCTCGCCGCCTTGGCGTGCGTCAGCCTCGCCGTTGCGTGCGCCGTCATCTTCATGTACGGCAGCCGCGTGGGCAAGGACGGCAACGCTCTGGGCCTGCAAGAGCCCGGCAAGATTCAACTGCCCAAGCCGTAAAGGCAGCTATCTCAGTCATTCGCAAGCCGCAGGTGATGAGCCTGCGGCTTGTCATTTGGGGCGGATTTCGAGCGAGGGTGATCAGGGCGAGAGGGCCGACAAACCGGAAAATCCAGCGGCACAAAACCTATGGTGATGCGACTTGAAACGGCTGTGGGTGCCGCTAACATTCCCTCCCCGCTCCGGAGTCGACATGACGGAGCACGCCGCCGAGCAATCGGCACCAGCAAAGGGACTGTCCACTGGGGCGGTAGCTCAATTGGTTAGAGTACCGGACTGTCGATCCGGTGGTTGCGGGTTCGAGTCCCGTCCGCCTCGCTTGAAGAAAGCCTCTAGGAAACTAGAGGCTTTTTCGCTTTTGGGGACATCGGTCGGCATCGTGGTGCTCGCTTATTTTTCGACGTTGCTGGCGCGTGTGTCGGCTTCTGCGCTGACGTCTGGGATAGATCGAGTCGTTGGCGGGCGACTGCGGTGTGGGCAGCGAGCAAACGTGAGCGATGCACGTGTTCGCTGGTACTGCGGCGTTGCGGGTACGCTGTGTCACCATGAAAACACCAGTACTTGTACTCACAGTTACGGTGGTTCTTGCACTTGGTCTGGCGTCAGGAGGTTTGTTTACTCCCAGTTCCGCGGCTCATGCTGCGGTGCCTGCGGCATTGAACGCCAGCACGCGCGTGCTTGAACTTGCGTTGGAAACGCCTGGTACGGAGAAGGCCGAAGATCTGGACCGCGTGAAGGCGGCGATGGTGCAGGAAGGCGAAGCGACGAAGGCGATGGCGGGCTTTGTTGCGACACATGTGACGGCCATGGCGGCGGATCCGCGGGGCGGCGCAGCTACTGCGATTCGTGCGACGGTGTGGAACAGCGTTGAGGATGCCGAAGCTGCATCGCTCGCGATGGATACGGGAACGCCGGGCGGGATTCCGCTCAAGTCGCGTTCGTACTTTCGGCTGCTGCGTGAAACGACGCTGACGGAAGGACAAGCGGGGCACGTGGAAGCGGTGGTGTTTCGCACCAAGCCGGGAGTGACGCGTGAGGCGAATGTGGAACTGTTTGACAAGGGTGAGCCTGAGTACGTCGAGCTGGGCAAGGGCGAAGGTGGGTTGCTGGCTCATTCGCTGTGGATTGCGCCGGACGGCCGCTGGGTGCATCTGCTGTAATGGCGCAGTGAAGCTGACTATATGAAGACGGGCAAGGCGCTGTTCGCGAAGCCGGGCGTGGGCGGCTGGATCCGTTCGCTCGATTTCAAGCGGTTTGTCGTGTACCGCGGCGATGTGGCGACCGCAGCGCCGGAAGCTGCGCCTGCCAAGTGATCGTTTCGTGAGTGAGCTCGCATACACGTGCTGTGCATGAGCGTGTTCGGGACTCGAGAAGGGCGAGCACAAGCTGGCAGAAGACGCACTTGGCAGCGAGTACACGTGCATGCGATAGCGAGCACGGCAAATGTGCGGTCTGTGAACTGCTTTGCAATACGGATCAGGCGGCCTTCTTCGCGGGCTGGTCGACGACATCGAAGTCGGCGTAGTCCAGGTTGGTCTGCTTGAGCTTGTGAATCTGCTGGTTGCGCAGCTCGTTCACCCGGACGCGAAGGTCGTGGACCTTGTGATGGTTGTTGATGGAGCTGGCGACGCAATGCAGCACGCCCAGCACACCCATGCCGGCGACGATGCTCAGAATGACCCAGGCTTTGTCGAAAAGAGTTTCCATACGACCAATTCCCAAGGGGAGGGCACCAGGCATGTCCCTCGGAAGTGTCATCGGCGACCGAACATCGAGGCTTGAGGTCCGGTAGAATGATGCAGTGAAGCCGCCCACTTCTTTGCCGACTGTGCTGTTCCGCCCCTGCACCGATCGCACGCTCCGCGTGCGCCCATCGTGGTTATGCATGCTGGTGTGCTTCGTGGCCGTTTTTTGTTCGGCAGGCGCGGTTCGTGCGCAGGACAGCATGCGCGACTATTCGGACCCGACGAAGTCGGCCGAGCAGATTCCCGCGGAGTCCAGCCCATCGGTCGCGATCTCCGCCGGGACCAATGAGATCAAGATTGAAGTCGAGCAACTCGGCTCGGGGAATGTTGCCAAAGTCGGCGTATGGAATGGCATCCGTCTGCGATTGCGCGACGGCGGCACGCAGTCTCGTGATGTGATCGTGCGACTCTCCAGCACCGACAGCGACGGCGACCAGCCGATGCAGCAGGTGGAAGTGAGCACAAATCCGGGTGTGTGGCAAGGCGTCTGGGTGTACACGCGTATGGCGTTCAGCGAGTATGGTCGCTCGACGCTGGTCGCCAGCGTGTATGAAGCGGTGCCCGAGGATGTTGACCCAGCGACGACGCCACGCGAAGAGCGCTACCGCGCCGGACGGTTGCTTGGACGTATTCCCGTCACACCTTCGCCAGGACAACTGCTTGAAGGCACAACCGGTCTATACGGTGTGATCGGCGACCGGGCGTTGGGGCTGCGTGCATACGCGCAGCGGCCGGGTACCGGGCAGGCATGGGCGGAGCATCATCACGAGTTGATCCAACTCGTCACCGGCCTCAAGCCGGATGAACTGCCAGATCGCTGGATGGGCCTTGACTGCTACAGCGTCATTCTGTGGGCAAGCAGCGATGTGGACAAGCTTCGTGGTGAGCGAGCTGAAGCGCTGCGCAACTGGGTGAATCGCGGCGGGCATCTGGTGATCGTGCTGCCTGCTGTCTCGCAGTTGTGGACCAATGAAGCAAGCAACCCGATCTTTGACATGCTTCCCAGTGCGACGTTTCAGCGCCGGGAGAACGTGGACCTCATGCTGTATCGCCCGCTCATTACAGCGAGTACGGACCGGCGCTATCCCGAGAAGGGCGTACTGCACACATTCGCGATCAATCCGCGAGCGACACCTTCGGAAGCGATGCCCATTCTGAATGGACCTTCGGGTGACTGCGTGGTGGTGCGCCGGTTGGTTGGCGCGGGCATGGTGACGGTCATTGGCTTTGACTTCAACGACACCCGATTCAGCCAGTTTGAGAACATTGAGGCGGATGTCTTCTGGCACCGCGTGCTCGGGCATGCGGGCAACCAGCGGCCTCAATTGGACACGCAGAATTCTCTCAACATCTCCGATCGCCAGCGCTGGATGACGGATCGTGATGTTCCATCGATGATCGACATCACTGGTGTCTCCGCGGTGGGGGCGCTGGTTGGCTTTCTTGTCTTCACGGTCTATTGGCTCGCTGTCGGACCGCCGCTTTTCTTTATCTTGAAGAAGAAGGAGATGCACCGCCACAGTTGGGTCGCGTTCATCGTTGGCGGCGTGCTGTTCACGGTGCTGGCGTGGGGTCTTGCGACCTTCCTGCGTCCGCTGAGCGTGCAAGGCACGCACTTCACGGTGATTGACCACGTGTACGGACAACCGGCAGCGCGGGCTCGCGTGTGGGCCAACGTGCTGGTGCCCAGCTACGGCTCTGCCACCATGAGCGTCGGCAGTGCTGGCGGGAGTCTTGATCAGACACAGAACTCGATCGCGCCGTTTGATGTGCCGGGTGATGACAGTGCTGTCGCGAGTTTTCCGGATAGTCGCGGGTACGCCATCGACACCCGCTCGCCCGACACGATGACAGTGCCCGTGCGCGCGACGGTGAAGCAGGTGCAGGTGGATTGGTCTGGCAGCCAGCCGTGGGACATGCCGCGGCCTGTTTCGGCTGCCGGCGCGCCGCCTCTGCCGGAGGGGCAGGTGCCCACGCTGCGCGTTATGCCGCGGACGGAGGACGCGACGGGGCTGGCGGGTTCGGGGCCGATTGTGAGCGGCAGCATTCGGCACGGGCTACCAGGTCCGCTTCGCAACGGCGTGATCATCGTGTGTCGCGGACAGAACAAAGTGAACGGCAACGTGCCGGCGAATGTGATGAGCACCTACGCCGATGGCAATGTTCTCGCGTTCGACACGCTTGATGCGAGCATTGACTACGACCTGGCTGCGCTCGTGCAGGCACTCCGAACCCGACCCACCCCGCTCAGTCAGTGGCTCGATGATCAGACCTACAGGCCGCCGCCGGGCACGTTTGGCGGTTTGCCATCAGGTTTGACGAGCGACAACACATCACCCACCGAGCGACTGTTCGCGGCATCGTTCCTGCACCAGCTTCCGCAGCCGAACTTCGCAGATAGTCGTCCGCCCGCGTCCGTCGCCAGCCGGCAACTGCTGCATGGATTTGATCTCAGTCGCTGGCTGACGCAGCCGTGCATCATTGTGATCGGGTTCTTGAGTGAATCTGGCGCGAGTGGTGAGGCATCGCCCGTGCCGCTGTATGTGAACGGCGAACTGGTGCCGACGAAGGGACAGACTCTGGTGCGGTGGATCTACCCGCTGCCCGGCTCGCCACCCGTCGTGGAAGAAGTGAACAAGCAGACGGGACGAAAGTCACGCAAGGCCAAGGAAGAAGGCGGCGAGCAGAACGACGGCAAGTAAGTGGGGCGGGTGGATCCGCGCAACGAGCAGAACAGACCACGCGAAGAGCAGCAACAGGGAATCTACACGATGCCGATGATTGAGACAATCAACCTGACCAAGCGCTACGGCGATCTGATTGCGCTGAACAATCTGAACCTGACGATCAACGAGGGCGATTGCTTCGGCTTCATCGGCCCTAATGGTGCGGGAAAGACCACCACGATCAAGATCCTTGCGACGCTGCTGAAGCCCAGCAGTGGGCAGGCGAATGTCGCCGGGTTGACAGTGGGATACCAGAACCGTCAGATTCGCCCGCTGATTGGATATGTGCCCGACGAGCTGGGCGCGTACGAGGACATGGTGGTGACCGAGTACCTCGAGTTCTTCGCCGCCAGTTACGGCATTCATGGTCAGCAGCGCAAGAAGGTGGTGCATGATGTGCTGGAACTGACGGACCTTGGCTATAAGGCCACGGCGGAAGTCAACAGCCTGTCGCGCGGCATGCAACAGAGGTTGAGCGTTGCGCGTGTACTGCTGCATGACCCCAAGGTGCTGCTGATGGACGAGCCAGCAAGCGGTCTTGATCCGCGTGCACGCATCGAAATGCGCGAGCTGCTCAAGGAGCTTCGCCGCATGGGCAAGACGATTCTGATCTCCTCGCACATTCTGCCCGAACTGGCGGAACTGTGCAACGTGGTGGGAATCATCGAGCGCGGCACGCTGCTGTTCAATGGCAGCGTGGATGAGATTCTGCGACGTGCGAAAATGGGGCACGTGTTGCACATCGGCGTGACGGACCGCATTGAAGATGCGGCGAGGATGCTTGCGACGCTGCCAGGCGTGAAGAAGGTGGCACTCGCGAATGACGACAGCGTGACGGCGGCGGTGGGCAGCAAGCTCATTCACGTGACGTACGAAGATGCCGGCCCGCAAGGGCTGAACGTGAGTGACGTGCCCAACGTGCTGGTAACTCGCGGATTCCGCATGACGAAGTTCGCGGAAGAGCCGGTGAATCTCGAAACCGCATTCATGCGTCTGACCAAGGGGCTGGTGCAGTAAGCGGATGATGAGTGAGAAGGGGGAACTCGTGACGGACTCTCAGCGGCCAGCACCGCCGGAGATCGGGCTGCCTGCCACGCTGGTCGACGTCGACGGCTTCGCGTTCACGCCTGCTTGTCTTGACTGTGGATACTCACTTGCGGGCGTGGTGAACTTTCGCTGTCCTGAGTGCGGCCAAGCGTTCTCCGTGAACCAGTTGGAACGCCACGCTCGCGCACTGCGAGAATCTCGCGAGCGGAACCGCTCCCTTGTCAAAGGCGCGCTGCTGCCGTTGCTGCTTGTGGGAAGCATCTTCGGCTTTGGCATTGAGTCCAACTCCGGTGCAGCTGTGTATCTGATCATCATGGTGTTCTTGGGCGGATTGCAGGCGACCATGCTGCGTCATGTGCTCGTGCTCCAATCGGCCTGGTGGCTTGTCGGCCTGCTGCCATTGACGACCCTTGCCATCGGCATGCTGACGAGTCCGCATCCGACCTATTGGTTGGTCGGCTGCGGTGTGGCAGCGATGGTGCTGAGCTACCTCGCGTTGCGTGACTCGCCGTTGGTGAGCGCGATTCTTCTGCTGGGCGTGTACGTGGTGCCGCTGAGTTTGCTTGGCATCGCGGTGCACACGCATGCTGCGTCTCGCATGCAGGCGGGCTTGTACTGGACGGATTGCGACAGACCGACTCCTACCGGATGGAAGGCTTTGCCTGCGCCGGCGGCGCGAGGCACTTCTTTGTGGATGACAGCGGGCGCGGTCGGCGTCGGCTGCGTCGTGCCTTGGTACGCGCGGCGCGCGTGGGTGCGGGCCCGGCGGAAGAAGCGTGCATCAGAACGCACCGCGGAAACACGGGGAAATGACGCTGTAGAACGCAGCGAGCGATGATTGCGTCACGCATCGCGGTGTGTCGATGTCGCAACAAGAAACATGTATTGCACGAGTCAACACTGCTCGTTGTGTCAAATCGACACAATGAACAAATCGTGTTTGCTTTGTTGCGTTTGCGTGAAACAATCATGCATCACCCGCGAGTGCGCGAACGCTCGCTCTACAACGTCTTGCACAACTCGCGATACGCGAATCAATGTCTCAACCTCGCACGTGCGGAGCGTGCGATGTGACAAACTCAGGTCAGCGTCGGTTCACTCGCACGAAAGGCCGCTATGTCCAGCATGATCGCTTCGAACGGCAAAGCCACGACGTCCTCGAACGGAACGCATCACCGCGACAACTCGCACACGGATCATCGTGTCGATCACTCGTTCGCGAGCGACGTGTTTACGGAACGCGTCATGCAGCAGCGTCTGCCCAAGGAAGTCTTCAAGCGGCTCCAGCGCACCATCAAGCACGGCGAGCCCCTTGAAGCCGGTCTTGCCGACGTGGTGGCTGCCGCCATGAAGGAGTGGGCACTCGAGCGCGGCGCAACGCACTACACGCACTGGTTCCAGCCCCTCACCGGTCTGACGGCGGAAAAGCACGATGCCTTCTTCACGCCCGACGGCACGGGCGGCGCGATGAGCGAGTTCACCGGCAGCGCGCTCGTGCAGGGCGAGCCCGACGCCAGCAGCTTCCCCAGCGGCGGCATCCGCGCCACGTTCGAAGCTCGCGGCTATACCGCGTGGGATTGCACCAGCCCGGTGTTCATCAATCGTGATGCAGGCACCGCCACCCTGTGCATCCCCACGGCGTTCGTGAGCTGGACAGGCGAAGCGCTGGACCACAAGACGCCGCTGCTGCGCTCGATGGAAGCGCTCAGCGAACAGGCCCTTCGCATTCTCCGCATCTTCGGCACGGATGTCGGCGTGACGCGCGTCATCGCGACGGCGGGCGTGGAGCAGGAGTACTTCCTCATCGACCGCTCGCACTACGTTGAGCGTGAAGATCTTGTCGCGTGTGATCGCACGCTGTTTGGCGCCAAGCCCCCCAAGGGTCAGCAGCTCGAAGATCACTACTTCGGCAGCATCCCGACGCGCGTGCTGGGCTTCATGAATGAAGTCGAGCGCGAACTCTATCGTCTGGGCGTGCCGGTCAAGACGCGTCACAACGAAGTGGCTCCCGGCCAGTTTGAACTCGCGCCGCTCTACGAAACCGCGAACATCGCGTGCGATCACCAGATGCTCACGATGGAAACGCTCAAGCGCGTCGCCTCTCGCCACGCCATGCACTGCATCGTGCACGAGAAGCCCTTTGCCGGCATCAACGGCAGCGGCAAGCACCTCAACTGGGCCATGACCACGAACACGGGCGTCAACCTGCTTGATCCGCGCGACGACACGCACACCAACATGCAGTTCCTGGTCTTCCTGTGCGCCGTGATCCGCGCGGTGGACAGCTACCCCGAAGTGCTCCGCATGAGCGTGGCCAGCGCCGCCAACGACTGGCGTCTGGGCGCGAACGAAGCTCCTCCGGCCATCATGAGCGTCTTCCTGGGCGACATGCTCAGCGACATCATCGATCAGCTTGAGAGCGGCAACCCCAAGAGCACCATGAAGGGCGGCAAGCTCGATCTGGGCGCTCGCACGCTGCCTCAGATTCCCCGCCACACGGGCGACCGCAACCGCACCAGCCCCTTCGCCTTCACGGGCAACAAGTTCGAGTTCCGCGCCGTGGGCAGCAGTGCCGCTGTGGCTTGGCCCGCGACCGTCCTGAACTCCATCGTCGCCGAGAGCATTGATCACATCGCGACGCAACTGGAGAAGGAACTGGGCAAGAACCCCACCGAAGCCAAGATGATCGCCGGCGTGAAGAAGGTGCTGCAGCAGGTTGTAAAGCAGCACAAGCGAGTCATCTTCGACGGCGACGGTTACACCAAGGAATGGCACGAAGATGCCGCGAAGCGCGGTCTGCCCAACTTCCGTGAGAGCGTGAGCGCGATCCAGCAGCTGGGCCTCAAGAAGAACATCGAGCTCTTCAAGAAGTACCGCGTGCTGACGAAGGTGGAAGTGGAAGCCCGCGAGCACATCCACCTCGAGAAGTACATCAAGCAGGTGCAGATCGAAGCGGATACCGCCGCGATCATGGCTCGCACCGCCATCCTGCCCGCTGCTCTGCGCTACCAGACGGAACTGGCTGAAGTTGTCGCAGCGACCGAAGCGGCTGATGTGGACGCGAGCGAAGTTCGCCAGCAGCTTGAGGAGTACGCAGATCTTGTGGTGCTGCTGCGCAACGCGATCAAGAGCCTCGAAACAGCGCTCGATCACGAAGGCGGCGATGTGAATCACCACGCCGAGCACATGCGCGACAAGATTCGCCCCGCGATGGCAGAACTGCGTTCCACCGCGGATGCGCTTGAAATTCGCGTGCCCAAGGATCTGTGGCCGCTGCCCACGTACCGCGAAATGCTGCTGCTCAAGTAAGCGATCGCGTGCAACACATGCATCCCCACAAACGGCTGCCGCAAGGTGGCCGTTTTCTGTTGTACGCGGGTGCTTGGTGAGCGACTGACGTCGCGCGTACGCTCTTGTGCTTGCTGGATCAGTCTGCCATGCACAACGTCGAACTCAAAGCCGAACTTCGAGATTTCACCGTCGCTCGCGCGATCTGCCAAGTCGTCGGCGCGACGTTCATTATGTCGTTTGCGCAGACGGACACATACTACAAGCTGCCAGCCGGTCGCCTCAAGCGTCGCGAAACGCAGGGTGAGCCTGTGGAGTACGTGTTCTACGAGCGTGCCGATCGTGCAGCGCCCAAGCTGAGTAAGTTCACGCTCTTTTCCGAGGAACAGGCACTCGAGCGGTTCGGCAGGTTGCCCATGCCCGTCTGGGTCACGGTGCAGAAGACGCGTGAACTGTGGCTCATCGGGCCAACTCGCATTCATCTTGATCAGGTCGAGCGGCTCGGTACGTTTCTGGAGTTTGAGAGTCTGGTGAGCAAAGAGAACAACGTCGCCCGGGCGCATGAGCATCTCTCGTGGCTGCGTGAGCAGTTTCGTCCGGTGCTGGGCGAGCTGATCGACTGCAGCTACAGCGACATGCTCGACCGTGAACTGGCCGACCAGGGCGCGGGGCAGCGGTTGTTGCCGCCTGGATGAGTGACGGGTAACGGCGTGCGAACGCGGTGTGACCGCGTGGCGAACGCCTCAATAACGCGGCTGCAAGATGCACATAACCATGCCAGCCATCGCGAACGAACGCGATTCATGCGTTTTTCGCTTGCTTCGCTGAAGTTTCGTGCGATGCTGATGCAACCCGCAAGCAGCGGGGTGCGCATGCAACCGGGGCCCGCGCGTGGAACGGGCTCCGGTTCGTGACGCACATGTGTCGTTCAACACGAACGACCAGAAAGGTTGACATGCTCGCTTCCATCGCTGTTGCCACCACGCTCGCCACCGGTTCCATGAACGGCATCACGCTGACGCCCGCAGCCATCAAGGTGGCGGAAGCTGTCGCGACGACCAACACCGCCGGCATCGTGCGGTTTGGCAACACCATTGGGCGCGGTGACGCGCTCGCGGCGCCGTACATCACCAACGATCCGCATGGTCACGCGTGGGCCAACGGTCGCGTGTGGCACAGCAAGAACGTCTTCATCGGTCCCGACCCGGTGCAGCGCGACTGGAGCGCGAACTGTGAAGAGCCCGGCCCCGCCGCGTATGGCGTGAGCCAGCACGACCGCACGACGATTCTGGTGCAGGTGGGCACACAGAAGATCGGCATCAGCCCGTGGCAGCGCCTGGAAGGCCGCGCGATGCGTCGCTTTGAAGATGCTCGCAATCAGTGGCTGTACGAACGCGGCTACTTCACGGGTGTGCGCACGTTCGTGAACGACGCCTACGCGCAGCCGCAGCACGCCGCGGTGCGTGAGCTGCAGCCTCACGACGACGCCCTCACGATGGACGATTCGCAGCCCGTGAGCGCACCCGTGCGCTTCGAGGACATTCAGCCGCGTGCGACCATTCGCATCCCTGCCGACGCGCCGCGCTTCCGCAAGCGCATGCAGGTGCGCAGCACATGCGACACCGGTATCGTGGTGGTGTGCAGTGGCCATCAGACCGGCGACAAGCAAGTGACGACCGTGAGCGGTCGCGGCAACTCGCGTGAGGTGACGCGCGTTGTCAGCCAGCAGGCGACTGTCGCTGCGGCGCAATGAAAACAGCCGCTATTGTGCGGCACTGATCGAACCCTTTGAGTGGCGCTCCGCACGCGATCCCTTCACGCGTGCGGAGCGTTGCGTTTGGTTTGCGGCGAGTACAGTCGACCGTGAGCGATCGCCTGCCCTTTGATCCCGGAAAGTTGCAGTCCCGTGTGCGGACCGACGCCGCTTCGCCTCTCACGGTGTCGCAACTCGCCGCCCGCATCGAGGGTGCGCTCAAGCAGGGCATTCCTGAAGCGGTACGAGTGGTGGGGGAGGTCAGCGGTTTTCGCGAACGAACGCACTGGTACTTTGATCTCAAGGATGGCGCGAGCGTCATCAACTGCGTCATGTTTGCGAGTGCCGCCAAGCGTGCGGGCTTTACGCCGGCGGTGGGGCAGCAGGTCATCGCCAAGGGCCGTATCGACTTCTATGCCCCAGGCGGCAAGGTCAGTTTCGTGCTCGAGTCGCTCGAGCCCGCCGGTGCGGGAGCACTCGAACTGCAGCTGCGCAAGTTGCTCGAAGAGGTCAAGGCCCTGGGATGGACGGATCCCGAGCGCAAGCGACCGCTTCCCTTCTTCCCCCGCAAGATTGCCGTCATCACCAGCAAGTCCGGCGCGGCCTTGCAGGATGTGCTCGTGACCATGCAGCGGCGTTGTCCCGCTGTCGATGTGCTGCTGGTCGACGCTCGCATGCAGGGCGAGGCGGCGGTGCCTGAGATTGTCGCGGCGATCACGCATGTTTCGAAGTACCACGAGCAGCTCGGCATCGACGCTGTACTCGTCACTCGTGGCGGTGGATCGATGGAAGACTTGTGGTGCTTCAATGACCGCCGCGTTGCACAGGCCATCGTCGAGTGCGAGGTGCCGGTCGTCGCCGCGATCGGGCACGAAACGGATACGACGATCGCAGAACTTGTTGCTGACGAGCGCTGCGCCACGCCTACGCAAGCAGCGATGCGACTGACGCCCGATCGCGAGGCGTTGCAGCAACAACTCGACGCGGAGCAGGCCCGGCTTCGTCTGCTCATGTCACGCCGTATCGACGCGCTAGGCAAGCATGTCACGCTGCTGGCACGCACGCCGCTCTTCGCCAACCCCGCTGAGCACTTCGCTGCCGCGGGTAAGCAGGTGACGCATGCAGAGCGATATCTCGCCAGTGCAGTGCGAACGCGACTCATGCATGCAAGGCAGGAGATCTCACAGCACGCCACACGCATGGAAGGCGCGAAGCCGAAAGCGGTCTTGGCACAGCTTCGCGAGAAGCTCCGCGGCGCAGAACGCGAAGTGATGCGATCGCTGCACACTCGCATCGCACGCGAGCAGTCGTCGCTCGCCGCAGTGCAGCGCATGCTCGAAGCCGTCAGTCCACAGCGCGTGCTTGAACGCGGCTTTTCTGTGACACTTCGCGCCGATGGTCGCGTGGTTCGCCGGCCGCAGGACGTACAACCCGGTGATGAACTTCTGACGCGCCTCGCCGAAGGCCAGGTGGCTTCGCGAGTGAGTGGCTCGCGTGAGGTGCCGCGACTTTCAGCCAAGAAGAAGCGGCCAGAAGGCGGCCCGAGTTTGTTTGACGCGTGATGCCCATGCACTCCCGCATGTCGCACAGAGGCTGTCAACGCGGCTGATTCTCGCTGTCGTCGATCTTCCCCACCAGATCCATCACGCTCGCGCCCTGATCGCGCGTCCAGCGTTCCAAACCCTTCACAATCTTCAGCGGGCACCGCGGATCAGCGAACAGGCCCGTGCCCACCTCGACCGCCGTGGCGCCCGCAAGCACGAACTCGGCCGCATGCTCCCACGTGAAGACCCCGCCAATGCCGACAATCGGCGTCTGCGATTGCTTCGCAAAGTTGCGGTGAACGTCGTACACCAGCTTCACGGCCATTGCGTGTACCGCAAGGCCAGAAAGGCCGCCTGAGACGCGCCCCAGTTTCGGCCGGCGTGTACGCACGTCAATCGCCATCGCGGGCGTGGTGTTCGCGATGCAGAGTGCGTCTGCGCCCGGCCGCTTGTTGGGGCCAGTGGGCGAACTGCCTGGCACATCGACCGCAGCTTTGGCAATATCCGTCATCGTGATCTTGCCGGTAGGAATGGGGCTGAGCTTGACGAAGAGCCGGGTGTTGGTCAGTACAGCACGCGTTTCGCGGATCAGTTCCGTGAGCAGCGCGGGGTCTGCGGCGAACTCGCAGCCTTTGTGCACGTTGGGGCAACTCACATTCAACTCGACAGCAGCGATGGTGTCAATCGCGTTCATCGCGGCAGCGACCTTGACGTAATCGTCGACACTGAAGCCAGCGATGGATCCAATGACCGGGCAGCCCACCTGCGAGATGCGCGGCGCGTAGTCCTTCACGAATGCATCGATGCCCGGATTTGCAAGTCCCACCGCGTTCAGCATCCCAGCATCAAGCGGCACCACACGCCAGGGCTTGTTGCCATCTCGCGGCAGCGGCGTGATGCTCTTGGTCACCACCGCACCGACACGTGCAAGGTCCAGCGCGTCGCGCAGTTCATCCAGCGTGCCCGCAGTACCCGCAGCGAGCATGACGGGGTTGGCCAGTTGCAGACCAGCGAGATTGACAGCGACGGCGGCCTCAGCCATGGGTCACTTTACGGCGTGTTCGCACCGCTTGTCCCGCGGGGGGGCGTCATCGCAAACAGGAAGTACCCCGGCTCACTCGGTTTCGCACGCTTTCCCGTGTTCGCGAATGTCGCGGCGATGTGCCAGCCGCTCCGTGCGATCAAGGCTGTCCATTGGGCCAGATTGTACGTTCGAAGCCAATACGAGCTGTCGCGATGCTCGTCATCCGCGCCCTTGCGCGTGATTGTCAAGTGGCTGATGACGCGTTCACGCCGGGCCGCAGCGCCGGTTGCATCGATGTCTGGTGGTTCGTACTGCACAACTTGCGTCACCGTGGTGCCGCGACGCGTGCCGATCCATACGTCTTCGCTAACCGACTCCAGTCCGTACGCGCTGAGGCTCAGCCCCACGATGTACACGCCGTCGCGATGCAAGTGACGCTGCACGCACGCCAGATGCTTGAGCATCGCGGCGTCGGTCGCAAGGTGACGAATGGAGTTGATCGGATTGAACGCGATATGCGCCTTGCCAAACGCCTTCGGCTTGCCCGCCCAGCGAGCCTTGGCGACATCAAAGTTCTCCATGCGAGCCGCCAGCCCCGCGATGGTGCTTTCGTACCCCTTCTCCCGCGCTTGCTGAAGCGTGTACGCGATCATCTCGCGAGAAAGGTCAATACCCAGTGCCATATCGCCCCGTGCGGCGCACGCAAGCAGATAGCGACCGCTGCCACTGGCGGGTTCCAGCCAGCGAAGTTGCTTCACACTGCGTAACGCAGGCGACACCGCGCACGCGATGCGGGCAAAGCGAGTGATGTCACTTCGTGTGCCTTCATCGTGCAGAATGTCGTAGATCTCAGGATCGGCGTAAAGGTGCTGTCGGACTGGCATGATGTGGGAGTGGGGGGAAGGTGGGGGGCTAGACGTGGGGGCTAGACGTGGGGGCTAGGCGTGAGGGTTAGAAGTGCTTGAGCAGATGTTCGAGGGTGTCACACGCACGGCTGATGTGCGGATTGCTCGCGCGTTCGCCTTGCGCGAGCCGCAAGGCACGTCGCGCCCGATCAATCGCGTCCGCGGCTTTCTTAGAGCGGGTGGACTCAGGCAGATCTTCCAAGTCACACAGGTTCTCGTACACATCCGCAAGCTTCACAAGTCGAGCCTGCCAGGGCCCGCTTGCGATGCGAGCGTCATACTCGGCTTCCCGCGCCGCTTCGGGCATTGCCATGTTCTTGGTGAGGCACGCAACACAATCGGCCACCGCCACGCCGAATCGCTCGGCGATGTCGTCGTAATCCGTGGTCGTATCTTCGATGGTGTCGTGCAGAATGGCGGAAAGCAGCGCGATCTTGTCGTTGCACCCAAACACCCACGACACCGTCATCGCTGCGCGAATGACGTGCGCCACGTAGGGCGTGCGACCATCTTTCCGAAGCTGATTGCGGTGCGCACGGGCCGCGTAACTGACTGCTTCCTGAAAGAACGCCGCCTCCGCACCCGCAATACGGCCCAACGGCAACCCATCTGGCGAAAACGCTGTCATGTGCGACGATAGGAGGGCGAGGCGGACAGATGACCAAGTGGCCAAATGGCTAAATGGCCAAATCGCCAAACGAAGCCGCTCACGCGATGTCTTCATTTGGCAATTTAGCCATTTGACAAATTGGCTATTTGGCTCTTCGCCCGCCCTCACTTGCTGGCGCAGTACGCCGTCAAGATATCGCGGGCCGCGTACAAGTCCTTCTTGTCGATCATTTCCGTCACGGTGTGGATGTACCGCGTGCCGACAGTGATACCCACGGCGCGAGCGCCGGCGGCAGCCTGCTGAGCAGCCGCACCGTCTTGGCCGCCTGCTGCGAGAATCGTCCGCTGGTACGCGATCTTGTTCTTCTTGGCCAGTGCTTCAACTTCGTTCACGAGCTGGTAATCGCTGATGAAGCTGCTGTCCTTGATGTGCAGGCCAAAGCCTTGGCCCTGACGGGTCACGGCTTCTTCGCCAGGCACGCCCGGCGTGTCACAGCTCAGCGTGACGTCGATGCCAAGGCCGATGTCAGGTTGCACTGCATGGCTGGCGGTCTTCGCACCGCGCAGGCCCACTTCCTCTTGCGTCGTGAACGCAACGATCACTTCGCACGTGTGCGCTGCCTTGGTCTTCTCCAGCTTGCGCACGGCTTCGATGCCAAGCCAGCACGCCACGCGGTTGTCCAGAGCCTTGCTCACGAACTTGTCGCCCACTTCAATGGCGGGCTCGTTCATCACCACGTAGTCGCCCACCTTGAACTTCTTCTTCACCGCGTCGGCCTTCATGCCGACGTCAACGAAAAACTCCTTCACTTCCGGCACGCGCTCGCGATCCTTCGGGCTGCTGATGTGCACGGGGCGGCCACCCGGATTCATCACGCCGTGGTAATCGCCGTCGTCAGCGATGACAGTCACGCGGCGCGAGAACAGGTTGCGCGTATCAAAGCCGCCCGCAGGGTTCATCCACAGATAGCCCTTGTCGTCGACAGCGGTCACATAGAACCCGATCTCATCCATGTGGCAAAGCATCATCACGCGGAGCGGACCGCCGTGCTTGCTCTCGGGCGAGCCCTTCTTGGCCTTGCCACGCGGATTGCGACGGCAGATCAGGTTGCCCAGTGCATCGGTCTCGACACTGTCAAACAGTCCGGCGACTTCCTTCTCAATCAAAGCTCGGACGCGTTCTTCGCGACCGGGGACGCCAGGAGTTTCACACAGACGCTTGAGCAGATCGAGGTTTTCCATAGGGCGATAGTGTACATGAGGTACACCCCGCAGACGACACGCCCTCATCGTGAAGAGTGGGGGGCGCGGTCCTATTCTCTTCATCATGACGACCCCCGCGACGCCCTCCCCTACACCTGCTCCCACCCCCGCCCCGGCTGCCGCCCCCGCTCCCGCCGACGGCTCCAAACCCCTGATCACCATTGATGACTTCCTCAAACTCGACCTGCGCGTCGCCAAGATCGTCAAGGCGGAGCCCCACCCCAACGCCGACAAGCTCTGGAAGCTCCAACTCGATGACGGCACCGGCACGCCCCGCCAGATCTGCGCCGGCATCCGCGAGTACTACACCGCCGAGCAGTTGCTGGGCCAGCGCATCATCATCGTTGCCAATCTCGCCCCCCGCATGCTGCGTGGCGAAGAAAGCCGCGGCATGCTGCTGGCGGCGAGCAACGTGGGCAAGGACGCACCCGCTGACGTGAAGCGCGAAGTCATCATCCTGACGACGCTGAGTGACATCAAGGCTGGCGCGGCGGTTGGCTGATGTGCTGGCTGTGGCGCCTCGACCTTTGCAAGTAGCGACTTATTGCTCGCAGATGATACCGTCACTGACGAACCCGATGATGTCCTGATCTTCGGGGAAGACGCCATTGTTGTTGAAGTCAATGTCGTTGCACGTCGCGCAGATATCTCCGCTCAAGGCGGCGAAAAAGGCCACGTAGTCTTCATCACTGGGGAAGACGCCGTCATTGTTGAAGTCGGTGTTGTCGCACTCGCGCGGCCGGGTCATCACGAAAGCGCTACTCGTCTGCGGCTGGCCCAGCAGCGTGCCTTCGCCCACGAACACGGCTGCTGCTTCGTCAAACCACGCCGAAGTCAGGTTGGCGAAGCCCACCGCCGCAATGCCGCTGGTGACGAGATCCTCGAGGTGGACAACGCCGACGTCGGGCCGGAACGCGATGGCGCGTGAAACACCCTCGCCCTCGCCGTTGGCGAAGAACTTATACGTGCCGATCGCATAGCCGTCCGTGGTCAGTTGCTCGAAGGAACTGAACGCGTACCCATCGGCGGTGCGCACGCTGAGTTCGAGGGGAATGCTGGTGCGTGTCACAGGATCGAAGTAGAACGCAGTCTGGCCCAGATTGTCGCCCGTCGCTGAGAAGCGCAGTGAGCGACCGACCACGCGGCCTGCACGATCAGCGCTGTATATCCACGATTCCTGCAGGCCGATGCTGCTCGTGTAACCGGGCCCCACCAGCCCCACGCGGGTGTGAGCACCATTCTCCCAAACCCATGCGTCGACGCCCAACGCCACGTCATCGGGCTGAAAGCGGAATGTGTGACCCCACGCGTATGGAGCATCGGGATGAGCCGTTCCGTACACGCGGCGATAGCCGTCAAAGCCAACATGCGTGGGGTCGAAAATGCCCAGACGTGAGGTCGTGCCCCGTTGCCAAATCCATACATCTTGAGCGAAGTCGCCGCCCCCACTCCCGCTGAAAGGGAACACCTGTGAGAGTCCGACGACACGGCCATCGCGGGTGATGTGGTACGCCTCGCTCGCGCGCGTACCCCTGGGGGAAGTATGTTCGGGCTGGCGCAAACCCAACACATGAACTTGTGTGCCGTCCCACACCCAGGCGTCGTCGCCTTGCTGCGCCGGGCTCGTGTTGGAACGCGGCACCACGCCAGCGACCAATCCGGTTTCGCTGAGCACACGCGGGATGAGTGCTTGGTACGACTCGCCAGGCGGGTTGGTCAGCGCGATCTGCGTCAGTTGGCCGCCCGTCAGAATCCACGTTGTTGACCGGTTGGCAACCGGATCCCATGATGAACCCACGATGGAGCCGCTCTGACTCAGCAGCGAGACTGTGGTAGCTGCACGAGGCAGGCCATACACGCCGCCCGTCAGGCCGATGCGCGTGGTGTTCACGCCGTCAAAGAGCCACGCGTCTTCGCGCCGTTCGTTGTTGGGGAAGTACGCGGTCGAGCGGCCGACGACCCAGCCCGCCTCATTCTGGGCAATGGCAGACCCGAAGCGAAAGCCCGTGGGATCTTCGTAGGGGTTACCGACCAACCCCAATCGGCGGAGCGATTGACCATCCCAAAGCCACGCGTCAGAGCCGTGGGGAAATCCATCAGGGCGATATCGCATCGATCGACCAATGATCCGACCGTTCTTGGTCACGTCGATAGGCTGCGAGTTGGGGATGCCGGAGGGACCGATGTATTCGCCACCCGGCAGCACGAGCGGCACGGTCTGCGCGCCGTTCCAGACCCACCAGTCGCGACCAATCTCGCTGCTGACACCTTGGATGCGGGAGCTGTAGCCCAGCATCGCCTGACTGTCAAAGGCGTTGAACTCCTTCTGTTCGAACTGGCTGAAGCGATAGCCGGTCGAGCCCGTGTAGTCCGGGCCCGTGAATCCAACCTGCACCGATTGCTGTCCGTTCCAGACCCACAAATCGAAGCGACGGGATTCGTCGGTCGGTTGTCCAAAGCCGGTCAGGCCACCGATCTGCCCCAACGCGTTGATGCGCAGCGGCAGCGAATACCGGTAGCCCGATCCGCGCAGGCCAATGGGAATCGTTTGGCCGAAACTCCAGACCCACGCGTCCCCGTTGAAGCCGGGATCGTCCATGCGCCGCGCACTGCCAAACACGACGCCATAACGAAACGACGCGTACTGCTCAGTGCGTCCATCCGCAGCGACATACGCCGGCCCCGTCAAGCCGACCCGCGAGATCGTGTATCCCGGCGTGACTTGGCCGTGCGAAGCTGCAGTACCTGCCGCGAGGGCGAGCGCAGCGACGCAGAAGCGGGAAATTGCGGATCGGAGCATGGCTTGTTTCCGGGCGGACGGAATCGCGGATCTTTCGCGCAACAACGCGGCGACAAGACCTGCAACGCAGTGTACCAACGCGTGCAAGTAGCCGGTAGGGAGCTCAAGCAGGGCACACGGGGCAACCCCCAGCATCTTGTGTGGAAAACTCCCGACTAGCGACAGGTTGCTCAACCGCTTGTGTGATAAGACTCTGCTCAGTTTCACCAACTTTTTCTTGGCTCTCGCGCCCACGACCGATACCAAAGTCGCTACATTGGCTCCCCTGCACCCGCCCTCTGTGGGCCGCCATGTCTGTTCGGCGTTGGCGCTCTGAGCAGGATGCTCATCGCACTGACGCATACCACGAACGGATTCACACATGGCCAGTCACGAATTGGATCGGAACGATCAAGGAGGATCACCCGTGCCCGCACTTCGCGCATCACTCCCCGCCACTCGCGAATCGATCACGCACAAGTTCTCGATCGGCAATCACGAGGGCTACCTCACCATTGGCCTCTACGCCGACGGTCGCCCCGGCGAGATCTTCATCAAGATGGCCAAGGAAGGTTCCACCATCTGCGGCATGGCCCAGGCGTTCTGCCGTGCCTTCAGCCTCTCGATTCAGCACGGCCTGAGCATCGAAGACGCAGTCGCTCGCTTCAAGGGCATGCGCTTTGAGCCCATGGGCCCCACCAGCAACCCAGACATCCCCGAAGCACAGAGCATCGTGGATTACGTCGCACGCTACCTCGAGCTGCACTTCACCTGAATGCACGCATCGAACCTGCCAAAAGAAAATCGCCGGCCCGCATCACGCAGGCCGGCGTTGTTTGTTTTTGAAACCTCACAGGTCGCACGCTTTTCCGAGTGCAACTCGCGTCAACGACGACGACGAGCCGCCAGCAGGCCCGCTGCACCCAGCAGCATGGCTGCGCCGGGAGCCGGCACATCGGCGAAGTCAACGCCATCCACATCAAGGTCGTAGTTGCCGCCAACGAGCGGAACCGTCGGGTTCCACGATTGCAACGGATTGATGCCGCCCGGGCCGTCAGGACCGGAGATCTCCGTGGGCGACGTGAAGTTGAAGATCGCGCCCGTGCGGCTCTGCGGGATATTGCCCGCGTACGTCACCGCAAGAGCGTACAGGCCCGGCTCAGTCACCTGAGCCTGTGTGCCGTCCGTCGAGGTGCTCACGAGCGTGCCATTCACACCCAGAAGCCCCAGCGCCTGGCTCGCCTGCGTCAGATTAAACAGGTAGAGCGCGGGCGTGAAGTTGGCGTTGACCAGTGTAATGGAGAATGCCGACGGATCATCAATACGAATGATGTAAACGTCCTCAAGATCCGGGGCACCGCGGCCAGCCGCAGTGAGTTCACCCGTCAGCGAGCGAATGCCGCCGATGCCGGTGGTGATCTGAGCAGTTGCAATGAACGAGCCAGCGTCCCCTCGCTCCACCCAGTCCGGGCCGGCAAACGCGGGTGCGGCCAAACCGGCGGCGAGCGCCACAACAAGAAACGTGCGCATGTCTCTCTCCTCCTGCGAACGTGTGGAGTGTAGCGGAATGCCAGGATTGCACAAGTCAGTAAGCGGTTATAGGCGTGAAAATTGCGCCCGTTTGCAGTACCTTTATACTGCCATGGTGACCCGCAAGTGTTTCCGGGCCGCTCCCACGCGCGATCGCAGCAAGCCGGAAGCCCGCGCCGCAGCAATGCGAACCACGTTTTCATTTCAGTTGACAACCCGCACGCCACGCCCAACGGGCTCAGCCAAAGCGACCCATCACGTAATCTTCCGTCTCGGGAAGTTGCGGCGTCTGGAAGATTCGATTCGTCGGGCCGTATTCGACCAGTCGGCCCAGGTACATGAACGCCGTGAAATCGCTCACACGAGCGGCCTGCTGCATGTTGTGCGTCACGATGAGCACGGTGTATCGCTCGGCGATCTCGTGAATGAGTTCCTCGATGCGCAGCGTCGCGATCGGGTCCAGCGCCGAGCACGGCTCGTCAAGCAGCAGCATCTCCGGGTCGGCGACGATGGATCTTGCGATGCACAGACGCTGTTGCTGTCCGCCCGAAAGCCCGACAGCGGAGTCTTTCAGACGGTCTTTCACTTCTTCCCAAAGAGCCGCGCCCTTGAGCGCCTTCTCGCACGCGCCTTCAAGCACAGACTTACTGCGCTCGCCATCGATGCGAAGGCGATACACCACATTGTCAAAGATCGACATGGGGAATGGGTTGGGCTTCTGGAACACCATGCCCACACGCTTGCGCAGGCTGATGACGTCAACACCCTGCCCGAACACCTGCTTGCCATTGATCGTGATGCTGCCCGCGACACGCACCCCGTCAATCAGATCGTTCAAACGATTGACTGATCGCAGCAACGTGCTCTTGCCGCAGCCGCTGGGGCCAATCAGCGCGGTCACCTTGCCGCGCTCCACGTTCATATTCACGTGGTGAATCGCCTTGTTCTTGCCGTACCAAAGCTGAAAGTCATCGATCTTCGCGATGCTCTGCTGAGGCGTGAGGTTCAGCAGTTCCGCGTGCACCGCCGCCTTGTGCTGCCCGCCGCTGCGAATCGCTTCAATCACTCGATATCGCGAAGAATCAACCTTGCCGCTGTCGCGCGTCGCGACTCGGCGCGTGGGCGTGGCTTCCACTTCAAGAGGCGCTGTCGGTGTTGGCGGCGTTGAATCGCTCATGAATGGTGTCGGAGGGCGAGGAGGTTTGGGCTCTAGTGTATTCGAGTGCATGTTGCGAGCGCCTTCTTTACACCATCTTGATGACCGCCCGACGCGTCAGCCACCGCACGGCAAGGCTGAGCACGAAGAACAACGAAATCAACACCAGAATCCCGGCCCACGCAAGCGTCTTCTGGCCTTGGAAGGGCCCCGTCGCGTAGTTGTAAATCTGGACCGTCAGCGATGGAAACGGCTGGCTCGGATCGCGCGTCAAATACTGTGAAGACAGCGCGGTAAACAGCAGTGGGGCGGTCTCACCGGCTGCACGTGCGATTGCCAGCAGCACGCCTGTCACAATGCTGCCCGTTGCTGCAGGCAGCACAACCTTCAGAATGGTCTGGCTCTTTGTGGCGCCCAGCGCCAGCGAGCCCTCGCGATACGCCTTGGGCACAAGCTTGAGCATCTCTTCCGTCGTGCGAGCGACGATGGGGATCATGATGAACGCCAACGCCGCCGCCCCCGCATAACCGCTGTTGGTGCCCATGGGCACAACGAGCAGCTCGTACCCCAAGATGCCCACAACAATGCTGGGCACGCCCGCCAGCACATCCGCCACGAACCGCACGATGCTGGGCAGGAATCGATCGCTGCTGTACTCGCTCAAGTACACGCCCACCAAAATGCCGACCGGCACACCAACAGCCGCCGCCAGCGACACCATGATCAGCGTGCCTTCCAGCGCATGACGCATGCCCTTGGGGTTCTGCGGATCAGTGCCAGGCAGCTCCGTGAAGAACTGCAGCGACAGCGCGCTGGCCCCCTTGCCGAACAGATAGAACACCACCATGCACAACACCGCGACGATGCCAAACGCAAACGCCGAACAGAGCAGCGCCGCGGCATGGCTGACGAGTCGTGAGTAGGTGTTGTAAAAAGTCTTTGTCACGCGATTACTCAACGATCTGAATGACTACCGCCTCTGCTCCGCTCTCTGTCTCTCCTCCGGTACTTCGTCTCTTCGGTACTTCGGTACTTCTCCCCGGCTCCTACTTCTTCCCCACCACCAGCCACCGCGCAATCATGTTGAACGCCAGGCTCATCGCCAGCAGGATCAGAGCCACGTACATCAGGCTCGGCCGGTGTAGTTTCTCACCGGGATCGTTGAACTCATTGGCAAGCAGACTCGCCATCGTCTGCGCCGGTGCAAACGGGCTGGGGTTGATCGCGTTCGCGTTGCCAATGACCATCGCCACGGCCATCGTCTCGCCCGCGGCGCGAGCCAGACCGAGCATCACCGCGCCAAACAGCCCGCTGCGCGCGTACTTGAGCATCATCCAACTGCTCTGCCACCACGTCGCGCCCAGTGCCAGCGAGCCCTCCACCTGCGTGCGAGGCACCGCCCGCAGCACATCGCGTGACACGCTCGTGATGATCGGCAGAATCATGATCGCCAGCACCAGCCCCGCACAGAGCATGCTGCGACCCACCATCGGAATCTCGCGCTCAATCGTGTTCCCCGCCACCGTCACGGTTTCGTAGAACATCCATCGCATGCCGGGCACGTCCACCAGCACATCACGCAGAAACGGCCCGACATGGCTCTGCAGAAACGGCGCAAGCACAAAAAGCCCCCACACGCCGTACGCGATACTGGGAATGCTCGCCAGAAACTCAATCAGAAAGCCTACCGGCCCCGCCAGTTTCAGTCGCGGCGCGATCCGCACCAGAAACAACGCCGAGCCCAGTGCAAGCGGCACCGCAAACAGCAGAGCCAGCCCCGAACTCACCGCCGTGCCATACATGGTGTTCAGCGCGCCAAACGCCTGCGGCACCGTCTCAGTCACCTGCTCGCCATCCGCGTCGAGCACGATCTTGCCCGCCGCGTCACGCACGGGCCTTTCAATCTCGTTCACACGCCACTGCGTGCTCGTGAGAAACGAAAGCCCATACTCCTTGATCGCAGGCAATGCGCCCTTGGCCAGTACCAGCACCACGCTGGCCAGCAGGAGCAGAATCAACACCGCCGCCCCGCGTGCCGACCAAGCCAACGCCGCGTCGCCGAATCGCAGCCACCGGTGCGAGGCTGAAAAAGAATCTCCCGACGGCGCGTCAGCGCCGCCGGGAGTTTTGTTCTCGGGAATCGAGCCCTGGGGTTGGTTCGCGTCGGCAGTGCTCACATCTCTTCTTTCGATTCGATACGTGCAAGCGGGGCGACCATGATACCCGGGGGACAGAGAGCAGAGAACGGAGAACAGAGAACGGAGAATAGTGAACTGGAAACGGATTTCAAGAACAGTGCAATCGTCTGCGACTGCCAGCGGCAAGCGGCACAAGCCCGCACACCGCTCTCTGTTCTCTTCTCTCCGTTCTCCGCTCTCTATCGCTCACTTCTTCGTGAGAGCGTTGATCTCAGCGAGCGCCTTCGTGCGCACTTCGCTGGCCAGCGGGGCGTAGTTCATCGTCGCGCTGATTTCCTGACCGCTGGTCAGGGCCCAGTTGAAGAACTTCTTCAGGGCGTCAGCTTCCTTCGCGTCCTTCAGGTTGTTGAGGTCGCGGTAGACGATGATGTACGTGAACGCGCTGACCGGGTATACGCCCTGGCCTTCGAGGTTCCACAGATCAACCGTGAGCTTGCCGTCCTTCATGTTGGCCAGCGCCGCGTTGGTCGCCGCGCTGATGCTCGCCGGACCGGCGGCCACGAACTCGCCAGCCTTGTTCTGCACGGCGCCAGCCTGCATCTTGTTGCTGCTGGCGTACACGGCTTCGATGTAGCCAATCGCGCCGACGGTCTGCTGCACGACCGCGGCAACGCCTTCGTTGCCCTTGCCGCCCTGACCCACGGGCCACTGCACGCTCTTGCCGGCGCCGATGGTGCCCTTGTAGTCTTCGTTCTGCGTGGCCAGGTAGCTGGTCCACACAAACGTCGTGCCGCTGCTGTCGGTGCGGAACGCGGGGGTGATGGCCAGATCAGGCAGCGTCACGCCCTTGTTGAGCGCGGCGATCGCCGGATCATTCCACTTGGTGATCTTGCCCATGAAGATCTTCGCGAGCACGTCGCCCGAGAAGTTGATCGTTTCCTTGACGTTGGGCAGGTTGTACGCGGGAACAACCGCGCCGGCGGTCGCCGGGAATTCCAGCACGTTGGCCGCATCGCCCATCTTCTCCAGTTCCTTCTTGGAGAGCGGAGCATCGCTGGCGCCGAAGGTGACGGTCTTGTCGGTGATGGCCTTGATGCCGCCACCCGAACCGATGGACTGATAGCTCACCTTGATGGTGGGCTCGATCTTGTTGAACTCAGCGACCCAGCGCTCATACAGCGGAGCCGGGAACGTCGCCCCTGCGCCCTGCAGACGGGTCTCTTCCGCCACCGCCACGTTCGACACGCTCGAGAAAGCCGCCAGCCCCGCGAGCACCAACGCCAGAAGACGCTTCATCGATAGATTCCTTGCACCGGTCGCCGCCGCACGCTTTGCGAACCCCCAAAGGCCCGCCTCGCCGCAGCGCATCCAACCGTCTTAACAATCCTTGGCCGGTGCCTTCGTTTGTCGCGTCACCGGCGTTTGAAGATTGTGTGAAGGAAGCCGCGAGGGCCCGGTTGACATCCTTGCGGGCACGCAAACGCACCGCTTCCGTACGGATACCTGCCAAGCAAGTCCAACACCCGAAGCCGTGCTTTTCGGGGCCGTTGCCTGCTGTGTCGTTGCCTTCAACGCGGCCCTGGGGCCCATGCGCGAGCCCGTGCGGGCGGCTCTCGGGCGGGCGGGGAGCGGTCGTGGAGGCGCACGGATCGCTCGCGGAGAGAAGCCGGTGCTTCGCGGATGGGCGCGGGGGAAGCGTGAGCGGGAACGGGCGGCGCGTGAGTGGGAACGGGCGGCGCGTGAGTGGGAACGGGCCGTCCGTTCCACGGCCCGCATCGCGCGTTTGTCTTCGCCGATCACCCGCATCGAGGGGAACCTCGGCACACACTGTCCGCGGCTGCGCGGCGAAGGGCCCGCATCGCGCAAGAACGGGCAGGCGTCGGCGCGCGCTGCGTTCGCGTGCTGTGATGCCTCGACTGCGCTGTCTGGCGGTCTTGCCACCTGCATTCCCTACGCTGCCTGCATGGAGTTCGTCATCCTGCCGCTGCTGGCGGCTTGCGTTGCTGCCGTCACGCTGCTGAGCGGGTTTGGGCTGGGCACGGTGGTCATGCCCGTCTTCGCGTTGTTCTTCCCGCTCGAAGTCGCCGTCGCGGCGACGGCGGTGGTGCATCTGTCCAACAACCTCTTGAAGCTCGCCCTGGTGGGCAAGTGGGCGGACAAGGCCACGGTGCTGCGCTTTGGCGTGCCCGCCGTGATCGCGGCACTCATCGGCGCGGCCCTGCTCGCGTGGCTCGCGCCCGCCCCGCCCCTGCACACGTACACGCTCGCGGGCCGCAGCGCGAACATCACGCTGCCCAAGCTCATCATCGCTGGGGTGCTGGTGACCTTTGCCGTGCTCGAACTCACGCCGCGATTTCAGCGGCAGCAGTTTCCCACGAAGTTCATGCCGCTGGGCGGCGCGTTGTCGGGCTTCTTCGGCGGGCTGACGGGCATGCAAGGAGCGTTACGCGCGCCGTTCCTCTTGCGGGCGGGGCTCACCAAAGACCAGTTCGTCGGCACGACCAACGTCGTCAGCACCGCCGTCGATATCGTGCGGCTGGCGGTGTACGTCGCGGGCTTCACGTACCTGACCAATGCGCACGACTATCATGCTCTCACCTCGCCGCGACTGCTGCTGCTGGTGGCCCTGACCGCCCTCGCCGGCTGCATCGGCTCGGCAATCGGCAAGCGCGTGCTCCAAGGCATCACGATGACAAGCGTGCGAGCCATCGTGGCCGCGATGCTCTTCATCGTCGCGATCTTGCTCGCCACCGGCGTGGCATAAGCGCAACCACGCCAGCAAACAAAAAAGCCTCGCGTGAGAGCATCACGCAAGGCTCGATCTTTCCCTGTCTTCCTTTAGCCATTTAGCCATTTGGCCATTTCGCGTGCCTCACGCGTACTCACTCATCGGCGGGCACGTGCACACCAGGTTGCGGTCGCCGTAGGGATTGTCGACGCGGCCGACGCTGGGCCAGAACTTGTGGCCCTTGGTGTAGACAAGCGGGAAGGCCGCCTGCTCGCGGGTGTAGGGGTGCGTCCAGTCGTTGGCGGTCACCACGTGCACGGTGTGCGGCGCGTTCTTGAGGGCGTTGTCGGTCTTGCTAATCGCGCCGCTTTCGATCGCGCGGATCTCTTCGCGAATGCCGATCATCGCATCGCAGAAGCGGTCGAGTTCGGCCTTGCTTTCGCTTTCGGTGGGCTCGACCATCAGCGTGCCGGGCACGGGCCAGCTCATGGTGGGGGCGTGGAAGCCGTAATCCATCAGTCGCTTGGCGATGTCGTCGGTCTTGATGCCCGCCGACTTGTCAAAGGGACGCACATCGATGATGTACTCGTGGGCGCACATGCCCTGCTTGCCCTTGAAGAGCACGTCGTAGTGGCCCTTCATCCGGGCGGCCATGTAATTGGCGTTGAGGATGGCGATCTGCGTGGCTTTCTTGAGGCCCGCCGCACCCATCATGTGGATGTACATCCAGCTGATGACGAGAATGCTCGCACTGCCGTAAGCCGCCGCGCTGACCGGGCCGATGGCGTGCTCGCCCGCGCCCTGAGCCTTGAGCGTTTCGGGGAAGCTGACCGGGTGGCCGGGCAGGAAGGGCGCGAGGGCCTTGGTGACGCCGATGGGCCCCATGCCCGGGCCGCCGCCGCCGTGGGGAATGCAGAATGTCTTGTGCAAGTTGAGGTGGCACACGTCCGCGCCGATCTCGCCCGGGCTGCACAAGCCCACCTGCGCGTTCATGTTGGCCCCGTCCATGTACACGAGGCCGCCAAACTTGTGCACGATGTCGCAGATTTGTTTGACGCCCTCTTCAAAGACGCCGTACGTGCTGGGGTAGGTGACCATGCACGCCGCCAGCGTGTCCTTGTACTGCTCGGCCTTCGCTGCCAAGTCCGCGATGTCGACATCGCCGCTGGGCAGGTTGGTGACGGGTACGACTTCCATGCCCGCAACGACCGCGCTGGCGGGATTGGTGCCGTGCGCGGATTCAGGAATGAGACAGACCGTGCGCTTGGTGTCGCCCCGCGCGTGGTGGTACGCACGAATGACCATGAGCCCCGTGTACTCGCCTTGCGCTCCGGCGTTGGGCTGCAGGCTCACGGCGTGGAAGCCGGTGATGTCAGCCAGCCACTTTTCCAGATCGCGGAACATGAGCTCGTAACCCGTGGTCTGCTCGCGCGGCGCGAACGGATGCAGGCCGCCAAAGGTCTTCCACGTGACGGGAATCATCTCGCTCGTCGCGTTGAGCTTCATGGTGCACGAGCCCAGCGGGATCATGCTGTGCGCAAGACTGAGATCGCGCCCCATCAGCTTGAAGATGTAGCGCAGCATCTCGTGCTCGCTGTGGTAACTGTTGAAGACCGGGTGCGTGAGGTAGCCGGACTGGCGAGCGAACTTGGCGGGCAAGTCGCGCTGCGAGGCCTTGGCGAGCGCGTCAATGTCTTCAGTGCCGCTGCCGCCGAAGCACGCGAGAATCGCCTGCGCATCTTCGCGCGTGGTAGTTTCATCCACGCTGATGCCGATGCGTCCATCCGCGTACGCACGCAGATTCATGCCCTTGCTGCGTGCCGCTTCGAGCACTTGCGCCTGCGTCTTGCCCTTGGGGCTCACCGTCAGCGTGTCAAAGACCAGATCGCTCTCACTCACGCCCTGACCCAGCTTGAGAAGCCCCGCGCGCAGCGCCTGGGCGTACGTGTGGGTGCGCAGTGCGATGCGGCGCAGGCCCTCCGGCCCGTGATAGCACGCATACATGCCCGCCATGATCGCCAGCAGCGCCTGCGCCGTGCAGATGTTGCTCGTCGCCTTGTCGCGCCGAATGTGCTGCTCGCGCGTCTGGATCGCCATGCGCAAGGCGGGGTTGCCTTGCATGTCGCGACTCACGCCGATGATGCGCCCCGGCATCTTGCGGATGTACTCGTTCTTGGTCGCGATGAACGCCGCGTGCGGACCGCCAAAGCCCATGGGCACACCGAAGCGCTGCGCACAGCCAACAGCGATATCCGCGCCCCATTCTCCCGGCGGCTTCAGCAGCGTCATGGCCAAAAGGTCCGTCGCCGCGACAACCAGCACGCCCGCCGCATGAGCCTTGTTCGCGAGGGCTTCGTAGCACTCCACACGCCCGTCAGTAGTGGGGTACTGCACCAGCACACCGCACATCTGTTCGCTTGGCACGAACTTCGCGGGGTCATCAATCACCAGTTGCATGTTCAGGCCATCCGCGCGCGTCTTGACAACGGCGATGGTCTGCGGGTGGCAGTCCTTAGCGACAAAGAACACAGGCCGCGCGTGATCGCTCAACGCGTAGCACATGCTCATCGCTTCCGCCGCGGCCGTGCCTTCATCCAGCAAGCTCGCGCCCGCAAGCGGCAAGCCCACCAAGTCGCTCACCATCGTTTGGTAGTTGAGCAACGCCTCAAGCCGCCCCTGCGCGATCTCAGCCTGGTAAGGCGTGTACTGCGTGTACCAACCCGGGTTCTCCAAGATGTTCCGCAGAATCACGCCGGGCGTGATCGTGTCGTAGTAGCCGCAGCCGATGAACGACTTGTACACCTTGTTCTGCGCCGCGTAGCTCGCCAGCTTCGCCAGCGTCGCGCTCTCGCCCAGTCCATGCTCAGGCACGCCTTCAAGCTTGAGCGCACGATTGTTGCGAATCGTGGCAGGCACCGTCTTGGCCGTCAGGTCTTCAAGCGACGTGCAGCCCACCAGCTCCAGCATCTCCGCGACTTCCGCTTCGCTGGGGCCGATGTGCCGATGCAGGAACGTATCGCTGGCGTCAAGCACACCCGCGTGACCGCGTGCAGTGCCATTCATTGCGTCGAGCGAACCGGGGCGAGTGGTGGTGGTGCTCATGGTGAGTTGTCTGTGGAGGAAGTGGAGGGGATGGGCGCGAGGCGCGGAGGCTTCGCCGCGATGCCTGCCGCCCGACACTGGGATGCCGGCGATCGCGACCTGCAAAACGGTAGGTGCCAACTCGTACTTTTTGGTCACGCGGCACGCGCCAAGCGCGAACAATCGCAAGCCCGCGAAATCGCGGGCGTTGTCTGTTCGGTTCTGTGCCGTCAGTCCTCGTCTTCAGCCGTAACCAGCGTTTTCCGCTGGTTCACAGCCCCGGAGTCCATCGTGAGCAACACCGCCCGTCGCGCGTCGATCCTTCCCTCTGCCCTCTTCCTCGCTCTTTTCGCGGGCACCGCCCTCGCGCAACATGGTGAGTCCGCCGCCGTCGCCGCGCCCGCCCAGCAAGAAACCGCCGCACTCGGCGCTACCGCCACGCAGCCCACGACCGACGCCAAAACCATCGCCGCCCTCACCACGCTCTATCGCCAGCACCTCTACACGCTGACATCGCCCTGGATGGAAGGTCGCGCCCCTGGTACCGACGGCAACCGCCGCGCCGCTGACTATCTCGAATTCACCTACCGCCAACTCGGCTTCAAGCCCGCCTTCCCCGGCACCGTCGAGCCCAGCAAAGACGTCGCCTTCGCCAGCTACCGCCAGGATTTCATCGCGCCCCCCAGCCTGCGTCCGGGAGATAGCGTCGCGGTCGTCACGCAGAAGCTCGGCTATGTCACCAAGTCCGGTACCAGTGTCGGCCTCGTGGGAGGCACCGACTTCAACGCCCTCGGCTACAGCGCCGATGGCGAACTCAAGGGCGACGTCGCTTTCATCGGCTACGCCATCGACGAAGGCGAGAACGACTACACCAGCCTGCCCTACGACACAAACGGCAAGCGAGCCGACATCACCGGCAAGATCGCCATGATCCTGCGCTTTGAGCCCATGGACGAAAACGGCAAGAGCAAGTGGGCCCCGACTCGCTGGAGCGCCAACGCCGATCTGCGCACCAAGCTCGACTTCGCGATCGACAAAGGCGCGTCCGCCGTCATCCTCGTCAATCCCCCCGGGGCCGATGATCCTCGCGCGGGCCAACTGGGCGATGTGTCGATGGGCTTTGGCGTTCGCTCGCTGAAGGTTCCCGTCCTTATGATGACGACGCAAGCCGCCGATGCGTTCATTCGCGCCGCCGACACGGAGGGCCGCAGCCTGCTCGATCTCCGCAAGCTCGTCGACGAGAAGGGACAGGTCATCGAGCTCGCCAACGCCCAGCTCGATGTCAACGTCGATCTGGAACGCAAGCCCCTGTACACCGACAACGTCGGTGCCGTGCTCCCGGGCGTGGGTGATCTCGCCCAGCAGTACATCGTCATTGGCAGCCACTACGACCACCTGGGCTACGGCTACTTCGGCAGCCGCGATGGTGAAGAAGGTCGCGGCAAGCTCCACCCCGGCGCCGACGACAACGCCAGCGGCACCAGCGGCAATCTGCTCGTCGCCAAGCGCCTTGCAGACGCGTACGCCGCCCTGCCCAAGGACCAGCCCCGCCGCAGCGTGCTCTTCCTGCAGTTCTGCGCCGAAGAGTCAGGCCTCAACGGCAGCAAGCATTACGTCAGCAATCCCGTCGCGCCGGTCGATCAGCACACCCTCATGATCAACATGGACATGATCGGCCGCCTGCGCGAAGGCAAGCTCGAACTGGGCGGCGTCGGCACGGGTGAAGGTCTCGCCGACTTCCTCAAGCCCTACGTCGACAGCAGCGGCATGGCCGTCGCCACCAAGAAGTCAGGTCTTGGCCCCAGCGACCACGCCTCTTTCGCCAACGCCGGCATCCCCGCGCTCTTCGCCTTCACCGGCTTGCACGAGGAATACCACCGCGCCAACGACTTCGTCGAAACCATCAACGTCGACGGCGCAATTCAGGTGACCGACTTCGTCTACCGCATCGCCCTCGATGCCGCGCTGCGTCCCCAGCCCTTCAAGTTCACCACCCCAACGGGCGTTGCCCCAGGCAGCACCGAAGCGCCCGAGCCGGGCGTGGCTCAAGGCACCGGCATGGGCAACATGCGAGTGCGCTTCGGCATCGCCCCGGGTGACTACTCGGGCGAAGTCAAGGGCATTCTCATCGATAGCGTCACCGATGGCCTGCCCGCCGCGAAGGCTGGACTCAAGAAGGGTGACATCATGACCAAGTGGAACGAGCACGACCTGACCGATGTCGAGCAGTGGATGACCCACCTCGTCAAAGGCAAGCCCGGTGACAAGGTCAACATCACGTACGTCCGTGATGGCAAGACCGAAACCACCGAAGCCACGCTGGTCGAGCGCCGTCGCAGTAATCAGTGAGACTCGCACCATGACGGCTCGTACGCGATGGAAGTACGTGGTGACAGCGTCCGCCGCTGGCTTCGTCCTTTCATTGGTTGGGTATCTGTGGCTCTTGTTCAGTCCACTTTCAGTGAACGCGTGGATCACGCGTCATTGGATCATCGCGCCATCGCGAGCTGGCGGCATCGCGCTGTTGTCACGTGCCAATGAGCCCGTCGCTTCAGTCACATTCCACGGCTTCCCGGGCACGGTGCTCATTGTCACAACAAATGTGCCGCCCACCGCACAAACCCTGCGTCCCGACAACGCACGCCGCGTGCAATGGATGCCCACCATGAGCGGCACGTGGTTTGACCCGCCGGCAACCACCGTCACACAATCACAAAATGCTGCCGCTCCGTCGCCATCAAGTGCAGAAGTCGCTTTGGCAGAAACATGGAAACTCCCCAACAGCGCCGCACCAGTCACACCGTTGGCGGGACCTCGTCAGTTCATGTGCTTCATTCCCATGTGGTGGCTGCCTGCTTCGTTTGGCCTCATGCTGTTCGTGAGTCTCAGGAAGTTCCGCCGGTTGCAGCACATGTCGCTCTGTCGTCAGTGCGGCTACTCGCTTGAGTCGCTGCGTACGTCTGTCTGTCCGGAGTGTGGTACCACGGCATGTCGGTAAAGTCGATCCGCCACCTCTCGCATCTCTGCGTGGCGCTCGCGGCCATGACGATCGTGCTGTTTATCTATCTGCGTCTGCACACAAAGCCCGCAGTGGCAAGTATCGGCGATGTTGCAGTGCTGACGACTCCCGCTGGCGGTATCAATGTCGTGACGTGGAACGTTCCTGCCGGGGGTCTCGAAGTCACCTTCGACTTCGAGGGCACAACCATCAATACAAAATTCGGGACGTCGGGCAACGTGCGTGTGCGCGCTGAGAGCATCACACCTCGCGTAGGAATGCGTCTTCTGCCCAACTGGCAGAGTAGCGGCGCGGTCGTTGGTCCTTGGGGCGTCCATCGCATGACAACGCTGTATCTGCCGCTTTGGTGGCTGCCTGTCACATGTGTCGCGCTCGCGTTTTACTTCCGTCGCCGCGCTCGCATCGCCGCGGGTGCGCTCGTCTGTGATCGCTGCGGTTACAGTCTGGTGAACCTTCCGCCGCTGTCTCCGTGTCCGGAGTGTGGCCACGCGATCACCGCTCCAACACCTCCCGCAGCCACGCCGTGACCGCCTCCGCATGCGTGAATGTGATCAGATGCCCTGCGCCTGCAAGTGTCGTCATTGCTTGCTTGCGCACATCAGGAATCACGCGATCCCGCTCTCCGTGCAAGTGCAGCACCTTGACCCCGGTTTCGCCCGGCGCATTCGCGACGCCCTTGGGTTCACCGCGCCAGTTGGCACACGCCCAGCTCGACCACTGCAAAAAGCTCGGGTCATTGCCCTTCGCCATCGCAATCAGCAGGCTCGCATGTTCCGCCGACAACCCCTCGCGTTGCGCAAACCAGCTCGCATAAGGCCCAAACATCGCGCGCTGCACAAACGCCGGCACATGCTCACTCAGCCGCTGCTGTCGTACAAACGCCGGGAGAATCTGCGCCCTGCTTCGCACGCCGCACACCAGGACCACCGCATCAGGCTTGGGCATCAGGTGCTGCACCATCTCCAGCGCAACCTGTCCTCCAAATGAAAATCCCCCGATGCAGTACGCTCCCGTCGCACCCTCTCGCGCTCGCTGCTGCATCAACGCCTCCGCCATCCGCCGCGCATACGCCTCCAGCGTTTCCCGCTTCTCAGGTGCAAGCCACGCCGGCGTGACCAGCGCAGGCAGCTTCGCCTGCTGCGGCAAAAACAGCCGCGCATCCGCCGCAAGTCCAGGATACATGTAAAGTGGCCTTTTCATGCGTCGGCTGGATACGTCCGCCGACACGCACACGATGCAGCCCGCCCCCGTTACTTGGTCCCGCTGGGCACAAACCACACCAGCCGATACTCCCCGCGCTCCATCACCATGTCCATCCCCACAAGCTTCATGTGCTGTGCCTGCAACCCGCTCACGCGCACACGCTGCACCTTGTCGCCGACGTTCGTCAGAAACAGCCCCGGCGTGCGTTCGCCAAACGGCATCGCATTGAACAGATCCACAATGTCATCTTCCATCGCCATCAGCATGTCAAACGCCTCGCCCGGATCCTTGCCTCTGGCAAGAAACTCCTGCTTCGTTCGATTGCTCAGCACCTGCTGCGTGAACAAGTCGCGCTCGCCATCCATCAGCGCGTTGTAGATATGGATCATGAGCTGACGCCCGTTGCGAGCTCGCAGCGTCACCCGTCCATCTGGCTCCTCGACGCGAATCTGATCTTCCGGCAGATCCAGATACGTCGCCTGCCTCGTCGGCTCTACCACCGCCGCATCACCTTCCACACCGGGCAATCCCGCAAACCACGGCTTCTTGCGAACAACACGCGTCTCTGTCGCGCAGCCCGCCAACATCACCGCTGCCAGCGCGCACGCCAAGCCCACCGCAACTCCTCGCGTCGCCACGCCGCCTGAATATGGATGCATGCGCCCAGTTCGCACGCTCAAAGGTACGGTCGCCGCGTCACCGCGGTTGCCGGCGGTTCTTCTCGTCCTCGCGGCCCTTGCCTTCAGGCCCATCACGTCGACCACGCGGCCCGTCGTCCTGCATCTGAGGCGGCAGCCCGCGCACCATGCGATCCAGCGCGTCATCAACAAGCGCGTCCTTGCGTTCGCCCTTGTTCGCGATGTCCGCTCGCAGCTCTTCCAGCCGCTTCGCGAGCATCTCGGCCTCGTGCTTCTGCACCGCAAGCCGTTCATCAAAGTTCCGCGCAATGGCTTCACGCAAGTTCGTCGTCGCCGTCGCAATCGCCGTCGTGCGATTCGCGTCATCTGCAGCCAGCTTCACCGCATCGCGGTACGCCCGCGTCTTCCGCAGCACATCCACTGTGCCGCGAATCTCCGCGATGCGAAGATCCGCCAGCGCCGGATCAACCCGCCGCGCCTCACGCGCTTCAAAGTACCGCGGACCGATGCGACTGAAGAGCATGTCCGCCATCTCGCCGTTCGTCGCGCGAAGCTGCTCCAGATCCGCCGCCACTTCCGGCATATCCCGCTTGAAATCCTCGCGCAGCTGATCGCGCTCTTCCTGCGACAGCTTCGCAAACCCGCCCGGCTTCATGAACCGCTCGCCCCCGCGCCGCCCGCCCAATTCCGGACCGCCCGGCCCGCGCTGCCCGTCTCGCAGTTCGCCCATCCGATCCATCGCCCGCTCGCGAATCCCCTCGCGAGCCGCCATACGGCGCTCACCCAGGTCGCGCAGCACCGCACGCACATCATCACCCTTGTTCAGTCGCTCCCGTGCAGCCGACAGATCGCGCTCAAGCACGCGCGCTTCCTCAAGCATGGCGTCAAGCGCCTGCTTCGCCCGCTCGGGGTCCTGCTCATTCAGTAGCGCACGCATCGCCGCTTGCGGCCCCGCATCGCGCCGCGACGGTGGACCATCTTCAGGCTGTGCCCACGCCGCACTCACGCCACCCGTCAGCAGCGCCAACCCCAAAGGCAGCGCAACGCGCCATGCTCGTGCTTCGGTCATATCAGCTCGCTCCTTGCGTCACCGAGGCATCCGTGTCCGACCACCAGTCTTCACCCGTCGACAGCGCATCAAACCGATCCTGCAAATCGCTCGCATCTTCCACAAACGCGTCAATGCCGCTCCGACTCGCATCCGCACTCGCAAGGTACGTGTCAAACATCACCAGTTCATCCGGCGTCTGCGCGGGCGTCTGCACAGCCGGTGTCGTAGTTTCGCTGCGAGCAATCACCCGAGACTCACGCGTGGGAGTCGTGCGCAGAGCCAGCAGGCTCGCAATCACCCCCGCGCCAATCGCCAGCATTGCTGCCACCCGCATAGGCGTGAACACCGCCTGCCGCGGCGCGACAAACACCAGCGGCGCAGATGGCGCGTCATCCATCACATGACCGGCCGAGGCCTTCCACGTCGCCTGCGCCACGCGGTCCAGCCGCTCGCTGGTCGCGCCCGCCCGCGCAGCCAGCCCCGCGGCCCGCAGCGAGCGCTCCATCGCCAGCAAGTCAGCCGGCGTCAGCATCTCCGGCTCTTCATGCGTGCGAGCGAAGTTGTCAGTGTTGGTGTTCATGTCGTTCATACGTCCCCTCCCTGCATCCGTTTACCGTGACCCATCACCTGCTGCCCGCCCGTATCGCTCAACGTCTGACTGCCTCCCTGCATTGCATTTTCCACCAGTTCCTTCAGTTTTCGCAGGGCCCGGTGGTGCCTGGCCAGTAACGTCCCCAGCGGCTCGTCCAACAGGTCCGCAATCTGCTTGAAACTCAAATCGCCGTGGTGCCGCAGCTCAATAACTTCCCGGTCCGCGTCGGGCAGTTGCTCCATCGCCGCCCGCAACGCCGAAAGTTGTTCGCCATCCGTTCGTTCTTGTTCGCGCTGGGCCGCCGCTTCCGCCACCGGTTCTGTGCTCTGCTGAAACAGCGCACTGCTGCGTTTCTTGCTGCGGGCGTAATCGCGCACGCGGTTCATCGCCACGCGAAACAGCCACGCCTCAAACTTGCCATGCTCGATGTAATCCCTGCCCCGCACCTTCACCGCCACAGTCGCAAAGACCGACTGCATGATCTCTTCCGCCACATCCGCGTTATGGCAGCGCGACTGCGCCAGCGCAAACACCCGCGGGCCATACGCCCCGACCAGTTCGCGCCACGCTCGCTCATCCCCGCGCATGGCACGAGACAGCAAGCCGGCGATCGCCGCTGGGTCTGGTCCGCCAGCATCATGCTGCTCCGTCGTCATGCGTGCTTGCCGGCACACGCCGGCCCCGATTGCATCGGCTAACGCACCACCAACGCTTGTATTGCTAACCTCCCGCCCGATGAGCAACGAGATTCTCTACGCCGTCATCGCCACCCTGCCCGACGAGTCCACTCGCGCACGCTACATCGATTGGCTGGTGCAAGGTCACATCCAGCAAGTCTGCGTGGGCGGCGCGACCAGCGCCAGCGTCATCCGACTCGACGGGCAACCTTTGCGCGTCATGGCCCGCTACACCTTCCCAACGCGCGACGTTCTGGAGCGATACATTGCGACAGACGCTCCGCGTCTCCGCGCCGAGGGCCTCGCTCTTTTCGGACCGGAAACGGGCGTCACGTTCGAGCGTCTCACAGGACAAGTCGCGGGCTCTCACCCGTGAACAGCCGTTCGGGCGAACGTTTTCCATTTCTGTCCGTATACGGAGCGTGCGATTGGCGGAAGGGATCAGCGACGAAGCCTTGTTTGAGCGATATCGCTCCGGCGATAACGGTGCTCTGCGCACCCTGATCGAGCGCTATCACACCGAGCTTCTTCGCTTCCTCTACCGCCTCGTGGGCGACCAGGCCGGTGCCGAAGACATCTTCCAGGAAGCCTTCCTCCAGGTGCACCTCTCCGCCGCAAGTTTCGACGCCACAAGGCGTTTTCGGCCCTGGCTTTTTACGATTGCAGCGAACAAGGGCCGCGACTACTTACGTAGAAAGGGCCGCAGGCGAACGCTCGAGCTCTCCGCTCCCGTCGGGGGCGAAGATGGCGAAACGTTCATCGACCTGCTGGAGATGAACATCGCGCAACCCGACGCGCGCATGGACTCGGAGGAGATGAATCGCAAAGTGCAGCGGGCAATCGACATGCTCAGCCCCACGCTGCGTGAAATCCTGCTCCTCGCGTACTTCAGCCGCCTTAGCTACGCGCAGATCGCAGACGACTTGGAAATCCCGCTGGGCACCGTCAAAAGTCGCCTGCACGCCGCTGTCGCCAGCTTTGCCAAGGCATGGCAGCAGGTGCAGTCCGAAAGCAAACCCGAGTCATGAACATCATCACGAACAGTCCAAGTCATTCGGTAGGGGTTTGAAGTCACCAGTCACTCGTCCATCGCAAGGAATCTGTCCAACGTATGGCTCCATCGCAACCACACCAGCCTGATGACTCAGTCGCCGCCGACAGCCGCTACCGCCTGTCGCCCGCCGATCAGCAGGCTCTGGACGCGCTGCTAGTCAGCAACTGGGCTCCCGCCGATCCGCGTCAGGCCCGTATCACCGATGCACTCTCGCCGCTCGCCGCCGGCCCCACGCCCGATCCCGCACTTGTCGATGCCACGCTCGCCCGCATCCTCCGTGCAACCGCTCAGCCCGCCGCAAGCCAGCCGCAAAACGAAGTCGAGCCGCGCCTGACCGTGAGCGATGCCGAAGCCCTGGATGCGTACTTCAACAGCCAGCACAATCTCCGCAGCGTGCCCGCCTCACTTCGTGATCGCGCCCAGCGCATCGATTCCTTCAGCAATCTCATCACCGCAACGCCCACTCCCGCCGCCGGTCGCGACCTGCTTATCGAGCGCACTCTCGCCCGCATCGACGCTTCACGCGCCCGGTCCGGTCACGTTGCCTCCCTCGCAGAAGCGCCCGCCCGTCGTGGCAACTGGCGCTGGGCCGATCTTGTCAGCGTTGCCGCCACGTTGCTCGTGGGTGTCTCCGTCCTCTGGCCCCTCATGGGCGCATGGAGCAAGCGCGCCAGCCGCGTCAACTGCGCCGGCAACATGAACACCGTCGCCCAAGCCATGGGCCTCTACACGGGCGACCAACGCGGCAGTCTGCCCATGGCCAGCGCCAGCCTTGCCGGCCTGCCCTGGTGGGAAACCGGCAAGAACGTCGAGCACAGCAACTCCGCCAACCTTTTCACCCTCCGTCGCGCCAACTACGCCACGCTCGAACAGCTCCGCTGCGGCGGCAATCGCAAGTGCAGTGGTGAAGACCTGCCGCAAGACGCTCGCGACTGGAAGAGCATCAACGACGTTTCGTACTCCTACTTCGTCATGTTTGGCGATCGTCGCCCGCAGTGGAGCGATCCCAGCTCCACCGTTGTCCTCGCCGATGCATCGCCCGTCGTGCGCCGTGCCATTGTCGGTAACGTGATCTACGCCAACGAGAACTCCTGGAATCACGGTGGCGAAGGTCAGTGGGCCCTCCGCATCGATGGTTCGGCCATCTGGCTCCGCACGCCCTATCACACATCAAGCAACGGCCAGCCCGACAACCTCTGGCTCCCGGCCAATCTCGAAGAAGCCCTCGCCGCCAGCGAAAAGCAGTGGCGTGAAACCGGCTCGTCTGATCCCATCCGCGTGCGTTCGCGTCGCGATGCAGCCGATGCTCGCGCGAACGTCACACTGCAAGGCCGCGAATCTCCCCGCGGCGCAGACGACACGTTCCTCGGTCCCTGACTTTTCCTCGGCCCCTGCTTGTCCCTCGGCCCCCGCTTGTCTGGTCACAAGGGAGCATCTTGCGGTACGCAATGACGGATGAAGCATCGACGCACACCGCGTCGCGTCATCATCAGCCCTCGACCGGCACCAGTTCGCCCAGCACCTTCACCATCTGCCGGGCTTCGTCATTCATCAGCAGCCGATACACGCCGCCGCTGCGCACCACCACGCCCGACACCTTCTTGCCCTGCGCATCCGTGCCTGCATCCGCGATCTCGCCAATCGCCACCACATCCAGCGGCGCACCCGCGATGGACCGAAGCGTGACCGTCGCCACGGGCACCGCGCCAACCGGCGCCGATGTCAGCACCTTGTCTGCGGGCGTTTCGCACAACTGTCGTAATGTCGAGATCGCAAATGCCGCTTGCACGCTGCTGGCAGCCTGCGCACTGGCCTCGCCTCGCGCGAGGTTCCAGCCCTGCTCGCGTCGCGTGAGTATCACATCGTTCGCCGCAGCTTTGGTCACGGGCTCGAGTTTCGGCACCGTCATGCACGCATCACAGCGGGCCAGCAGCATCGACCCCACATCTGGCGCAGGCACCTGCGTCGCTCGCAGCGCGATGTAGCTGGTGCTGTCTGCCACCAGACTGGTCATCGCTTCGCGCGACACTGTCATGATCTGCGGGCCCCACAGCACGCCGCTCGCATCCTTCGCAACTGCGCTCGCGAAGAACGCATTGCCGCTCGCGTCTGACGCTGCACCCAGCGTCAGTTCCTGCTCCACAACCCGTGCCGCTCCGCCCGCCACCGGCGCAGGCACACTCGTCACCACGCGGACGATGGCAGTGGGGCTGTCCAGCCCCGTGTTCTCTCGCGACGTGACTTC
The DNA here is from genome assembly GCA_046316615.1 of Phycisphaerae bacterium. Taxonomy (GTDB): domain Bacteria; phylum Planctomycetota; class Phycisphaerae; order Phycisphaerales; family UBA1924; genus BJHL01. The sequence continues at coordinate 63,872 of JBKDAN010000019.1, forward strand.
ACTCAGCATCCGCGTCGCCGTCAATCGCCCTGCGCCCTGCAGCAATGCCTCCACACGCGCCCGCTCCGCCGGCGCAACAACCGGCGTCGCCAGCGTCCACCGTTCCTGCAATCGCGCCAGCTCCAGCCGCTTGCCTGATGCATCAACCACCACGCGCGAAGGCTGGCCCGCAAGTGCGGCAATCGGCTGCTGCGATCGCCACGCCGCCAGCGCATCACGCGAGAACAGTGTCGCCAGTCCCGCTTCCGCCAGCCGTGTGATCTGGCTGCTCTCTTCAAACACCGCCACACGACCGCCCACCGCCGTGGGTGCAATGTGCAGCACGATGGCGTCTGCGCCATCACGCATCAGCTTCACAACAGTTGCATTCCCCGGCGCACTGGTCGCTCCATCGACCGGCTGCCGCGAAAGCTGCGATACCAACCGCAAAAAGCCGCGCACCGGCGCATCACCGGCGGGCCACACGTTGCTGCCCTCGCGCAGCAGCCATAGGTCTAGTCCCGCATCCCGCGTCATCGTCGCAATGGGCCCGCTCGCGCCCGCTGGCGTCACGGTCACTTCGCGAATCTTCGTCGTATCAAGCGTCGCCACTGCATCCGTCAACACCTTGGCCGGCGTTTGTTGCGGAGCAAGCGCAAAGAACGTGACGACAGCAAGCACAAGCGTGAACACGAGCGACGCGATGGCGATGCGTGGCGACATGCCGCAAAGGTATGACTACATCAGCGAAATCGGATCAACATCCACCGCCGTCGTGTTGTCGCTCTTCAGCAGCCCGGCTTTCCGCACGCGCGTCAGCACGTCTCGCAGCAACGTCGCGTTCGCCGCGTTGACGTCAATCCCGAATCGAAAGTGCTTCGCCACCCGCGCAATTGCGCACGGCGCAGGCCCGCTGATGATGATTCCTTCCGCCGAAATCGCGGCCCCATGCTGCCGCAGTGCAGCCGCCACTTCATCCGCATGCTGCTTCGCCTTGCTGGCTTGTTCATCCCGGCACACGACGCGCGCCATCCGCGTGAATGGTGGCAGTCCCACGTTCTTGCGTGTGACAAGTTCCTCGCTCGCAAAGCTCACATAGTCATGTGCCGCCGCATGCCGAATCGCGCTCACATGCGGGCAATACGTCTGGATGATCACCCGCCCCGCATCACTCGCGCGTCCCGCACGCCCTGCCGCCTGGCTCACCAGTTGAAACGTCCGCTCGCTGGCTCGAAAGTCAGGAATGTTCAGCGCAGTGTCGGCATCCACAATGCCCACCAGCGTCACTCCCGGAAAGTCCAGCCCCTTCGCGATCATCTGCGTGCCCACCAGCACCCGCGCATGCCCCGACGCGAACTTCCCCAGCGTCTCAAAGTACTCCCGCGCGCTGTGCATCGTGTCGCTGTCCACACGCAGCAGCGTCGTGCCGTCACGCAGACCAACCGCCGCGAACTTGCGTTCCACTTCTTCCGTGAGTCGCTGTGTCCCGCCCGCAATGCTCGCCAGCGGCTTACCGCACGTCGGGCACACCTTGGGCACCACCTGCTCCAACTGGCAATGGTGACACTTCACGACGTTACCCGCAGGCGACAGACTGTCGCGGTGCATCACCAGCGCGCTGTCGCAGTCCTCGCACATCACGACAAACCCGCACGCCGGCGTCGGGCACGACAGGTAGTACGCAAATCCCCGTCGATTCAGCAGCAACATCGCCTGCTTGCCCTCGCTCAGCGTGCGTTCCAGTTCCTTCTCCAGCGTGGGCCCAAGCAGGTGCTGCTCCCGCGGATTGAACATCACATCCCGCGACCGCAGCTTGCGCTCTTCACGCATGTCCACAACGCGCGTCGGAGGCAGCGCACCACCCGCCACGCGCTGTGTCAGTTCCCACAGCGTGTACTTGGCTGGCTTGCCCTCCTGCGAAGTCGCATGCACATAGCTCTCAAGGCTGGGCGTCGCGCTCCCCAGCACCACACACGCCCCGATCCCGTGCGCCAGCTTGATCGCCACATCCCGCGCGTTGTACCGCGGCAGTTGATCCTGCTTGTAACTCCCGTCATGCTCCTCATCCACGATAATGAGCGACAACTCCCGCACCGGCGCGAAGATCGCGCTGCGTGCACCCACAATCACGCTCGCCTCACCTTTGCGCACTCGCTCCCACTCGCGATGCCGCTGCGATGCCGTCAGTCCCGAGTGCAGCACCGCCACCCGCGTGCCGCCAAATCGCGAAACAAACCGCTGACTCGTCTGCGGCGTGAGCGCAATTTCCGGCACCAGCACAATCGCGCCCTTGCCCGCCTCCAGCACCCGCGCAATCAGCCGCAGATACACCTCAGTCTTCCCACTTCCCGTCACGCCGCGCAGCAGATGCACCCCAAACGTCCCGATGCTCGGCGCGATGCCATCCACCACACGCTGCTGCTGCACCGTGGGTGTCGGCACATTGCTGCTCCGCGTTTCCGTAAACCCCGGCATCGCGCCCGCCCGCACCGTCGATGCTTCTTCCAGCGTCAAGAGCCCCAGCCCCGCAAGCTTCTCGAGCGTCTTGGCGCTCGCAATCCCCGTCGCCTCCAGGAGCACCGGCGCAAGCATGGGCAACGCATCCTTCGGCATTGCGCTGATCGCCGCCCAAGCCTTCTTGCTCGCCCGCGTCAGCATCGCCGCAATCGCTGGCTCCTCGCTGCTCTGCGCTTTGCTCCCCCAGTTGACGCGCATCACCGTCCGCTCGCCCGTGCGTTTCTTCACCGCTGCCGGCAGCATGCTCGCAATCACCATCCCCAGCGGACACACGTAGTACCCGCTCATCCACCGCGCCAGTTCCAGCAGCCGCGGATGCAGCGCAGGCCCCAGATACGTAGCAATCGCTTTCACCCCGCGCATCCCGCGTGCAAGCTCGCCGTCACCCACACTCACCACCGTCGCGCCCACCGTCTTTCCAGCTTTCCCCAGCGGCACCTCCACGCGATCACCCACACTCGCCCGCATCCCGTCGGGCAGGCGATACGTCAGCCCCTCGTCCGCCGAATCTCCAAACTGCGCAATCCCCCGATCAACCACCACGCGCACAAACACCCCATCCGGTAAAGGCTCACGCGTAACAGGTTGCGACGCGAACAACGACATCATCCGACGGTACGTGCCGACTTGCACCTTCGCGTTCTACGCTTGCTCCTTGCCCCAATCGCCCCGCAAACCCGCGCTGCTCTTCACCGCATTCGAACCAAGCGGCGACGATCACGCCAGCGCCGTCATCGCCGAACTCAAGCGCCGCGATCCCACGCACCCCATCTTCGCCTGGGGCGGCCCCAAAATGCACCGCGCCGGCGCCACCGTCATCGAGCGCACAGGCGACGACGCCGTCATGGGCATGCCCGGCGCCGCAAAGATCATCGAGCACTACCGCATCAACAAACGCATCGAAGCCTGGCTTAAGGAGAACGCCCGCAGCGACACCCCCGTCGTCGCGCACATCCCTGTCGATTCTCCTGCCGCCAACGGCCCCATCTGCGACATCACCAAAGCCGCCGGCAAGAAAGTCATCCACCTCGTCGCCCCTCAGGTCTGGGCCTGGGGCCGCTGGCGCATCCACAAACTCCGCCGCCGCACCGACATGCTCCTCTGCATGTTGCCCTTCGAAATCGACTTCTTCAAACAACGCAACGTCCCCGCCCGCTTCATCGGCCACTTCCTGTTTGACCACGCCATCGACACCCACGCCGTCGACATGCGTGCAGCCGCCTTCGGCGATGGCCATCCGCGCATCGCCATGATGCCCGGCTCGCGCCCCGACGAACTCAACCGCCACTTCCCCATCCTGCTCGACGCCTTCGCGCTGCTCAAGCAGAAGTTCCCCGGCGCTGTGGGCGTCGTCGCCGCAACCAACGACGAAGTCGCCAATCGCCTCCGCCGCGCAGGTGACGCCAGCGCGCACGGCTGGCCCGAAAGCCTCCGCATCGTCACCGCCGACACCGACGCCGTCATCCGCTGGTGCGACATCGCCCTCGTCAAAAGCGGCACCGTCACGCTGCAAGTCGCCAAGCAGCACAAGCCCATGGTCATCTTCTACAAAAAGAGCAACCCGCTCCTCTTCCTTATCGCCCGCACCGTCCTCACCACGCGCTACTTCGCTCTCCCTAATCTGCTCGCCAATCGCAAGATCATCCCTGAGCTCATCCCGCACTACGGCGGCCCCAAACCCATCGTCGCCCTCGCCGAGCGCCTCATCACCGACCCGCTCGAGCGCGAAGCCCAGATCGCCGGCATGCAGGAAGTCATCAACAGCTTCGGCGATATCAGCGCAAGCAAAGCCGCCGCCGACGCCATCGAAGAACTCACTCGCGCCTAATCACATCGCGCCCCACCCAGCATCATCTACCATGCCTGTATGAAGCTGGTCATCATCATCCCCGACGGCGGCGGCGATCTTCCCATTCCTTCGCTGAGCAACCAGACGCCCATGCAAGCTGCCCGCCAGCCTCACACCAGCGCGCTCGCCGCTCGCGCCGCCTTGGGCACCGCCAACACCACGCCGCCTGGCTTCGAAGCAGGCAGTGACGTCTGCAGCATGAGCCTGCTTGGCTACGACCCCCGCAAGTACCACACAGGCCGCGCCCCGCTCGAAGCCGCCGCCCTCGGCCTCAATCTCACGCAGCACGACTGGATCTTCCGACTCAACTTCGTCACCACAGGCCTCGAAGGTCCCGACGCCGGCAAGATGCTCGACCACTCCGCCGGCGCAATCACCGACGCCGAAGCCCGCACGTTGCTCCGCGATCTGCTCGCCCACCTGCAAAGCAAAGAGCCCGCCCTCCTCGCAAGTCTCGCGCTCCACCCAGGCGTGAGCTACCGCAACATCATGGTCGATTCCTCGGGCACCAGCTACGCAGGCGTCACCACCACGCCGCCCCACGCCGTGCCGGGCGAACCCTGGCGCGACCATCTGCCCAAGGGCGACGCCGCCGCAGAAAAACTGCGCCGCATCATGCTCCTCTCCGCCGACTTCCTCCCCTCGCACCCCATCAACCTCGCACGCAAAGCCGCAGGCAAACGCATGGCCACCATGGCGTGGATTTGGGGCCAAGGCACCAAGCCCACCGTCCCCAGCTTCCAATCACGCTTCGGCCTCCGCGGCTGCATGATCACCAGCGTCGATCTCCTCCGCGGCATCGCCGCCTACATCGGCTGGGACCGCCTCGAAGTGCCCGGCCTCACCAGCTACCACGACACCGACTACGCCGCCCAGGGCCGAGCCACGATCGCCGCCCTCGACACCTACGACGTCGTCTGCTGCCACGTCGAAAGTCCCGACGAAGCCAGCCACCAAGGCGACATCGCCACCAAAGTCGCCGCACTCGAGGCCATCGACACGCACATCGTCGGCCCCATCACGCGCGAACTCACCCGCCGAGGCGACCACCGCCTCCTCATGATGCCTGATCACTACACCCTCTGCAGCACCCGCAAGCACGACGCAACACCAGTCCCCTTCCTGCTCGCAGGCACAGGTATCACGCCCACGCACCAGCACGAGTTCACCGAACTCGCCGCCTCAGCCAGCGGCATTCGTCTGACAGAAGGACACGAATTGATGGACTGGTTCGTCCGCGGCAAGCGCTGAAAATCGTCTGTATCACCTGTGCCGCCCCGTTCGCCTCCGGTTCGTCAGAATCCTTACCAATCACCGCATCGCGCGGTCGATAAATCTCGCATGCAGGGCTTCGCACCCATGTCTGACGAATCCTCCAAGCCGCTTCAGCCCGACGCCACGCCCGCGCCAAGCGCGCCCAGTGACGCCGCCGCCGCGTACGACCTCGAGCCCGCGCCACCGCCCTCGCACACCCCGCCGCCCAAGAGCGAAGCCGTCAAGCGCGCCATCGAGCTTGAGAAGCAGCTCGAACGCGAAGAGATGGAGCGCCGCACCTCCGTCCACGACGACGAAGACGATGACGAGGAATCACCCCAGCCCCTTACCCAGCCGCTGCTCGATCCTCGCCTGAAAAACAGCAACTTCTACTTCGGTCTCGCCGGCGCACTCACCATCATCGCCGCATGGATTGGCGCGGCCAACGTCGTCAATCCCGAGCATTCGCAGCTCGCCGTCATCATCTCCACCATCTACAACACGCTGCTGCATTCCGCGACAGGCCTCGTCGCCGCATGGGGCTGGTCACGCATCGAAGCTCGCCCGCTCGGTGCCTGGCGCGATGTCTTCGCTCGCATGAGCGTCGCCGTCGCCAGCGCGTGGCTCTTCTTCAACATGCAACTCGGACTCGACATCAAACTCGAGGAGCCGTTATTGGGCATCGGCGCATATCTGTGTGTGCTCATCATGCTGATGAGGTGGACGCCCAAACGCGCGATAAGGGTTGCCTGCCTTCACTTCGCATTGATTCTCGTCGTCTTCTTGGCGATGGTCCTTCACGTGTGGGCCAGCCGCGGGGCCTGATCGCCGCTGCCTGCCCACCGCACCCCTCACGCGGAGTTGATGATGGGACCGGAAGTTGACGCTCCCGACACAATGAACCCTGCGCCCCAAGCGCCCGCCGCCCCGCGCCCGCATGGCCCAGCCTTGCGCCGTGGCGTCGCCGCCTTCATCCAGCAGTTCAACCGCAAGCCTGTCTGGATCACCGCTGCCCCTGGCCGCGTCAATCTCATCGGCGAGCACACCGACTATTCAGGCGGCTTCGTGCTCCCCTTCGCCATCGATCGCCACTGCTACGTCATCGCCGCGCCCGGCGAGATCGAAGGCATGAGCCGCATCTTCGCCGCCGATGCCGGCGCAACCGCGCCGCTCGATCCCGACGCACCCGCGGGCGAACTCTGGCTCGTCGACATCCGCAAGAATCTCTATCCCCTCGCAGGTGGCAAGCCCCCCAGCGGCTTTTCCCGCGGTAGTTGGAAGAGCTACGTCGCCGGTGCCATCGACCGCGCTCGCGAACTCACCGCCAAGATCGGCGGCAAACCCCTGACCAACATCGACATGGTCATCGCCAGTGACGTGCCCTTGGGTGGCGGTCTCTCGAGCAGCGCAGCGCTCGAAGTCGCTCTCGCCATGTGGGTGCAGGCCGCGGCAGATGTCGAGCTGTCACAGTGGGATGTCATCAACGCCTGCCGCGAAGCTGAACGCAACTTCGCAGGCGTGCCCTGCGGCATCATGGATCAAGCCATCGCCGTTCTCGCCAAAGAAGGCACCGCGATGATGATGCGCTGCCGCGAACCCTACAAGCCCACATTCGTCCCCATGCCGCCGCCCGACCAACTCGCGGTACTCGTGGTCAACAGCAACATCAAGCACGCTCTCGCCGCAGGTGAGTACGCCTCGCGCGTCGAAGCCTGCAAACAGCTCGAAACGCTGCTCGGTGCGCTCTACCTCAGCGACGTCGACCTCGCCAGCATCGAGAATCGCCGCGCCGAAATCTCTGACGATCAGTTCAACATCGCCACCCACGTCATGGAAGAGAACACCCGCGTCCACGCCGCAGTCGACGCGCTCAAGCGAGGCGATATCAAGGGTCTGGGCCAGTTGCTCACGCGCAGCCACGATTCACTGCGCGATCTCTACCGCGTCAGTTGCGCAGAACTCGACGCCATCGTCGCCGCTGCCATCGCTCACGACGGCGTCTTCGGCGCCCGCATGGTGGGGGGCGGCTTCGGCGGCTGCGCCATCGTCCTCTGCAAGCCCGATGTCGTCGCCCCGCTCTCTCGCACCCTGCGCGACATGTACCGCGCCAAGTTCTCACGAGATTGCACCATCACCCGCGTTGAAACCTCCGCAGGCGGCCGCATCATCGCTCGCTAGATCTGGCATTCACGCAACCCAGTAATCACCCAACCTGGCAATCACGCAACCGGGCGATCACGACCGCATCACATCGTCACCGCAGGCACCGCCACAATCTCTACCGGCGTGCGCATCACCCGCGCCAGCAGGTCCGACTTCTTGCCCGCGGCCTTCACCTCATCTACCGCGTCCATCGTCGCATGCGCTTCGATGCGCACCGCACCACGCGTAAATCGCACGTTCGCCGCCGTCACGATCTGCCCGTGCGTGCGATCAAGTCCATCCGCGATGCGCAAGATGCCCGCCAACCGTGAGACAACCTGTTGATCCTTCACGGGCAGTGCATTGAACACTGCATGCTTCGCATCAGGCATCGCCCGCCGGTGATACCGCGCCACCTGTGCCACGATCTCCTGCTGCCGCGCCGTCAGCGAAGCCAGCTCCGCATGCCGAATCATCGTCGCACTGTGCTTGTGGTGCTTCTCATACGACACCAAAATGCCCACATCATGCAGTATCGCGGCGCAGTCCAGCAGTTCCCGCTCCATGGGCTCACTGCCAAGCCGCGGAATCAGATCACTCTCCGCCAGAAACTGGTCATACAGCGACAGCGCAAGTGTCGCCACATGCTCGCTGTGCGCCTTCTCATACCGCGCCTGCGACGCGAACTCTCGCACTTCTCGCAGCAGCGTCGCCGGGTCACCGCCCGCCGTCGTTTCGCTTGAGATATCGCGAATCATCCGCAGCAGCAGCCCTTCGCGCACGCCGCCTGCAAAGCAGTGAATGCGCGTCGCCCCCGTGTGCTTCATCAGCCGCTCAACAGCAAGCAGCCCTGCGATGATGATGTCCGCCCGGTCGCTGGGCAGTCCCGGCTTGCGCAGCCGTTCCGCAAGCGACACGCGCCGCAAGTCCTCAATTAATGCCGCCAGTTGATCGTGCGAAATCGGAGCCATCTCGCGCAGCGCAGGGCTGTTCCGCGAGATCACCACCCCGCGCGCCGCCGCGGCGAGTGTCGCCAGCGTGTTGAACGTGCCGCCGCAGCCCACCAGCATCGCGGGCGGCACCGCATGTTCCCGCACGCTTTCCGCAATCGTGCGCTTCACATGCCGCTTCATCTTCTGAAAGTTCTCGCCCGCCGCCAGTTCTGGCCCGCCAAACGCCTCCGTCAGTCGCACCGCTCCCAGCGGCATCGTCGTGCTCTCCGTAATCACCCCATCCATGCTGAACACGACTTCCATCGAGCCGCCGCCGATGTCAATCACCGCGCACAGCCCGTGCGACAGATCCAAAGCCCGCGCCACCGAGCGATACGTGTGCTTCCCTTCATCCAGCCCTGAGATCACTTCGACAGCAATGCCCGCCCGATCCTTCACCAGACTCGTGAAGTCCGCCCGATTGCTCGCATCGCGCACCGCAGCCGTCGCAAACGCACGCACCGTCGCCCCCTGCTTATCCGCCATCGCCTTGAACCGCACAACGGCCTCAACGCTCCGCGCCAGCGAATCCGGCGCGATCGCCCCCGTCTCCGACAGCCCATGCGCCAGCCGCGTCATCGACCGTTCTTCATGCAGCACCTTCCAGTGCGCGCTGTCCACCAGTTCAACCACCAGCAGCCGGATGGAATTGCTGCCAATGTCGATCACCGCCAGCCGTCGCCCCGCCAACGCCGACGATTCCTCATTCGAAATGCCACCCAGCGACGCCAGGACGGCCTTTGGTTCCAGCAACTGAGCGGCGGGCGGTGTCGGTTGCGAACTGGACATGCCGAATTGTTGGCATCGCCCCCTGCGCAATTGTTAAGACTGGCAATGCCGGATAACCACCGCGCGAAAAATGTAATCGCATGGTTAACAATGACGCGGCTGGAACGTAGAATGTAATCATGCGATTACCTTCCGGTCACCCCCGGCCCCGCCCCGATCGTCCTGCCGCCAGGCTCGCGGGCAAGCAAGTCGCCTTATGCGTGGGTGACAAACGTCGCCAGCGCATCCTTCGTGCCGCTCGCACGCTCTTCGCCAAGCAAGGCTTCAACGAAACCACCACCCGCCAGATCGCCGCCGCTTCCCGCAGCAATCTTGCGTCCATCCGCTACTACTTTGGCGACAAAGCCGGCCTCATTACCGCCGTGATGCGCGACGCCGCCGCCTCCATCCTTGAGAACGGCGCACACCCCGTCGTCCCCGTGAGCGATGAACCGCGCGAAACCCTCAAGCAGTTCGTCTTGTGGGTACTCCGCACCGCCCGCCGAGGCAAGCACGTCAGTGCCGAAAGCCAGCAACTCATGTTGCGAGCCCTGAGCATCAAGCATCGCGACGCTCGCCAACTCGTCGAGGAAATGGGCCAGCCCGTCCGCGCCAACTTGCTCTCGCTGATTGATCAGCTCTACACCGACCCCATCGATCCCGACGTGCGCGAGCACGCTTTTGTCTTCATCTTCAGTCTGTGTTCCAACTTCGTGCATGGTCGGACCGCCCTCAAAAACATGGGCATCGAAGTGCCCGACGACGAGACCCAGCTCGATCATCTCGCCGAGCGACTCACCGATTTCATCATCGGCGGCGTGCAGAACATGATCGTCCACGCCATGCGAAAGCGAGGCCGCGCGTGATCCGTCTGGCTATCCGCATGTTGCTGGGCGACCGCAGCAAGTGCTTCGGCGTCCTCTTCGGCATCGCCGTCACCACCTTCCTCATGACCATGCTCGTCTCGATGTTCGCTGGCATGCTCTCGCGCACGTACGGCCTCGTCGCGGACAACCCAGGCGTCGATGTCTGGGTCATGGACCCCGCCTGCCAGTCCGCCACACAAGCCATCAACATGCCGCAGACCGTCGTCGAACGCGTGCGAGGTGTCGAAGGTGTCGCCTCCGCCACGCGCCTCACCGTCGGGGCGTTCGCAGCACGCATGCCGCACGGCGCATTCGTGCAGGTCGATGTCATCGGCGCCGACGATGCAACGCTCATGGGTATCCCATCATCCGCAGGCGAAAGCGCGTTGCGCCTGCGCGAGCCCGACACCGCCCTGCTCGATCTTGGCGGCACGCGTGATCAAATGGTCGTGCCCACCGATCGCTCCCGCTGGTGGAGCGGCCAGCCCGGCCTGCTCGACGTGCAGACCCGCGCGATGGAAGTGGGGGACGAAGTGGTCGTCAACACCACCACCTTGCGCATCGCCGGTCACATCACCGGCACGCCGCGCTTTCAGCCCCAGCCCGTGCTCTACACCACATACACCACAGCTTCGCGCATGCTCCCCGCGCAGCGCAATCAGCTCACATACGTGCTCGTGCGCGTCGCGCCAGGCTCGAACGCAACACGCGTCGCCGAACAAATCTCAAGCCAAACGCAGTTGCAGGCTCTCACCTCCGCCGAGTTCAAGCGCCGCACCGTCATCTGGTTCTTCATCAACTCAGGCGTCATCAGCCAGATCACCGTCATGATCACCTTCGCCTTCGCGGTGGGCCTCGCCATCACGGGCCTCATGATGAACATGTTCACCACCGAGAACAGCCGCTTCTACGCCGCCTTCAAGGCTATCGGCGCCAGTCATCGCACGCTGCTTGGCATGGTCACCGCACAGGCCTCATACGCCGCCGTCATGGGTTACGGCATCGGTCTGGGCATCTGCTGCATGCTCGGTGTCGCCCTGCGCGACACTGGTTTTCCCTTCCGCCTCATGTGGTACACGCCGCTTATCACGTTTGTCGTCGTGCTCTTCATCGCGACAGTCACCGCCATGTTCAGCGCACGCTCCGTCCTGCGCATCGAGCCCGGTGCCGTCTTCAAGTGAGCACATGAAAAAACCCAGCCGAACACGGCTGGGTTCTGATTCGCCAACGAGTGGTGAAACTTACTGGCTGATGCGGGGGCCGCCCTGGCGCTGGCCGAGGTTGATCTCGCCGTTGCGCTCTTCATACTGACGGACAACCTGGCCGAGGCTGATGGCCAGACGCTTCGCGCCCTGCCAGTTCATGACCACGCGGCTGCCGACGCCGAAGACCAGCGCGGGCTGGTTGTCAGGACCGGGAACCGGGAGGTTCATGCCGAAGTCCAGAACGACTTCGTCCTGGGTCGTGCTGGTGCGGATGGTGTTCGCGTACGTCGTCTGCATCTTGCTTTCGTCGATGCGGAGTTGGATCTGACGCTGTTCGCCTTGGGGTTGATCGCCCATTGTCACTTTCCTTTCCCGCCTGACGCGGGTGTTTGTCTCGCCTGTTCCCAGTACACTCAACGGCCCGCAGCCCGTGCCCCCGTGGGACAGAGCGATGCGAAAAACCCGGGCAACGCGCCCGTATCAGTGCCTGATCGCAGGACAGGATTTTAGCCGACCATCCGCCCTGTAAGGCGAAGAGGTTCCGGCAATGCCGGAGGAGGGACTTGAACCCACACTCCTTTAGGGGGAACCGGATTTTGAATCCGGCGCGTCTGCCATTCCGCCACTCCGGCGATTCGTGGAGGGGAGCATAGCCCGCCTCCCGTCCGGTTTCGATTGTTTGGACTTCGTTGCCTTGCTCGCCCGGGCTGCTATCCTTGCCGCTTTCCGTCACGCCCCCATTTCGTGCGCCGAATTTCTGTGTCGGAGCATGAGGCGTGCGGTCGCGCATTGCGCTGGTTCTCGCCATAAGGTCGCCCGTCATGTCCACCACCAACAAAGTCAACGTCGTCGATGCCGGACCCAATCTCAAGAAACTCTCGATCGAGGTTCCTGCGTCGGTCGTCGAGGAGAAGCTAAAGACCAGCATCGATGTGCTGACCAGCCAGGTCACGCTCCCGGGCTTCCGCCAGGGCCGCGCGCCGCGTCAGTTCGTCGAGAAGAAGTTCGGCGCCAACGTCCGTCGGGATGCGAAGGCCGAGCTCGCCAGCAAGGCTTTCCAGGACGCCGTGACTGAGCTCAAGCTCAAGATCGTCGGCGACCCCTCGGGCGGCAACCTCGACAAGGTCGAACTGCAGGATGGCAAGCCCTTCTCCTTCGAAGTCGAAGTCGAAGTGCTCCCCGAGTTCGAACTCCCCAGCCTCGATGGCATCGAGATTCGCAAGCCCATGCTCGAAGTGACCGACGATGTGGTTAACGACGAGATCAAGAAGATCTGTATCAATGAAGGTTCGCTCGAAAGCCGCGACGCGGCGGAAGCCGGCGACTACCTGACCGGTCACGCCAAGATGACCGGCCCCAAGGGCGAGTCCTTCTACGACCTGCAAGGCGCGGTCGTCCAGAAGCCCACCGCCGACAAGAACGGCAAGGGCATGATCCTGGGGATCATGGTCGAAGACTTCGACAAGCAGATGGGCAAGGCCGGCGTGGGCGATGAGTTCACGATCAAGGCCAAGGGCCCCGAGCAGCACGAAGTCGAAGGGATCCGCAACGCGGACCTGACGATGACCTTCAAGATCGATCGCATCGATCGCATCATCCCCGCGAAGATCGACGACGTCGTCAAGGCGTTCGGCCTCGAATCCGAGCAGCAGATGAAGGACGCCATCAAGCAGCGTCTAGGCGTCAACGTGCAGATCCAGCAGCAGTCGGCGATGCACAGCCAGATCAGCAAGTATCTGGGCGACAGCACGAAGGTCGATCTGCCCGCTCGCGTCACCGCGCAGCAGGCGGCTCGCACGCTTGAGCGTCGTCGCCTCGAACTGATGTACCGCGGCATCGAACCGCACAAGATCGAAGAGCACATGGCCGAACTCCGCGCTGCGAGCAGCGCGGCGGCTCAGCGCGACCTCAAGATGTTCTTCGTGATGTTCCGCGTTGCTGAGCAGCTCAACACGCAGGTCACGCAGCAGGAAGTCAACCAGCGCATCACGCAGATGGCGATGCAGCGCAACGTGCGCCCGGACCAGATGGCCCAGGAACTGCGCCGCACCAATCAGGTGAACGCGCTGATTACGCAGATCCGCGACCACAAGAGCCTCGACGCCATCCTCGCCAAGGCGAAGGTGACGGAAATGAAGGCCGAAGAGTTCAACGAGTGGGCGAAGAAGCAGGGCTGAACGAACTGATTGAACGATTGAACACCCCGGCCTTGGCTGGGGTGTTTTTTTGTTAGGCACTAGGCACTAGGGACTAGGGACTAGGCACTAGGGTTAAGGCAGTAAAGACACGGCGATGCCGGGGCCGTTGTGGCGGCTTCGGTGCTTTGGTGGGGTTGGAGCCAGCTTTCAGGTTCCGCGTGCGTGGGATGATCGGCCTGCTTTGCTCCAAGGAGCAAAGCGGGTAAGCGGCTGGCGCACCGGAATTGGCGGGCTTGGGCTTGTCGAGCTTGCGCTCGACATCGTGGCTTGGTCCACGAAGAGGCAGTGAGTGGTTGGCTCCCTTCCTCCAGAGTTGTGCACGCTGGGGCATGCACAACTACCCCAAGACCGCTGGTGGATGGTTCGGTTGTTACCAAGTCCGTGATCGCTCGATCATCGGGCGCGTCTGCTGCATTGTCGCCTTCGACTTTGCTGGCTGACTGCCGCCGCTTAAAGCGAACAGAGGAACTTGGTGACTCGTGACGGGCCACCAGTGCGCATTTTCGCAGAATGTGAGGTGTAATGCAAGAAGAAAAGGAGCCGAGGGCATGCATTGCGCGCACAAGCGTGGTCGGCGCATGCAGATTTCGAGAAGTGTGCGCGCGCGGTGTGCTGTGTTGGGGAGTTTTCCACATTGAATGTGAACGCGACGTAAGTGCGACGGCCCTTGGTGGGTCGCGGCATTCGGCATTCGTGATTCGGCATTCGTGGGAAGGCAGGGTTGCAGCGAGGTCGGCGGGGAGAGTCGTGTACGCATCAAGGCATCAAGGTGTGGGGTAGGGGGCTTGGGGGTGGTTATGGCTCTTGGCAGGGTTGGTATCCTGAGGGGCGTGTCGGAAGAGGCGAGTAATCTTGATGCATTGCTGGCTGCTGCGGCGGCTGGGGATCCGACGGTGGCGTCGCAGTTGTTGCCATTGGTGTACGACCACCTGCGGGAACTGGCGCGGCGGAAGCTGGCGAGTGAGAATCCGGGGCAGACGTTGCAACCCACCGCGCTTGTGCATGAGGCGTATGTGCGGCTGGTGACGAGCCCGCAAACGAGCTGGAACGGGCGGAAGCACTTCTTTGCGGCTGCGGCGCTGGCGATGCGGCGGATTCTGGTGGAACGGGCGCGATCAAAACGTGGACCCAAACGTGGCGGAGATCGCAAGCGGTTCTCGCTTGAGATGGTGGAGCCCGCCGGTGAAGTGGCGGTGGATGAACTGGACTGGCTTTCGCTGGATAGCGCGCTGGATGCGTTGCAGGCGCATGACGCGGAGCTGGCGGAAGTTGTTCATCTGCGTTACTTCGCGGGGTTGAGCGTTGAGGAGATCGGCCAGGCCATGGGTCGCAGTGAGCGCAGCATCAATCGAGATTGGAGCATTGCTCGGGCCTGGCTGCTGCGTCGGATGGAAGAGTTGGTGACCGAGTAAGTCGGTTGCGCCAGGAGGGACGGAGTTGGACGCCGGCAAATGGACCAAGGTGAAGGATGTGATGGCGGACGCCATGGAGCTGCCTGCGCGAGAGCAGGAAGCGTTTGTGGTGCGCGCGGCAGCAGGGGATGCTGAGATTGAGCGCGAAGTGCGCAGCTTGATGAACATGCACACGCGCGCACCCGAGCAAGTGCTCGCGGCGAGCGGTCCCAGCGGCGGGACGCTGGTTGACGCGATTGTCGGGGCGAGCGCGGACGCGGGTGAGGGCGGCAGCATCGGGCGGTATCAGGTTGTGCGGCGGTTGGGATCAGGCGGCATGGGCAGTGTGTTTGAAGCGACCGATCCGGCGCTTGCACGCGCGGTTGCGATCAAGGTGCTGCATGCTGGGCTTGCGAGCGGCGGCGGCGCGGGGATCAAGAAGCGATTTGACGCTGAGGCGCAGGTGCTGGCGCGATTGCAGCATCCGGCCATTGCGCAGGTGTATGAGACGGGCGTTGCACGTGGGCCGGGCGGGATTGATCTGCCGTTCATCGCGATGGAGCTGGTGCGGGGCGGCGTGACGATTGATCGACACGTGGCGGACAAGGGGCTGGGGCTTCGTGCGACGCTGGAGCTGTTTGCGCTGGTGTGCGATGCGGTGCACCACGGGCATGTCAAGGGCGTGATCCATCGCGACTTGAAGCCGGCGAACGTGCTCATTGATGAAGAAGGGAAACCGAAGGTCATTGACTTTGGCGTTGCGCGCATCATGGAGAGTGCCGAGGCGGCGACTCGCACGCGGGGCACGCGCACGCTGGACATGGTGGGGACACCCAACTACATGGCGCCGGAGGCGCTCGAACGCGGCACGGCGACCGTGGATGCGCGGGGTGATGTCTATGCGCTGGGTGTGATGCTGTATGAGGTGCTGGCGAAAGAAGTGCCTTATCGACTGAATGATGTGACCCCCGGGAAGGTTGTGGCCACGCTGCACGCGACGGCGATGCCCAAGCTCGGCAAGCGACGTGCAGAATGCTCGGGCGATGTTGAGACAATCGTGGAGAAGGCGCTGGCGCGGAGTGCCGAAGACCGGTATCAATCAGTGAGCGAACTTGCGGCCGACCTGCGACGATACCTCGCGAGCGAGCCGATCGTCGCGAGGTCTCCGACGGCGTGGCGCCAGATGGCGCTTTTCGCGAAACGGCGCAGAGACATCGTGGCTGCGCTGGTGGTGGTGTGCGGGGCGGTGGTGGTGGCGATCGCGGGGTTGAGCGCGGGTATCGCCCGTGCGCGCGAAGGAGAGCGCGAGGCGCGCGAGCAGGCCGCGCGGGCGCAGCGGACGAGCGAGTTCCTGCAGGCGCTGATCGGTTCCACGGTTCCCGATACTTCGGCACTCAAGATGACCGAGTTCACGGCGGGGCCTCGCTGGCGGACTGCGCCGCGAGAGGGGACCGTTGCCCTAAGTGACTTGCTGAGCGGGGCAAGTGCGCAGGTGCCCGTGTGGTTTGCGCAAGACAAAGAGCTGGGCGCCGAGATGGCGATGCTGCTGGCACGCAGCGCGATGACCAATGAGACGACGCCGCGGTGGCGCGAGCTGTACGAACGCGGGCTGCTGATGGCGCGTGAGGCGTGGGGCGATGCGGATGAGCGGACGCAACGATTCGCGATCGAGTTTCACTCGTACCTGATCATGAATCACGGACCGTCGCCCGAGGCGAAGGAAATGGGCCGGCATTTGTTTGAGAACGCCCGAGAAACGTGGGGTATTGACGCGCCGTTGACGATGGACTCGCTGGCGACATATGCGATGACGTTGCGCAAGACGGAGATCGATGAATTGACGGCAACTGTCGAAAAACAGTTGCGGCCAGACAACGAGATGGGGCGGCTGCGCGTAATGATGTTTCGGGATGTGCAGATCGCGCCACTGCTTGATTCGGAAGACCGCGATCCGGCGGTGATGCAGGCGCGGCTGCAGGACGTCGTGCGGATCGCGGGGAAGAAGTCGCCCATGTATCAGGGGGCGATGCTTGAGCTCGCGCAGGTGTACAACATCAAGCAGGATCATGAGAATGCCGCACGCGTGGCGGGTGAAGTGCTTGAGATTCTTGGGGAGCCCACGGACACCAACTCGTTCTCGCTCGCGTATGAGATGCTGTCATCGAAGTATCTGGCAGAGAACATGCGGGGAGACACTGTCGCGGCGGCGAATGTCGCGCTGCGGCAGGCGGCGCTGGCGGATCGGTTCCTGCCGCCAGCGAATCTGAACAACGCCCGGGCGCATGGTCGGGCAGCTCGCATGATGCTGGAGAGCGGGATGGATCCGAAGGTCGCGCTCACGCATGCAACAAAGGCGGCGACTGCGACGCCGACTCTGCTTGCCGCAAATGACGGTTGGGCGACTTTCCACGAAGCGGTTTATGCGTGGGCGTTGCGGGCGAATGGACAGCCTCGCGTGGCGTATGAACTGCTGGAAGCGAGACAACGCAGCGAGGCTGCAACGCAGGCAGTTGTGATGCCCTGGGTGATCATGCAGCGCAACGTGGTGATGGCTGATGCGAAGATGGACCTTCATGAGACTGAAGGCGTAGACGAATTGCTTGCGGGTGCGTGGAAGGGCTACGAGGATTGGAAGCAACCCAACTGGGCCACCGTGCGGGTGATTCGCAAAGCGCAGCAGCGATGGGACGCGATGCACAGCGCGGCCAGCAAGCCGTGAAGCCTGTGACGATCAGGCTTTGAGGATGCTGAGCGGCTTGAACTTGCCATCGAGGACCTTGGCAGCATCGGCCTTGAGCCAGTCTGCCAGCACACTGGTGTAGACGCTGCGGAAGTCGGTGGTGAACTTGAGGTCACCTTCGTCGAGATCGCGCATGCTGGGGTGCTGATTGAGGATGCCCGCGCGGGTCATGGGGCCAAACAGCATCATGGGAGCGGCGGTGCCGTGGTCGGTGCCTTGGCTGGCGTTCTGGCCCACGCGGCGGCCAAACTCGCTGAAGCTCATGGTGAGGACACGCTGGTCGTTGCCTTGGGCTTTGAGTTCGGTGTAGAAGGCCTTGATGGCGTCGGCGAATTGGCGGAGCAACTGGGCGTGACGGCCGTTGGTGCCGCCCTGGCCCGCGTGCGTGTCGAAGGAGCCGAAGCTGGCGTAGTAGACGCGCGTCTTGAGGCCGGCCTTGATCATGCTGGCGACCATGCTGAGCTGACGACCCAGATCGGTCGTGGGGAAGGTTGTTGCGGGTTTGTTCGCGACGGCTTTGCGAATGAGATCGCTGCTGACCTGCGCATCGAGCGAGGTACGCACGAGGAAGTCGGCGTTGGTTTGCTTCTTGCGGGCGGCCATGTCGGCACCGGCGATCAGTTCTTCGCGGCGATTCAGGCGGTCATACGCAGCGGCGAGGCCTTTGTCGATGTCGCCCGCGCTCCACTTGAAGAGCGAGGGATCTTCGAAGGCGACGGGCTTGATGAGGCCGCCTTCCATGGCGAGGGGTGCGGTGCGGCCGATGGCGATGCCCGGGGGACCGGCTTTGGTGTCGGGTGTATTGCTTGCTTCGGGCGTGCCGCTTTCGCCTTTGCCTTCGCCGCAGCATTCAGCGTCGAAGTAGCGACCGAGCCAGCCGTTGCCGGTAGCGGTGGTGTCGGCGGTGTGCCAGATGTCCATGCTCTTGAAGTGCGAGCGGTTGGGGTTGGGGTAGCCCACGCCCTGGATCAGCGACATGAGGCCGTTGTCGTAGAGGTCTTTGACACCTGCGAGGGCCGGGTGCAGGGCGATGCCTTGCTTCTTGTCGAGCGTGAGGGCGTCCTTCTCAGCGATGGCGATGCCCTGGCGGAAGCGGTAGTACTCGGGGCTGAAGATGGGCACGACGGTGTTGAGGCCGTCGTTACCGCCTGAGAGCTGGATGACGACGAGGACGCGCTCGTCGGGCACGCCGGGCAAGCTCGAGAGATCACCCAGCATGGCACCCATGGCGAGGGCGGAGCGATCGAGAAACGCGGGGATCGCGAGGCTGGCGGAGGCCATGAGCAGGCCGTGCTTGATGAGCGAGCGGCGCGTGAAGGCAGGGCGGTTGTCGTTCAGCACAGTTGATACTCCGGCATGGCGGTGATGAGCAGGAGGCAGCCGAGGATGGTCTCTTGATTGACTTCGTTCTTGCGGGACTTGAGGAAGTCTCGCAGGGCGAGGACGGCGTGATCGGGCGCGGTGCCAAGCGTGAGCTTGAGCAGGTGCATCGCGACGGCGGCGGGCTCGCGCTGAGCGACGAGGCTGTCATCAGCGACGCCTGCGAAGAGCGCGTCGACGTTGAAGCGATCAGTGTTGGCACTGGGGTCGTAGCCCTGGGGCTTTTTGCCGGCGATGAGGAAGGCAAGGATGTTCTGGCGGACGAAGAGCGTGCTGGTGTTGATCCAGGTGCGACCACCGTCCCAACCTTTGACGCTGGGAGGGAAGAAGATGCGCTGGCCCATGAGGTCGAGGGCGTCATTGAGAATGCTGAGATCACGCACGGGGGTATTGAGGCTTCGCACCGCGCCCACGACGAGTTGCACAGGGCTCTTGATTTGTTGGCCCATGATGGTGTCGTCGTAGAAGTGGTTGCTGAGCAGCAGGCGACGCAGCACGGGACGGAGGTCGTATTTGCGGCTGTAGAGCATGTCGCCCAGTTCGCGCACTACTTTTTGCTGGGCGGGATCGAGGTTCTTGTCGCCGCCGCGTTCGTCGGGGGGCAAGTCGGCGACGAGGAAGTGATACATGCGACGCATGACGTAGCGTGCGCAAGCGCGTTTGCTGAGGATGATCTTGACGAAGTCGTCGCCGTCCCACGTGCCGCGTTCTCCCAGGATCGCTTTCTCGCTGTTGTCGTGGTTGGTGCGCTGGAAGACGAAGCTGTCGTCTTCGAAGGTGTAGCCGGTGAGGGCTTTGGCACCTTCCTTGATGTCTTCTTCGGAGTAGTTGCCGATGCCGAGGGCGAAGAGCTCCATGATCTCGCGTGCGAGATTTTCGTTGGCGCGGCCCTTACGGCTGTCGTTGTTGTCGAGGTAGGCGATCATCGCAGGGTCGCGGATCATGCCGGCGAGCAGTTCACCGAAGTTGCCCGCGGCGTGGCGGCGGAACAACTGGTTCTGCATGAACATGTGGTAGCTGTTTTCGATGACGCGGTAGTTGGTGGCGAAGTGGCCGTGCCAGAAGAGGGTGAGTTTCTCTTCCATCGGGTGGCGCGTTTCGATCATGCGCGTGAGCCACCACTTCTGGATCTCGGCTATCTGGCCGCGGTCCATGCGTTCGCGCTCTTGGCGGGCTTCGCGGAACTTGGCGAGTGTGTCCTCGTCCTGGGCCTGCTGGGCGCGGCGTTGTTCGCGGCGCTCGTCTTCGGTCAGCGGGCGCATGATGTCTTTGTCGAACTGATCGGGCGTGATGGGCTTGAAGGCGCCTGGGCCGTTTGGCTTGTCGGCATCCATGAAGCCCAGCAGGGTGTCGACGGACTTTTCGGGACCCCAGCTCACGAGGCGATTGATCTGGGCGTCAGTACCACCGAAGCCGGCACGCCAGAGGAGGTGGCGGGCCTGCGCGTAGCCGAAGTTGTCGCGACGGATGGGCAGCAGTGACGGCGTGATGGCGTCGTCGTTGGCGGGGGTCGTGGAGGGAGCGTCTTGCATGCGGACTCCGACGAACAAGGTCCAGAGGGAAACTTCGCGGGGACGAGAGTCGCGAATGACCGGTGGTTAACGACGGTACTCGTGAGTTGTTGCATGCGGTGAAGGCAAGTGAAGGAGGACGAACAACTATCGGTTGTTGTGTGTGTTGATCTTGTACTCGGTTTTGGGGCCTTTGTCACGCGCTAATCCGCGGATTTCCTGAGTGTGAGATCGGTGGCGGCTTGCCAGGAGCGAGCGTCGCGATCTGGATCGCCGTCGCGCCCACATTCGGGGCATCGTGGGGTGGTGCAGGCTTGGACGTCATAGCCGCAGTGGGGGCAGAGCCGCCAGTTGGCGGCGCGGGCGCGGGAGCGAAGGCGCGAGATTGAGCGGACCTGGATGATCGGAGAGGCGAAGCTGGCAAGGGCGCAGGCGACGCCCAGGACAAACCAGAGGGTGGGATAGGGCAGGATGCGGAGCGTTGAGAGCGCGAAGAGCGAGAAGCAGAGGGTGGCGAGGAGAATTGCGGCGACGCTGAGGCGCGCGAAGCGGGTGTGCAGTCGCTGCACGATGGGTGGCATCGTGGCTTCTTGCTGCATGAGCGCGGCGGATTCGTCGGGCGCGGGTGTTGGGGTTTCAGACGATGCCAACGCGAAGAGCGTACGACGTGGTTATGCAGTGACGGGAACGGGTGAAGTTGGGGAGGTCGCGGCGAGCTTCTTGTTGTGCAGGCGTAGTGCAATGACGTAGACCACGGTGACCAGACCCAGCATCGCGGCACCATTGGCTTGGTGCGCGGTGCGGGTGAGGGCCTGTGTGACAGTGACAGCTTCTGCGCCGCCTCCGACGAGGAACGCGACCCAGCCGAGCAGGAATTGCAATGCGACGACGAGGCCCATGAGCATGCCCAGCGGGCTGAGGAGTGCGGGGAGCGAAGTGGTGGTGGTGGCGTGCTTCTTGCCGTACGCCATGGCCTTGAAGCCGACGAAGCCGACAAGTGCGGCGACGAGGAAGGCGAAGACGATGTGGGCCATGAGAGCGTGTGTGCTGCGCGTGTGGCGGTAGAGTGCGCCCAAGATGAGTTGCAGCAGCGTGGTGTGCAGGGCGGCGGTGGCGAAGGCACGCATGACGCGGGAGCCGTCGAGCTGGGTGAGCGGGTTCCAAGAGCGGAATCGCGGCGAGAGGTAGATGGCGCAGGCGCAGATGGTGGCGAACGTGGCTTGGCCCAAGATGCCGTGGAGCATGCTGTACCAGCGATTGTCTGCTTCGACTTCGACGGAGCCTTGGAGCACGCGGATGCCGCCCAAGATGCCTTGTGCGAGCACCGTGGCGAAGACGACTGTGGTGAAGATGCGCACGCCGCGGGAGGTGGGTGTGAGCAATGCCCAGAGCCAGAGGATGAGCGTGACGAGGCCCACGAGTGTGCCGAAGAGGCGGTGGGTGTGTTCGTAGTAGATTTTGGTTTGAGCGGATTGCGCGATGAACTGCGCTCTTTCGTCGCCAGTGAGTTTTTCGGCTTCGGCGATCTGTGATTTGCTCAGGAGCTTCTTCCACTCGTCGGGCTGGGAGGTTACGGTCTGATCGAGGGCCATGCGGTTGCCCAGCGGGTAGAAGAACATGTTGGTGCCGTAGCTGTTGGGCCAATCGGGCACGGCCATGCCGGATTGGGTGCTGGTGACGAGGCCACCAATGAAGAGCAGCGGGGAGGTGCAGAGCACGGCGACGAGGGCGAAGCGCTGCATCCACGGGGTGCGCGAGGAGTCGTGCTGGCCTCGGACAGTTCCGGCGATGCCGCCGGCGACTGCGCCGAGGGTGGCACCGAGGGCAATGAAGCCAAGCATGATGAGGCCGGCGTTGGGCTTGAGGGTCGCGGCCTGCATCGCGTCGTGGGCGGCGACGGACTTTTCGGTGAGCTTGCTACCCAGGAAGAGGAGGCCGGCGAGGGCTGAAACGATGCCGCTGCCCAGGCCGACTTTCCAGCCATCACAACGACCGACCATGAAGCCGGGGATAGCAAGGGCGATGGACCACACCGCCAGGAGAATGGGCAGGGCGATCTGCTGGTCGAGGTTGAGGATTGGAAGGTGGGTAATGAACCAGGTGGTCCAGAGGCAGAAGGCCGCGAAGAAGCCGCCAACGAGAGTTGGTCCGAAAAGTCTGCGCGGGGAGGCGGGATCGAGGACGGCGGAGGAGAGGACTGACATGGTGAACCTCGACAAGGGGGGCGGTTTGGGTTCTTGCGATTGAGTCTCAATTACGGTTTGACAGAAATTCTTGTCAACATGCTAGCGCGGATGCCACAATTTTGCTGTCAGACAGCAAACCTTCCGGTTTTGTGCTATGCTAACGGCTCC
Source organism: Phycisphaerae bacterium (assembly GCA_046316615.1). Taxonomy (GTDB): domain Bacteria; phylum Planctomycetota; class Phycisphaerae; order Phycisphaerales; family UBA1924; genus BJHL01. The sequence continues at coordinate 87,018 of JBKDAN010000019.1, forward strand.
CGTCAGGGCGACTGCTGTCCTTGGGGGAGAGTTGTTGTCGTATTTGGTCGTTTGGTCATCGGGCGCGTGGATGTGGCCACATTTGCGGTGCCCGTCAGTGATAGGACCAGAGGAGCCGACGCGTGTCCGTTCTTTTCCCGAAGTGGTCCAATGCGTTTCCGACTGTTTTTGCCATCGCCGCACTCGGCGGGGCGACTGCCGCCATCGGCGGGTTTTGGTACTACGCGACGCCGAAGTTCTGGCGCGTGGGGTACATGCCCACCCAACCGGGCGGCGGGTTCAACCACCAGATTCACGCTGGCAAGCTGGGCATGGACTGCCGGTATTGCCATACGAAGGTGGAGAAGAGCTACGAAGCGAACATTCCGAATGTCGCAACGTGCTTTGGCTGCCACGCTGATGGCAAGCTGAACAAGCTGGCGGAAGGCACGGAGATATTCAGCCCGACACACAAGGCGAAGACGCAGTTTGTTCGCGATGCGTATGCGCAGGACGCGAGCATTCCGTGGCGCCGCGTGCACAAGGTGCCGGACTACGTGCACAACTTCCCGCACCATGTTCACGTCGCGGCTGGTGTGTCGTGCTACTCGTGCCACGGCCGCATTGACACGATGCCCATCGTGCATCACGCTGAACCGATGAGCATGGGCTGGTGCCTTGAGTGCCACCGCGCTCCGGAGAAGGTTGTGGTTCCGGTTGACAAGGTCACGGACCTTCGATGGGTGCAGGATGATCTGACGAAGCGTGCGAACGCTGGCGTCATGACGCCTGCGGCGCAGAAGGTTCTGGACGCGATTCAGAAAGCACCGCCGGAAAACTGCGGAGCGTGTCACTACTGAATAGGGATTGGGCATTGGGGATTGGGCATTAGGCCCCCGATGCCGCGAGGTTTCCTGTCTGTCGCCTAATGCCCAATGCCTACTTCCCAATCCCTTCGAGTATTTCCCCATGTCCCACGATCAATGCCCCAGCACGGTAAAGGGTGAGAAGGCGAAGCCTTCCGCCGCAGCACTCGCCGCGACGCCTCGAGCGTTGCAGCGCATCAACGGGAAAGCCGCGTGGCGCAGCTTCGATGAAGTCGTGGACTCTGCGGAGTTCCGCGAGCATCTGGAGCGCGAGTTCCCGCGCGGGATGGCTGAGCTTGTGACGCGCGAGCGGATGGATCTGTCGGATCCGACGGTTGCGACCGGCAAGAGCGGCGAGAGCCGTCGTGAGTTCATGAAGCTCATGGGCGCGAGCATGGCACTGGCTGGCGTCGCTGCGACGATTCCCGGCTGCCGTCGCCCGGACCACAAGATCTACACGTACAGCCAGAAGGTGCCGGAAGACATCATTCCGGGTAAGCCGCTGTACTACGTGACGAGCATGCCGCGGTTTGACGGTGGCGCTGAAGGCCTGATGGTGGAATGCCACGAAGGCAGGCCCACAAAGATCGAAGGCAACCCGCTGCACCCGTACAACCAAGGTAAGGTGAGCAGCTGGGCGCAGAGCAGCATCATGTCGCTCTATGACCCGGACCGCCTGTGGAACCCGTCGCTGCTGCAGGGTGAGGCTCGCGCGGATCGCAGCTGGGATGACTTCCGTCTGTGGGCGGGCACACACTTCGCGGCGTATGACGCGAAGCAAGGCGAAGGTCTGGCGTTCATCGTTGAGAAGAACAGCAGCCCGTCGCGAGCGTTTGTGCGTGACCGTGTGATGAAGAAGTGGCCCAAGGCCACGTGGGTCGCGTATACGGCGGGCGATACGGCACAGAACGAACTGCTCGGCACGGCGATCGCGTTTGGCAGCCCCAAGCGTGCGATGCTGAACATCACCAAGGCGACGCGCATCGTCGTGTCGCTTGATCGCGACTTCCTGACGCATGAAGCCGGTGAACTGACGCATGCTCGCCAGTTTGCGGCTTCACGACTGGTGAACACGGTTGATGATGAGATGACGCGCCTGTACGTGGTTGAGAGCAATCTCACGGCGACGGGCGGTCAGGCGGATCACCGGTTGCCGTTGAGTTCGGCACGTGTGGGTGCGTTTGCGGTTGCTCTGGCGAAGGCTGTGCTGCCCAAGCTTGCTGAGCCGGAAGCCAAGGCGCTCGAGACTGCGATGAGCGGCGTGAGCGTGAGCGGCGAAGACATGGCCGCGAACCATGGCGAAGCGTTCTTGGATGAACTAGCCAAGGACCTGCTGGACAGCGCGAATCGTGACAAGACGCTGATCGTCGCGGGCCACACGCAGGCTCCCGCGGTGCACGCGATTGTTGCGGCGTTGAATCAGGCACTCGGCAACGTGGGCAAGAGCGTGTCGTATGTGCCGGTTGATGCTGAGACGGCGAGCGACGGTCTTGCGGACCTTGCGAAGCTGGCGAAGTCGATGAACGACGGCGCGATCACGACGCTGGTGTGCGTGCATGCCAACCCCGCGTTTGATGCGCCCGGTGACATCAGCTTTGTCGAAGGCTGGAAGAAGGTTGCCGCGACCATCACGTTGACGGTTGGTAAGAGCGAAACCTCAGCGGCAAGCACGTGGGCTCTGAACGGTTCGCACTACCTGGAATCGTGGGGCGACACGCGTGCGCTGGACGGCACGGTTGCTCCGATCCAGCCGATGATCGCTCCGCTGTATGACCCCTCGATGAGCGAAATCGAGTTCTTGGCTTTGCTTGGTGGCAAGGACATGAACGCGAAGGTCGATGGCTACGAGATCGTTCGCGAAGCGTGGCGCGGCAACGCGGCTGCAATGTTTGGCGCGGCGACGGACTTTGAAACCAACTGGCGTCGCAGCTTGCACGATGGCGTTGTGAAGAACAGCGGCGCGAAGACTGAAACCCCCAAGGTGAAGTTTGACGCGATCGCGACGGCGCTGGGCGCAATGAAGATTCCGGCTGCTCCGACGAAGGACGCGATGGATGTGACCTTCACGCTCGGCATGATCGCTGATGGTCGCCTTGCGAACGTGGGCTGGCTGCAGGAACTGCCTCAGTACGGCACGCGCGTGGTGTGGGATAACCCGCTGATCATGAGCCCCAAGACGGCGGCGGCGCTTGATGTGCTGCCTGCCGGCTGGACGGATCGCGATCCGAACACCATCTACACGAAGAACAAGTATCCGTATGGCCAGATGGTCGAGATCACGCTTCATGGCAAGACCGTGAAGGCTCCGGTGTGGATCTGCCCGGGTGTGGCGGACAACACGGTGATCGCGACGGTTGGCTACGGCCGCACGAACGCCGGCCTGGTGGCTGATGGCGTGGGCTTCAACGTGTATCCACTCCGCAGCAGCGAGAGCAACGCGTTTGCGGGCAGCGGCGCGAAGATCACGAAGACTGGCGACGACCACATGGTCGTGAGCACGCAGATTCACTGGAGCATGGAAGGGCGCACGGGCATCGTGCGTGCGGTGGACCTGCCGGCGTGGAAGAAGCACGGCAAGGACACGCAGAGGATCGTCGATGAGTTCTACGGCACGCAGTGGGATCTGAACTTCGCTGAGCGACTTGGCGAGTTGGATCACACGCCGCCGAACATCGGCGCGTATGAGAATCCGTACAACCGCAGCAAGGCGGAACCTGATGCGGAGAACCTCAAGAAGGGTGATCCGAACAAGGGCAAGTATCAGCAGAACCAGCCGCCCGCGTTCACTGAGCGTCCGCAGTGGGGCATGACGATTGACCAGACCACGTGCACGGGGTGCGGCGCCTGCACGATCGCTTGCCAGGCTGAGAACAACATTCCGGTCGTTGGCAAGAAGGAGACGGCGAAGGGACGCGAGATGCAGTGGATCCGCGTCGACCGTTACTTCACGGGCGATGACTTCAACAACCCCGCGGCCATTCACCATCAGCCGGTTGCATGCGTGCACTGCGAAAACGCGCCGTGTGAAGTCGTGTGCCCGGTGAACGCAACGGTGCACGGACCGGAAGGTCTGAACTACATGACGTACAACCGCTGCATCGGCACGCGGTACTGCGCCAACAACTGTCCGTACAAGGTGCGTCGTTACAACTGGTTTGATTACGGCGTCACGAAGTTCAACGGCAATTACTTCGGCAAGGAAATCATCGAGCCCATCGGTGAGAAGATTCCGGGCCAGAACGGTGTGAACGGTTCGACGGTGCACAACAGCATCAACCCGAACCTGATTCCGCCGCGTCTGCGTGAGAAGCTGGATGAGATCACGCGGATGCAGAAGAACCCCGACGTGACGGTTCGCAGCCGCGGCGTGATGGAGAAGTGCACGTACTGCGTGCAGCGCATCAATGCGGCGAAGATCGATTGCAAGCTCTCGGACATTCGCGACAAGGACGGTTACTACGTGGTGCCGGATGGGTTCTTCCAGGCGGCGTGCCAGCAGGCGTGCCCGAGCAACTCGATCATCTTCGGTGACATTCTCGACACGACCAGCAAGGTGCATGCGAGCCGTGCGAACGCCCGCAGCTACGCGTTGCTGGGCTATCTGAACACGCGTCCGCGCACGAGCCACATGGTTCGTGTGATGAACCCGAACCCGGCTTTGCTGGCCAAGACCGATCCGGAGCGTCTGAAGCACATCGACTCGCCGTTCCACGGCGTGCCCGGTGCGCCGCACAGCGAAGGTGACGGGCATGGTCACGAGCACGGCGAAGACGGCAAGCATTCGTTCTACGACAAGTCCAAGCGATATGAAGACTCCGGCTACGCGCTGAGCCTGCGCGTGCTTGGTGGAGGCAGGGCATGACATCGATTCACCCCGATCAAGCCACAGCGCAGCGTCTGGCGGGTTTGGCCCGTCCGGCGACACCGCCGCCTGTGATGGACCCCAAGACCGGCGACGGCACCCTGATTGATGATCCGGGTGTGCGGCCGCCACTGGTGCTGAACAACCGCAGCTTCGGTGAGATCACCGATATCGTGTGCGGCTACGCCGAGAACAAGCCGCCGCGCTGGTGGCTGCCCGTGTTCCTGCATGCGTTTGGTCTGGCGCAGCTTGGCGGCCTGTTCATTCTGTATCTGGTGATCACGGGCATCGGCACGTGGGGCCTGACGAACCAGGTGGACTGGGCGTGGGATATCACCAACTTCGTGTTCTGGATCGGTATCGGCCACGCCGGTACGCTGATCAGCGCGATCTTGTGCCTGTTGAAGCAGAAGTGGCGCACGGCGGTGAACCGAGCCGCGGAAGCGATGACGATCTTCGCGGTTATCTGCGCGGCGACGTTCCCGGGCATTCACATCGGTCGTCAGTGGATGGCGTGGTTCCTGCCGCCGATTCCGAATGCGAACGCGATTTGGCCCAACTTCAAGAGCCCGCTGCTGTGGGACGTGTTCGCGGTGAGCACGTACGGCACGGTGTCTGCGCTGTTCTGGTTCATGGGGATGATTCCTGACTTTGCGACACTGCGCGACCGCGCGGATCGTCGTCTGCGTCTGAACCCTGAAGGCAGCCCGTACATCCTGCCGTTCCTCAAGATTCGTGCTGACCAGGCTCGTGCATACGCCTATGGCACGTTGGCAATGGGCTGGCGCATGAGCAGCCGTCACTGGCACCGCTATGAGGCTGCGTATCTGATTCTGGCGGGCATCTCGACGCCTCTGGTGCTCAGCGTGCACAGCATCGTGTCGTTTGACTTTGCGACGTCGATTCTGCCCGGCTGGCACACGACGATCTTCCCGCCTTACTTCGTCGCGGGCGCCATCTTCGGCGGCTTCGCGATGGTGTTGCTGCTCCTGATTCCTGCTCGCGAGCTGTATGCGAACATGAAGGACATCATTACGCTTCGCCACATCGAGAACATGGCGAAGATTCTGCTGGTGACCGGCATGATGGTCGGCTTCGCCTACTCGATGGAATTCTTCATCGCGTGGTACGGCGGCAACAAGTACGAAGTTGCAGCGTTCGTGAACCGAGCCACCGGGCCTTACTGGTGGGCTTACTGGACGATGATTTCGTGCAACGTCATCAGTCCGCAGTTGTTCTGGAGCAAGAAGCTGCGCACGAATGTGGTGGTGGTGTGGCTGGTCGCGCTGGCGGTGACCGTGGGGATGTGGTTCGAGCGTTTCGTGATCATCGTCACGAGCTTGCACCGCGCGTTCCTGCCTGGTGAATACCACATGTTCCACCCGACGCTGGTGGACATCATGATCTTCGCCGGCTCGTTCGGCGTGTTCCTGACGCTGTTCCTGCTGTTCCTGCGATTCCTGCCGGTCTTCCCGATCGCGGAAATCAAGGCGGTTCTGCCGCAGGCCAGCCCGCACTCGCACGGACATGGTGATGGCGGCCACGGGCATGATTCCCACGGTTCGCATGGAAAGGGAGGCCACTGATGTCAGTCGCCGCGCAACAGACCGTCTACATGACGGAGAACAACGAGCAGGTGCACGGGATTCTGGCTGAGTTTGCCAGCCCCGCCGACCTGTACCACGCCGCGGAGAAGGTTCGCGACGCGGGCTACGAGAAGTGGGACACGTACACGCCCTTCCCGATTCACGGCATGGAAGAGGCGATGGGCATCAAGCGGACGATCCTGCCCATCCTGGTCTTCTGCGGCGGGATGAGCGGCGCGGGCCTTGGGTTCCTGATGCAGTGGTGGATCAGCGCGCAGGAATACCGGATGGTGGTTCAGGGCAAGCCGTACGGCGACTTCACGTCGGGCGGCTGGCAGAACTTTGTGCCCATCACGTTTGAGCTTGGCATTCTGCTGAGCGCGTTCACTGCGATCATCGGCATGTTTGCGCTGAACGGGCTGCCTCGGCACAACCACCCGCTGCTGAAGAAGGAACGCTTCCTCGGCAGCAGCGACGACAAGTTCTTCATCTGCATTGAAGCGGGTGATGCGAAGTTCAACCCCGAGAAGACGCGCGACCTGCTGGAGCGTGCGGGGGCGACGAGCATTGAGCTGGTCGAGGAATAGGCACTGGCGACTGGGCACTAGGTAGTAGGGTCAAGGCAGAAGACAGAGTTAGAAGACAGATCACAACTGGTGAAGCAATGAACACCATGAGCAAGCACAATTCCGCCTTAGTTCTCGTCAGCGCTGCGGCGCTGGTCGTGAGCGTGGGCACGCTGTCTGGCTGCCGAGGCGAGCGCGAAGATGCGCCGCCGCGTCAGTTCTTCCCGGATTTGGATGACAGCCCCAAGTGGGAGCCGCAAGGGCAGAGCGACTTCTTCGTGGACGGTCGGCAGATGCGTCAGCAGCCGGCGAACACGGTGGCGTTCGGTCGCCAGGGCTTTGTCACGCAGGATGACTGGGCGGACAGCTTCATGCAGCAGCGCGATGATCTGCTGAAGGAAGACGGCGGGTACTACGAAGGCAAGGCGAAGGACGGCACGTATCTCGCCGTCGCGCCGGTGCGCTTCACGAAGGAAGACCTGCTGCGCGGTCAGGAGCGGTTCAACATCTACTGCTCGGCGTGCCACAACTACAACGGCGACGGCATGGGGATGGTGGGCAAGCAGTGGAGCTACACGCTGCCCAACTTCCATGACGCGAAGTACAAGGATGCAAAGGCGGATCAGGGGCGCGACGGCTACCTGTTCCACATCGCTCGCTATGGCGTGCCCGGTGGCAGCCCTGATGCTCCGGACTATGTGAATCACAAGATGCCGGGCTATAAGCACGCCCTCACGGTTGATGACTCCTGGCGCATCGTCGCGTACATCCGCGCGTTGCAAGCCAGCAAGACCGGCACGATTGAAGATGTTCCTGAAAGTCTGCGCGATCAGGTTCGCCAGCAGATGCGTGACCTGCCCAAGCCGGCGGCTGATGCCGGCGCTGGAACCGGCTCGAATGCGGGCAGCGTTGCGGCAACTGGAGGTGCGAAGTGACTGCTCTTCCGCATGACGCCCACCAACATGGGCACGATCATGATCATGATCATGGCCACGGTCACACGGGCGGGCTGCCTCAGCGGCTGCGCGGTGAGAACATTGAGTTCCCCAAGGGCACCGGCAACGGCATGTCGATGGGGCTGATTGTCCTGGGTGTGCTGCTGCTGGCGGCGGGCCTCGCGGCGGCGTTCGCCGGCGTGGGTGACGTGAGCCTCAAGCACGGCATCGCGGCGTATCTCGTCGGGGCGTTCACGGTGCTGGCGATCAGCATCGGTGCGACGTTCTTTGTGATGGTCAACTACCTCGTGAACTCGGGGTGGACCTCGACCATTCGCCGGCAGGTTGAGAACATCATGGCGTTCCTGCCTTGGGCGTGGCTGCTGCTGCTGCCTGCTCTGGCGATTGAGATCGCGAAGGACGGCGTGCTGTTCACGTGGATGAACAGCGAGAACGCGGGCGACTACCTGCTGAACAAGAAGGCGACGTTCTTCTTCTTCCCGCTGGCAGTCGGCGAGTTCCCGGCGTTCTTTGTCATTCGCACGCTCTTCTACGGCTTCTTCTGGTGGTTCCTCACCAGTTCGCTGATCAAGCTGAGCAAGGAGCAGGATCGCACGGGCGATCGCTGGCTGACGGCGAAGGCTGTGCGTCTGTGCTCGTGGGGCATGCCGGTGTTCGCGCTGACGATCGCGTTCGCGGGCTTTGACTTCCTCATGAGTCCTGACTTCAAGTTCTTCAGCACGATGTGGGGCGTGTACTTCTTCGCGGGCGCGGTGTTCAGTGCGGTCGCGACGATCAGCCTTGTCATCAATGTGCTGCTTCGCAAGGGCAAGCTCAAGGGCTGCGTCAGCGACGAGCACTTCCATGACCTGGGCAAGTTCCAGTTCGCGTTCACGGTGTTCTGGGCGTACATCGGCTTCTGCCAGTACTTCCTGATCTACTACGCGAACATCCCCGAAGAAACGGCCTTCTACAACCACCGCAAGGAGTTCGGCTGGGACAAGCTGGGCATCCTGCTGATGGTGGGGCACTTCATCGCACCGTTCCTCATTCTCATCTCGCGGCATGTCAAGAAGAATCTGAATCTCATGATTCCGATCTCGCTGTGGTGCATCGCGATGCAGGTGGCGGACATGTTCTGGATTCTTCGCCCCATGGCTTACACACCCACGCCGATCAAGGACGCCAATGGCGTGTTGATCGCGGTGCAGCAGGCAACGGCGACGGGCCCCGGCATCGGTGGCGCGTACCTCGATGTGCTGCTCATCGTCGGCATGCTCGCGATTCTGGCCGGATTCATCATCCGCAAGGTCACGAGTGGTCCGCTGGTGGCGGTGAACGATCCGCGCATTCACGAAGCGATTGATCACAAGAACTACGTGTGATCACAATGTGATCAAGATGTGATCAGCGTGTGATGGTGCGGCTCACACGGGTATTCATGGGTGCTCGGGAAACCCCGAGATCCCTGCATGACGGATCTGGCAAGGATTTGGGCGAGTTTGGTCGAATACGGTTTGGCAGTAATCCATCCGGTCTGGCAAGACGAAGTTTTCAACGGAGTCTGAAACCAAACGGGTGTCAGTGAAGCGAGGCGGCAATGGCCATCGACGACAAGAACATCCTGCACTCTCACACGGCGCACGCAGACGCGAGCGACGCAACGGGTGCGCCTCAGTCCGAGCACACGCATGCGATCAACACGTGGGTGCTGGTGAAGTGGCTGGTTGGCATCATCCTGGTGCTGGCGGTCGCGATCGCCGGGTTGATTCAGCTGTTTCAGGTCGTGAAGCTGCAGCAGATCAAGACGACGGTGGAAGTCGACACGCTCAGCCACGCTGAGTACTTGAAGCACCGCCAGAACATGAAGTCAGAATTGAGCTGGGGCACGGAGAAGGCTGAGTTCCGCGCGCTGGATGCGAATCACGTGCAGATTCCCATTGGCTCCGCGATGGATGAAGTGATCAATAACTACAGCAAGCAGTCGGCGAGCCTTGACGGCACGCTGAAGCATTGGGCCAATCCGGTTGGTGCCAAGGGCAGTGAAGGTGGCAGTGAAGCTCCGGCGAAGCCATGAGCTGGTTTGTGTTTTCGGTGAGCTGACATGATGATGCATCGCTCCATCTCCCGCATCGCACGCACTGTGGCTTTGGCCGCGGGCGTGGCTGTGTGCGCGAGTGGTGTGATGGCGCAGGCGCTTGATAAGGGCTACGAGCCCAACATGGCTCCGCCGGCGGTTCCTTTCGAAGAGCGCGGCGTGGGCGTTGAAGAGCGTGTCGGTCTGTCGCTGCCTCTTGATGTGGAGCTGACGAGTCAAGATGGCAAGGAAGTGCAACTGAAGCAGTACTTCCCGGGCGACGGCAAGCCGGTGATGCTGCTTTTGGTGTACTACCGCTGCCCGATCGTGTGCGACGTGTTCCGCGAGAAGACTTTCCAGACGCTCAGCGCGGTGGACGCAAAGGGTGATTATCAGTTGGGCAAGGACTACCGCGTGGTGGTCGTCAGCTTTGATCCGACTGAAACAGCGGAAACGGCCAAGGGCGTGCGTGAAGTTGACATCCGTGACGCGTACGCGCGGGAGATGCCTGAGGGCGCGCTAGCGGGCGTGAACTACCACGTGGCAGAAGGCTCGACGGCGCGCACGCTGGCGGATGGGCTGGGCTTTCAGTACAAGCGGCTGGACAACAACGAGTACAGCCACCCGGTGGTCGCGTTTGTCGCGACGCCTGACGGCAAGATCAGCCGGTACCTCTACGGATATCCGAGCGCGTACGACGCTGACACGGTGCGGAATTACAAGCTCGCGCTGATGGAAGCGAGTGAGGGCAAGATGGTGCGGACGGTCGGCGAACGCATCATGATGTTCTGCTACGAGTTTGATCCGACTCGTGGCACGTACACGCTGCAGGCGTTTCGTGTGATGCAGATCGGGGGCGGCATCACGATCGCGCTGGTGGGCAGTCTGATCGGCGGATTGCTGTTGACAGAACGCATTCGCCGACGCAAGCTGGCAGCAGCGAACGCAGCGAGCGGTTCGCAGTCAGGTTCGACGATAGCGACAGGATGACGGATGACGGAACTGATAGCGACGGGACAGGACAGGTAGAGCGACCAAGTGAGATGAATCGTGGCCTGCGAACAGTCGAGGCGCACGCAAACAGAAGTTGAGTAGCCCATGCTGACGAGTTTTCTTGCACAAGCCCTGGTGACGACGCACGCGACGCTTGCGACCGCGACGACTGACTGGTCGATGTGGGACAAGAAGTGGCTGCGCGAACCCGCGATGACCGAAGCCGCCAAGGACACGGACTACATGTTCATGTGGCTGTGGTGGTTCTGCGTCATTTGGTTCGTGGGTCTGATGGGGATCATGGCGTATTTCTGCATCGTGTACCGCCGCAAGCCGGGCAAGATCGCAGAACGCAGCGCGAGCCACAACCTGACGCTGGAACTGGCGTGGACGATCATTCCGACGCTGTTCCTTGTGTGGATCTTCTTCAAGGGCTTCTGGGGCTACATGGAGAAGATGGTGCCGGCTTCGGCGGGCAACGGCATGGAACTGAAGCTGACGGGCTACAAGTGGTCGTGGGACCTTGAGTATCCCAACGGTCTGGTGATCAACCGTGGCGTTTCGTCGACGAGCTTTGGCGCTGAGGCTGTGCCGGTGTTTTATGTGCCAGCGGACGTGCCTGTGAAGCTGCGCATGAACTCGACGGACGTGATGCACTCGTTCTGGATCCCTGACTTCCGTGTGAAGCAGGACCTGATTCCCAACCGCTACACGGGTATGACGTTCACGGCGATCGGCCCCAAGGATGGCATGCCTGGCGTGCTGGTGCATCCTTCGAGCAAAGAAGAAGAAACTCGCAATCGCGCGTATGTGCCGGGCAGCAGCCTTGGCCGCATCGCGCCCGAGTATGTGCCTGAACTGGCGGGCGTGAAGTACACCGACCACTGGGTGTTCTGCGCTGAGTACTGCGGCACGTATCACAGCGAGATGGCTGCCGTCATTCGCGTGGTGAGCCAGGAAGACTACGACAAGTGGATGGCGTACATGGTGAAGCGCAGCACGCCTACCGACCCTGTGGAGTGGGGCAAGCTGCTGTACAAGGGCAAGTGCATGAGCTGCCACAGCGTGGACGGCAGCAAGAACACCGGCCCGACGTGGAAGAACCTGTACGGCTACCAGCATGACTACACCGATGGGAAGAAGATCGTGGCTGACGACAACCACATCGTCGAGTCGATTCGCAACCCGGGTCTGCATGTTCGAGTCGGGTACGCGAACAACATGAACGCGTTCAGCGAGGCGCAGATGCCTGCGAAGCAGGTGGAGGCGATCATCGCGTACATGAAGAGTCTGTCGGATCGCGGGCCAAAGACCGCTCCGAGCGAGGGTGATGCGCCAGCGAAGGAAGAGCCCAAGGAACAGGCGAGCGCGATCAAGTAATGTCGGGTTGGTGATCGGGACGTTTGGAACACATAACCGGCGACGCGAAGGCCGCGAGCCGATGGACTGACGCAGGAGTAGACGCAATGGCAACTGCAACCGCACATGACCACGCCCACGGGAGCTATCTGACTCCCAAGGGTGGCTTCTGGACAACGGTGTTTGACTGGGCGACGACCGTCGATCACAAGAAGATCGGCGTGATGTACCTGGTCGCGATTCTGTTCATGTTCTTCCTCGGTGGCCTTGCGGCTATCGCGGTGCGCACGGAACTGTTCTACCCGGTGCGCGTGAGCGACACAGGGGTCGTATCGGGTCAGCTGCTGACCATGTTCTACGCCGAGCCGACGATGGCGAAGGGGAACGACGCGTACAACGTGGCATTCACGCTGCACGGGGCGATCATGGTGTTCATGGTCATCGTTCCCAGCATTCCGGCGAGCCTGGGTAACTTCTTTCTGCCCATCATGCTGGGTACGAAGGACGTGGCCTTCCCACGACTGAACCTGTTGAGCTGGTACGTGTACGTCGTGGGGTCGATGTTCGCGGTGGGTGCGATCTTGCTGGGCGGTGTTGATACGGGGTGGACGTTCTACACACCTTATTCAACGACAGCCGGGAACGAGTTTGGCAAGCTGACATTGATGGTGCTGGCGGCCTTCATCCTCGGCTTCTCGTCGATTCTGACTGGTCTGAACTTCATCGTCACTGTGCACAAGCTTCGCGCTCCGGGCATGGGCTGGTTTGACATGCCGCTGTTTGTGTGGGCTGTGTATAGCAGCGCGATCATTCAGGTGCTGGCGACGCCCGTCATCGGCATCACGCTGCTGCTGCTGTGCTTCGAGCGTCTGTTCAACGTCGGTATCTTCGATCCGTCGCTGGGTGGTGACCCGGTGCTGTATCAGCACTTCTTCTGGTTCTACAGCCACCCGGTGGTGTACGTGATGATTTTGCCGGGCATGGGCATCATCAGCGATGTACTGGCGGTGCACAGCCAGAAGCACGTGTTCGGTTACCGCGCTATCGCGTACTCGTCGCTGGGTATCGCGGCGGTGAGCTTCGTCGTGTGGGGCCACCACATGTTCACGAGCATGAGCGAACTGGCCAGCGCGGTGTTCAGCGGTTTGACCTTCCTGGTCGCCATTCCGACCGCCGTGAAGGTGTTCAACTGGATCATGACGCTGTACAAGGGATCGATCGCGTTCACCACACCGATGGTGTATGCGTTGATCTTCCTGTTCCTGTTCTCGATCGGTGGCCTGACGGGTCTGCCTCTGGGCACGCTCAGCACGGACCTGCACCTGCACGACAGTTACTTCGTTGTGGCCCACTTCCACTACGTGATGATGGGCGGCACGATCATGGCGCTGATGGCGGGCATTCACCACTGGTGGCCCAAAATGTTCGGCCGGATGTACAACGAGCCGGCGGCGATCTTCTTCGCGCTCGTTGTGTTCGTGAGCTTCAACGTGACGTTCTTCACGCAGTTCTACCTGGGCAGCCAAGGCATGCCTCGCCGGTATGCGAGCTACATCGATGAGTTCCAGGTTCTTCACCAGCTCAGCACGATCGGCAGCTATGGTCTGCTTGTCGGCTTCATTGGGCACTTCTTCGTGTTCCTGCACAGCCTTGCGGCTGGTCGGCTTGCTCCGCAGAACCCGTGGGGTGGCCTGACGCTGGAGTGGGTTGCAGCCAGCCCGCCGGTGGAGCACAACTTCGATCACGATCCGGTTGTGAAGCATGGCCCGTACGACTTTGAGACGACGGTGCCGCCGGGCTGGAAGCCGGAAGACTACCCGATCCCCGCGGAGAACCTTCGCGCGGCGCGGGCACACTGAGTGAACATCGCGAGGCTGGTCTGACGGCGAGCCTCGCGTTTGGCTGGATAGACAAGACGGACTGACGAACGGGAATGGAAAGGGTGAGCGATCCTGGCTGTCTTGGGACGCTCTCACACGACGCATGACCACCATTGATCACAAACACGGACAGGTCGAGGACGCGAGCAAGCCGCTGTGGGCTCGCTATCGGCCCGGGCATCACTGGAAGAACGCCGCTGAGGAGTTTGACGGCTGCAAGCTGGGCTTCTGGCTGTTCCTCGCGACGGAAGTGCTGCTGTTCGCCGGCATCTTTGTGGCGTACGCGATTTTCCGGGCGAAGTATCCGGGTGCGTGGACGGAGGGCAGCAGCCAGCTTGACTGGAAGATCGGCGGCATCAACACGGTCGTGCTGCTGGTGAGCAGCTTCACGATGGCGTACTCGATCTACTGCTTCCAGACGGACAAGATCAAGAAGGGTCAGCAGATGCTGCTGGCGACCTTTGTGATGGGTGGCATGTTTCTTGTGCTCAAGCTGATGCTGGAGTACATGCCCAAGATGACGGGCTACTTCCTGAGCTTTGACCCGGCGCTGTCGCACTACAGCGATCTAGTCGTCGCGGAGAGCGCCAAGATGGGCGGTCTGCTGCAGTACGTCGAGGGTTACGGTGGCAAGGCTCCGGGCAAGTTCTTCACGCATGGTTTCGCGACGGATGTCAACATTCCGCTGTGGTGGAGCGTGTACTACTCGGGTACGGCGATTCACGCGTTGCACGTTGTCATCGGCATGACGATGATCGCACGGGCTTACATCCGCAGCTTCAAGGGTCACTATGGCTCGGGCCACTACACCTTTGTCGAAATGACGGGCCTGTACTGGCACTTGGTCGACTTGGTGTGGATCTTCCTGTTCCCGCTGCTGTATCTGATTCACTGATCTGCTCGGCTGGCGCAACTGGCAGGCAGCCTGTTCACAACGCTTCGGCACGACTCGCACATTCACGCGGAATCCTGACTTTGGGTATTCTGCTGCAAGGACTCTGACTCATGGCACATGCCGCTCACTCACATGACTCACACGCTGGCGGGCACGAAGAGCATCATGCTCACGTGATTGTTCCGCCTATCACGCTCAAGCTGGTGCTGGGCGTGCTGCTGGGCCTGACCGTGCTGACGGTCGCGACGGCGCAGCTGGAAGTGTGGGCGATGAATTACTTCAACATCTTGCTGCCCGCGTGGATCAACGTCACGGGCGCGATGCTGATCGCCACAGTGAAGGCTGTGCTGGTGATGGCGTACTTCATGCAACTGCGGTACGACAACCCGATGAACACGGTTGTGATGCTGTTCACGTTCTTCGCGGTGGGGCTGTTCCTGTTCTTCACCAGCCTGGACCTGTTCACGCGTGACCGCGTGTATGACTACAAGTCGACGGTGGTGGTGGCGGGCGGTACGGGTGAGCGCGTCGGTCTGCCGAGCGGTACGCCGCTGGTGGTGGGCATGAAGCAGAAGGCTGTCGAGAAGCTCGGTGCGGAACGCTATGAGTACGTGAAGTCGCACCTGCATCATGGCAAGCATGGCCACGGTGGCGAAGACACGACGGTGAGCAGTGC